>JAFTJI010000053.1 GCA_017456495.1 Lentisphaeria bacterium | reverse complement strand
CCGAAAGCGGAACCCTTTAAGCTGTGGATCGCCCAAGTTGCGGCAGAGCGGCTCAACCAGATGCAGGATCCGGAACGCTCCATTGAACAGGCAATGCTGGATTACAGGCGTTTGGGGTATTCTGAAAATTGGATCAATCAGCGGTTGAAATCAATCGAAATCCGCAAAGAATTGACCGATGAATGGAAACGGCTGGGTTTGGAAGAAGGTGCGGAGTTTGCAATCTTGACCGATATTATTTACAAAGCGTGGGCTGGAAAAACAGCAAAAGAATATAAACAATTCAAAGGTTTGAAAAAAGAAAATCTGCGGGATAATATGACCAACCGCGAACTGGTTTTGAATATGCTTGCTGAAGTTTCCACCAAAGATATTTCAGAGGCGGAAAATCCAGATACTTTTGCCCAACACGCTCAAGTTGCAAAACGCGGCGGCAACGTGGCAAAAACCGCCCGTGAACAATTGGAAAAAGAGTTGGGGCATTCGGTTATTTCTCCAGAAAATGCAAAAACACTTGGAATTGCAGGAAGTATGGATTTGCCGTTTGAAGATGAAGAATCCAAGTGACATTCTGAGTTTTTCTGAACAAAGGTGAAGCGCAACTTCACTCAAAAGGCGCAGCCTTTTCTTCCTTGTCACGGCGTAATCTGCAACGCTGCTGAAGCCGGATGAGGCTTTTTCCTTTTGGGAGTTATGTCACAAAAAACAAAATGCAACTTGAAAAATTCTGTTTTCCGCACTATATTAACAAAAAACAGAAATGGCAAAAAATGAAATCTGCATCCCGTTATTTTTTACGTACTTCAGTAACAAGCCAACCAAGATTGCATTTAGTCGATCTTTTTGCAGAATCGACGGAATATGTGCGCGACTGGCGGCTGCCTTTCAACTCCATAAGTCTGATTTCCAGAGCGGATCCGGAGGATCTTTCCTGGTGTGAATTACTGGAAGAAAAACGTCGTTTGTTTCTGGAAGAAGGCTCTCTTTCTTTTACCACATGCGACACGCCAATGCGTTTGCGTTTTTCGACGGCTTGTGAACATTGCTGCATCCATTTCCGATACGAATTGTTTCCGGGAGTCGATATTTTTTCCGGGCTCCATAAACGTTTTATGTTCAGAGATCAACATTTGCAAGAGAAAATACTTGCGGCATTTGCAGAAAAGGATCAAATGCGTAAGATTGTTATGGCAGAACATATTGCATCCGAAATTTCCCTGAGGTTCTGGCCGGAGGAACTGCCTGTTGACATGAAAAAAATAATGCAGTTCAGCGAGCTTTTTCAATATGTAAAAGAACACTTGGACAGTCAGTTGAGTATTGGGGATATGGCGACATTCATGGGGTGGTCAAATGCCTATTTCTCCCGCGTATTCCACAGTGTATTTCATATTACCCCCAAACAATATCTAATCCGGGAACTGATAGTCAGGGCAACAGGGTTGCTCAATGATTCCGGTAAAAGTATCAAAGAAGTTGCAGCCGAATTGAAATTTTCTTCCGAATTCAACTTTTCCCGCTTCATACACCATTATACAAACGCGTCCCCCAGTGAATTGCGCAAACAACAGAAAGATAGCCCAATCTATGTCAGAAAATGATATGTATTATATATTTTTTGATATTCCCAAATTATAAACGGCAGTATATATTATGATCAGAAAACTGCAATCATAACAAAAACAGTGACAAAAAAATGCAGAAAGGATGATCACGATGAATGAACGTATCGACCGTTTGGTAAAAGCCGCACGCAGCAGAGAAATTTTTCCAGTTACAGTCCCAGTGGAATATGATGAGTTTGATTTGAAACTTGCAGAGCCTTTACGGATAGCGAAACGTCTGACCGAATACATGGCTGCGCAGCCCTGTTATTTTACCGATGATAATGAATTGGTCGGTATGATGCACTTTGATGGCTCCGTGGAAGCCGATTTATTTACTCGCTCCGGACACAAAAATATCGTTGAAGCCCTCAGCAAATATTACAATCAGCCGCAGGAAAACCTTTGCACCATGGAATGGCAGCACTCCAATGCTGATTTCGGTAAGGTCATCCGGATCGGGTTGACAGGTTTGCGGCAGGAAATCATCGAAGCCCGCAGGCATTATCACAATGATATATCACGTTTGAACTTCCTCGCCGCTCTGGAAGCTATGATCAGGGGGATCACCCGCCGGTCACGGCAATATGCCACCGAATGCAGGATGCAGGCAACTATCTGCCAGGATCCGGCACGGAAAGCAGTATTGCTCCGTATGGCATCCAATTGCAGGCAGGTTCCGGAATATCCTGCACGGACATTTGAAGAAGCGGTGCAATGTCTTTATTTCTGTTTTATGTTCCAACCGGACAGTATCGGCCGTCCGGACCAATATCTTTATGAGCTTTATCAGAATGGTATTGCGAATGGCACGCTTACCAGAGAACACGCAAAAGAGCTTTTACAGGAACTTTATGTTATGATCCATGGTTGGACCCGTTTCGGATGTCCCAATGCTGACCGGGGGGCTGAATCACATTTTGTGATCGGAGGTTATACTATTGACGGTTCTTGTGCCTGGAATGAACTTTCAGAACTGATCCTTGAAGCTCTTTTGGAAACCGATCTGATCCGCCCGCAGATTTCTCTGCGCTGGAACCACAAAACATCGCGTTCCGTATTGGAAAAAATCCTTGACAGTGAACGCAAAGATAAAAACAAACGCATCGCTCTTGTTAATGATGAACCCCGTATCGCCGCTATGATTAAAAACGGGATCCCTTGGGAAACAGCCTTTGATTATATTATGGTCGGCTGCAACGAACCGGCTTTTCAAGGGGGGATTTCTCTCGGCGGTAACACTGTTAATATCGTTCGTTCCCTGGTCAACACTCTGAATGACCGTCGGGCAGAAGTACTTGAAAGTCCCGACTTTGACAGTTTTTATGCTGTTTATGAAGAGGAACTGCACAACGATCTTGAAACGATCCTTGACTATTCAAACCGTTTTAATATGCTCAGATCACGGGACTGCAATGTTCTTACTTCGCTTTTTATGCCGGGCTGTATCGAACGGGCTGCAAGTATTAACCAGGGCGGGGCAGAACGTGCCCGCTGGTGTGCAAACTTTATGGGATCGACAAATCTTATTGACTCTCTGTGCATTATCAGACAGTTTGTCTATGAGGAAAAACGCTGCACTATGGAAACTCTGCTTGCAGCCCTTGATGCGGATTGGAAAGGATATGAAGAGCTGCGCGCCGCGATTCTGAATACGGGAAGATTTTTCGGCAATAATGATGAACTTTCCAATCAGACTGCACAACGCTTTTACGCCTCGGTCAATAACTTTGCCCAAGGCAGAACAGATATTTTCGGACATTATCTCTGTTATGGCAATCTCACCGGTTACAATATTCATTATGCCCGTTATGGAGCTTTGACCCAGGCAACGCCGGACGGACGTGTTGCAGGAAGTGCCTTGCTTTTCGGTTCCGGACAAGCCAACGGCAAAGAAAGAGACGGGATCACGTCCCATCTGCTTTCGGTTGCCGGTATGGATCAGACCGGCGTTATGTGCGGAAATACCATTATGAATATTTCTGTCGATGAAAATACAGTTCAAAATGAAGAAAGTTTTCAAAAATTTGTTGTGCTTGTTGAAACTTATTTCCGTGAAGGGGGACTTCAGCTGCAGCTCAATCATGTTTCCGCCCGGGAGCTGATCGCCGCCAGAAAAGATCCGGACAAATACAAGAGTCTCCGGGTGCGGGTTTCCGGATTTTCCGCTACTTTTGTCAATCTTTCCGAACAACACCAGGAAAATATCATTGCCCGTACTGTCAATTCGCTGTAAGCCTGTGAAAAAATGAAAGGTCCTTTTATGCAGGAACATAAAACACTTGTCTTTGCCATCGAAAAATTTGCTGTCAACGATGGTCCGGGAATCCGTACTGTCGTATTTCTGAAAGGGTGTCCGTTGCGCTGTATCTGGTGCCATAACCCGGAATCACAAACTTTCAATGCGGAACTCCTTTTTAACTCTGACCGGTGTGTTAATTGTATGATGTGTGCCGGAAATTGTCCTGAAATCTGCCACCGGGCGCAGGAAGGACGACATATTTTTGACAGGAACAAATGTGTCAGTTGCGGACGCTGTTCGGTAACATGTCCATCCGGAGCTTTGAATTGCATCGGACAAAAATTGACTGTAAATGATGTGATGAAAGAGGTCATGAAAGATCTCGCTTTTTACCGGAATTCCGGTGGTGGGCTTACCATATCCGGCGGAGAACCTCTTGCACACTTTACGTTTACTTATGCGTTGCTGAAAGAAGCCAAAACTTCTGGACTCCATACGGTGATCGAAACTTGCGGTTTTGCCCCATGGGAACAGATTGCTGAATTGCTTCCGCTGGTCGATCTCTGGGTCTGGGATATAAAAAGTTCTCCTGCCAAACACCGGGAACTTACCGGTGTTCCTATAGATACGATTTTGGAAAATCTGCAAAAACTCACCAACGCCGGTGGTCAGGTTATATTGAGTTGTCCTCTTATTCCAGGTGTCAACGATGAGGATGAACATTTGCTGCAAATTGCTGAAATCGCCAACCGTTTACCCAATATTCAGGGAATAGACCTGAAACCTTATCACCCGATGGGCGAAAACAAGAACCGCCAATTAGGACGGAAAAAATATTTCAAATAGGATTTTGCTTCCGCAGAAGAGAAAAAAAGGTGGCTTGCAGTCATTACAGCCCAAACAGCAGTCAAAGTTCATTTACACTGAAAGATTTTTGCCGTTTTCGCGCTTCCTCCTTGCACAAGGCTGCGGAAGACAAATTGCGAGTAAGGATAGTGTTTCTGATTAAAAAAATCGTCATATATTACGATTTTCTGTTGTTTATAAAATAAAAGAATTGAAAAACTGTTAATATAGTGTATATTACATTAACAGGAGTGTTGATAATGAAAGATATTACCAGTTACGTTTACAATTTTGAAGAACTTATACAGGGGAACTTCCTGTATGTGGATAAGACCGAATATATTTGGCAGCTGATTTGTCCGAGCAGTGCCGGGTATTTTCTCTCCCGTCCGCGCCGTTTTGGTAAATCTCTTACAGTGTCCACTCTGAAAGCGGTCTTTGAGGGGAAAAAAGAACTTTTCAAAGGGCTTGCAATCTATGACAAACCGTATGACTGGAAGCCGTACCCGGTGATCCATTTGAGTTTCGGAGATTACAATGTTGACTCCGATGCGCAAAAGGAATTATCCGGGTATTTGATGGCGAAAATCAAACAAGTTGCAGAGTCTTATTCCGTAAAACTGAATAATGCAACCCCCGGCTTGTGCTTTGGGGAGTTGATCGACAGATTATATGAGATCGGTCCCGTTGTCGTTCTCATTGATGAATACGATAAACCGATACTGGACAACATTGTCAATCCTGAAATTTCCAAGATACAAAGAAGCTTGAAAGGTTTCTTCAGTGTCTTGAAAGACAGAAATGACAAAGAACGTTTTCTGTTTGTGACCGGTGTCAGCAAATTCAGCCATGTATCGCTGTTTTCTGATCTGAACAACCTGACCGACATCACGATGGATGCACGGTATGCCACCATGTTCGGCTATACACAGGATGAACTTGAGGCGAACTTCGGCGACCGGATCTCCGCACTTGCTGGCGATACGGATATCAACGCTTACAAGACAAAGATCAAAGAATGGTACAACGGGTACCGTTTTGAGGAAAAGGCAAAAACGGTTTATAATCCGGTGTCCCTTGCTCAATTCTTTGAAAACGGCGGAAAGTTCAACAACTACTGGTTTGCCACAGGGACGCCGTCGTTTCTGATGGAACTTACAAAGAAAACAGACTTCGATTTTCGTTCGGTCATAGGAGGCGACTCTGT
>JAFTJI010000052.1 GCA_017456495.1 Lentisphaeria bacterium | reverse complement strand
CATGATGCTTTAACACAGACTCGCATAAGTTTACAAATTCTTCTGTGAGTAAATTATTTTTAGCATCATTAACATCATTGCGGCAAAACACCAGATTTAGTTCTTTATTTTCTCCAGTAAATGGGGCTTTGCAATTTGGAACAATATGATCTATCGCCGGAGCCTTGTTGTTTTTACCGCCTTTATCGCAATTTTCCCATTCTATTTCCAAGCCTGAATATGGATCCATGCCATTGAAATGGATTGTTTGATAAAGCAACACTGCAAAATAACATTTGGGAGGATAATCCGAATTATCTGTTTTTTTTCGACGCTCACTTTTTATTTGCAAACGACTTTTTTTATCGATTATATCCCGTAATTTTTTTGCAACCTCGGGAAAATTTTTGTCATGTTTGTTCCACATATTTTCAAAAAAGAAAGGTTCTTTGTCACCAATACAAAATAGTTCTTTGTACAATTTGCAATCTTCGCAATTGTGAGTACCCATATTCCCATTTCTCCTATCCGGCATATCCGGCTTATTTATATTTTCCATACTATACCTTGCCGTTACGGCTTTTGCAACCGTCTTATTTATCTTTTCCCGGAGAAATATCATCTTCTACATACGAGCGTACTTCAAACACTGCCACGCTTTTTCCTTGCTGGAAAACTGCCAGATCAAACTGTGCATCCTGACACATCTGCCGGGAAATAACGATCAGATTTTCGACATTTTTCTGCAAAGCATTGCTGTATGCAGTCGTTTTGAGTTGAATAGCAGGAGCAGTATCTTTCAACTCAAAGTTACAGAATTCATCCAGCAGAATGATTGGGATATTATGAACATCCGCCAGTTTTTGAAAAATCCCGGTGATATGGTCAGCTCTTTTGCCGCTGGTAGAGGGATATTTCCTTTTCGGCAGATCAATGTACCGGATATCAAAAACAGCAATATCAAAAGGGTGCATTTTATGAAACACAGAAAATCTGCCGCAAATTTTGTCGATATTTTCATTTTTTTCTGCCGGCAATGGGAGAAAGCGGAATTCTTTATCATTAACAGACGGGATTTTTGGGAAATCATTGTTTTCGCCAACCGAAAAAAATATTTTACAGCCAAAAAAGTTCCCGGCACTTTGTGGAAGATAATTGGCATGAACCACGCCGTAACTGCGGGAATTGGCGATCATATTGATAGCGAAATGTTCCACGATCCACGGCGGAGTGAAATTGAACCCGGCAAGAGTGTAGAGTTTGCCTTTTTTCAAGCCGCCGATACAGTTGTCAAGAGCTGAAAATCCGGTAGAGATCATAGAATATCCTTTCATTGCTGTTGCTGAAATTGTTCATAAAGATAGTCAAATTTTTGAGCGTAATGCCAAATAGCGTGCTTGCTGAACATATTAACAAAGTCAAATTGAGTATTTACAAGAAGCATAATCGCCGCCTGACGGGGATCATTTTCAAAAAGACGCAGAAACATTTTGCTGTGATCGTAAATTCGTGATTTGAAATATTCTTTGAACGGAGTGAAAAAATCCTGATGATTTTCTTCTTTGACCGCATAAGTTTCCGGTGTTGCCATTTGCAGCATTTTATCAAATATTTCAAACATTTTGCCGTCACCTTTGAGATCGGTGACCAGCACTTTGCCATTATAACTGGTCACACCGCACCGGCTGTGAAGAAATTTTTCTCTGGCAAGTTTTGTCACTTTCGGATTTCCGCAAATAACTTTTTCGGAAAAAGAAACGCAATTAAATTTTTTCAACCATACTTCAAGTTGCGGATGATCGGAATAGATTTTTTCGGCATACGCTCCCGAAAGAAGATTTTTCAATCGTTTTTTCCAATAACGCATCCGGATAGTTTTGACCATACCCCGCAGTTTTTCGTGATTGCGCTGCAATTCGGCGAGCAGCAATCTTCGCACATGACTGTTGGGAACAAAGTCACGATTCATTATTTCATTCAGCCGGTAAACTGGCGGATTATCTTCCAGATAACGGTTGAAATACCAATTCAGCACTTCGCCGACCGCCCCGGACCGCGAGATCCCTGCGGTGCAATGGACGATGATCGGACGGTTATCTTCGAGGCGGGCGAAATTCACGATTGCGCGTGCCTGTTCCGGGGTCATGGCATTGGGAAAACCTTCATCAACATCATCAAAATAAAGGATAAGCAGATTCTCCGCATCCAGAAATTCCTCCGAAAAGGGTGGCTCTTCAGATGGGAAACTGACGCTGTTTATGGAAATGATCCGGTTGTCCCGGAAAAGTTTTCTTTCCCGCTTTGTACCTTGACGGGCTTCAAAAAAGGAACGGGCATGAACATAAATTTGCATGATTACCTCTGTATTTGGTTAATAAGCCGGATAGGCCATATAGGCCGAATAGTTATTTATTATTTGGCTTATGCGGCGTATCCTGCCTATTCTGATACACCCTTGCCATATTACCGTACATCCCGCCCGGTGGCGGCGGATAACGCAAACATTGTACCTGATAGCGCAAAAGCTGCCACAGGTGGTAAATTCCGGCAAAGATCATAGAGAAACCTTGCAAGAGCAGAAACAGCACAGCAGCGAAATAATAACAGATATTCTTCAAAAGTAAATTCATCTTGCAACTCCCGGAAAATCCTGCCAGCGGCAAATCCGGCGCAGCAGTGTATGATAATTGGTAATATAGATCCTGAAATCAGGCGTAAATTGCCGTTCTCTGCCAAAGCGTGACACTATGTTAAGAAGTTGAGTGTCATCGGCATTGCAGAATTTGACAATGAGTTCATTTTCTTTCAGCTTGATACGAGCCAAAGGCGCATTGCGGTAAATAAAAGCGTAAAAAAGCAAACTTTCATACCGGGAATATTGAGCAAATCCCGCTTGAACATCTGCCGGAACGCCCAATTCTTCCGCATGAGTACGGATGAAAATATCTGACTCTTCAGCTTCGGCAATAATGCCTCTTTGATAATTGCACCAAAAGTACGAATACTGCATTGCAAAACCTCCTTCGTGTTTGTCTGGTATATACAATAGAATTTATCGGTAGACAAAAAGCGTCCACCGGAGTAAAAAACGCCCGATGGACACGAGAAAATGCTAAGGAGGTTTATGCTTAATGCTCTATTTCCAAATCAAAAAGACAACAGCAAACTGCTTTTTTCTCTCCTGCATTTTGATTTTATTATAAGCCTCCTTCAGGCCATATAAGCCGAATAGGAAAATTTATTAATTATCCGGCTTATCCGGCCTATTTCCCCTTGTTTCTCTCCTGCAATCGTGCTTGCATCATCCTTTCTCTGATGCCGCCGTTTTGGATAAAAGCGGCTTCCAAACTTGCGATCTGCCGATCAAGCAGATAGTTGCACTGGTAAATCAAACAAATCATTATATTGGCAAAAGTTCCGGCAGAACGTTCTTCAAAGTATTGCCGGTAACTCTCGTAAGATTCGTTTTTCTGCCGTCCCAAATTGCGGATCGCTGTTGCGGCTTTATCATCCTTGCCCCACAAAAGCAAATTATTGCTTCGCAAATAGTCTTTATAATCTTCCAGCAACTCCTCCAAACTGGCCCGGGCAACTCCGGTGAGTTTAAGTTCGGTTTCAGAGCTGACTCCGGAAGCTATTGCACCCTCAACAATATTCTGTTTCCCGGAACGTGCAGCTTGTACCATCTGGTCAATGGTACGATCGCCTTTTTGCAAAAATCTGCGGCAAAATAGCACAGTAGCATCATATATGATCTGCGACTTTTTATAACTCAAGAGATGCTCGTAGCTTCCCTGCTTTACTATCTTCCGATCCGGCTTATTGGGCTTATTCAGCGTATTTGCTTTTATCACCCTTTCAGCTTTCTCCACAACTTTTTCTGCCAACTCCGGAGGACTGATGACTTGTACTGCTCCGCCTTCGTTCAGGACAAGATTTATGATCTTGAAGTCTGGAACATCATAAATCGTTACCAGTAAACTGCCGTCTGATTGTTCTTCAATAAGTTCCGGCTCATAATTTTCCCGGGCGTAGGGGATGGCATAATCGGTAAAGCGCAAAACAACTTCTTCAACAACAGGGAAGTTGAATAAGTTTCCCTCGTTGACCTCCTGCACCAGACGCATATCAAGGTTAAATTTTCCCGGATAGATCGCCGCAAATTGAAAACGGTTCAAAGCAAGGGTACGAATTGTCCGCTCCGGCAGAGTTTCGCCGTTTTCCGAAACAATGACCGCTTTTACATACCACAATCCATCGTAAAAAGAGAGGACATGGGGTTCAAGCACATAATTGCTTACAGTTCCCGTCATACCTTTAGAGTATTTGACCGACAAACCGCGACGGGATTGCCATGCGGTGAAAACCTCCTGAAATATCTCCGGCTTGACTGGAATTCTTGCTCCTTTGGCAACCAAAGCAATCAGCGAAGCATTTGCATCCAGTCCGGTCGGGTTTTCGCACAATAGCGCATCAGCGGCACTTTGGATCTCGCTTGAAAGCGGTTCGGGCATAATGGTTTCAGCAAGGCGCGCGCCCAGCGTAACGGCGCGCATTTCGTCAGCTTCCAGATTGGGAACTTCAAACTTCCACTCCGGATCAGTCAGATAATAGCCCCGCCTGCCGTTGTCAAAGGCGATAGGAGCAGCATACATATCCCGCAAGTATTGCACATCCCGCTGAATGGTCTTTTGCGAAACATTGTAAACTCCAGCCACATCCAAAGAGCGCAGAGCTTTTTCCACCGTTTTGTGATTAGGATAAACATTCTGCCGCAACAGTGAAACGATTTTCACCAACCGGGTCATTTTCGGTACATCACTTGCCATAAAAAACTCCTTGAGAGATAAGCCGGATAGGCCATATAGGCCGAATAGTTGTTGATTATCCGGCTTATGCGGCGTATCCGGCCTATAAATTATTCGTCGGACAATATACTATAGCACGCCGGACACATTTTGTCCACCCAAGAGATATATTTTTTATAACATAATATCACAGGAGGCAAAATGACTTATTACCACAATGTGCAACAAACCCGTAACTCCGGCTTGGATCGGGAGATGCGTTTGGCGGCAGGAGAAATCTTGTCGCTTTTTTATTCTCTATTCAAAAGTTGGCTTGACCTTCAAAGCGAAAATCAGAACCATTTTGGAGAATTTTTCGTTCTCTATTTGTTCTTTGTTTGGGAGCGTTTACGCTATAAGTTTCTGTCATTCATCGGGTAAAATCAAGACACAAAAAAAATCCAGCCATGAAGGACTGGATTGCAGAGAACAAGAAAAATGGTCGGGATAGCGAGATTCGAACTCGCGACCTTTTGTCCCCCAGACAAACGCGCTAAACCAGGCTGCGCTATATCCCGACTGATTCCAATAATATACACCAGTCTATGAAAAATGCAAGCCGATTTTCAAAAAAAATATACTTATATTTCAGAAAATTTTATCAGGAAGTCTCTTTTTATTCTTTTTTTGTGGTATAACTCTCTGTAATGTAAGAGAAATGCTCTGCCGGAATCATGCTGTCAGAAAATCTGAAACGGAAGAGATGCAGAAATGATAAAAATTACAGTTTTCATTTGAAAATCATCGGATTCCGGTGTATATTTCCTCTTGATTTTTATTGAACCGCAAATCTTTACAAGGAGTTTACAATGAACGATTGGATGGAACGCTGTCACAAATATACTTTTGTTGATGGAAAATCCGGTTTTCAAATCAATTTTGCCGGAATGAAGTTTGAAGATTCCGCAATTACCGAAATGGCTGCACGCTTCGAGTCTGTTCATGCAGAAATGCAGAAAATCGAAAAGGGCGAGATCAAGAACCCCGATGAAAACCGCAAGGTAACTCATTTTACCGACAGATCCGTCTATACCGGTTCCGCAGAATTTCTGGCAGTGGAAGAGTTCGCTCAGGCGATCCGTACTGGAGCTGTCAAAGGTTCCACCGGAAAGAAGTTCGAAGCAGCATATATCAACGGGATCGGCGGATCCGCTCTGGGCCCCCAGCTCCTCCAGATGGCTGTCAACGGTCCCTACTGGAACGAAAAAAGTGATGCCGCAAGAAATGGAAATCTCAAGATCTATTTCCTCGACAACACCGATACCGCAGGACTCGCAGATGCTCTTGAAGTCACCGATCTCGAAACGACCCTCGTGATCAATATTTCCAAGTCCGGCGGAACGCAGGAAACCAAAAATAATATGAAAGCCTGCATGGATAAATATGCCGCAGCAGGTCTTGATTTCGCAAAACATGCCTGCGCGATCACCATGCGCAACAGCGAACTGGATAATCTCGCACGCGGGTCAAACTGGCTCAAAGTCTTCGAAATGGCTGAATCCATCGGCGGACGTACCAGTGAAACAAGCATCGTCGGACACCTTCCCGCCGCGCTTGCAGGAATTGATTTCAAAGCTCTGCTGGACGGGGCCTGCCACATGGATGCTCTCACCAGAAATCCGGCGTTCACCGAAAACCCGGCTTACATGCTTTCCGCTGTCTGGTACATCGCCGGAAACGGAAAAGGCGACCGCAACATGGTCATCGTTCCCTATTCTGACAGACTCGTTCTCATGTCCCGCTATCTCCAGCAGCTCGTTATGGAAAGTCTCGGGAAAGAAAAAGATCTTGATGGCAAACCTGTTCATCAGGGCTTGAACGTCTTCGGCAACAAAGGCGGAACCGATGCTCACGCTTTCATTCAGCAGCTCAACGACGGAAGAGACGATTTCTTTGTCACCTTCATCGAAATTCTGGAAGATGCCATGGGCGCACCCATCTCAGCTGGAATCGACATGGGCGATTACCTCCACGGATTCATGACCGGTCTTTCCAACGCACTCCGCAACAAGGGCAGACAGGTGATCGAACTCCGTCTCAACAAAGTCGATGCTTTTAATCTCGGTATGCTGATCGCTCTGTATGAAAGAGCTGTTGCAGCTTATGCGGAACTCATTCATATCAACGCGTTCCATCAGCCCGGCGTTCAGGCATACAAGCTGGCAAGCCGCAGCGTGATCGATCTTCTGACCTCTTCTGAAGAAAAGCTCGCTGCCAAAGCACCTTTCACCGGAACTTCTGCTGAATTTGTTCAGCTCCTCGGGCTCCCCGAAGAAAAGGAATATGAACTTGACGGCATTCTGGCAAAACTTTCTGCAAACCCCGGCAAACGCGTCCTTCCGTTCGCGATCGAACGGAACTGGGTCGACGGCAAAGGCTGGGTCTTCACCGTTAAATAAGGTATCTCATCATGAATCCTTCCGGTAAAAAAAGTCATTCAGAAAAGGAGCAATTTCCTGTGGATGGCAGACCTTTTACCGAAAGGTTCATGAAAACCGGATACCAGACAGAAAGAACTGTCCGGATCAATACAGACGCAATACTGGTTCTGCCTGATCTGGAACAGGAGTACCGCATCACAAAAGAGCTCAGCGCAGGGGGAAGTGCCGTTATTTCTCTTGCGGAGGACCGTTTCCTGAAACGGGAAGTTGTCCTGAAATCCCTGCGCAGTTCTTTTCTTTCCGATCCTTCCCGGCGGCGTGCTTTTATCCGGGAAGCCCAGCTGATGGCTCAGCTGGAACATCCGTCTATTGTCCCCGTCTACGGAATCGCCAAAGATTCTTCCGGTGGACTTCATATCATCATGAAGCAGGTTCGCGGCGAGTCCCTCCGGGATCTTCTGAAAAAACTGCGGGAAACGTACTCTGCGAAGAAACCGACCCGTGCCGGGGAACGGAAATCTCTGCATGATCGTCTGGAACTCTTCATCCGCATCTGTGATGCAGTGGCGTTTGCTCATTCCAAACGGGTTCTCCACGGAGATTTGAAACCGGGAAACATCATGATCGAGCAATCACACAACGTCTATGTGATGGATTGGGGAAACGCCGGAATCGTTGATGAAACCGCAGATGAAACTGATCTGAAGGATACAATTTCCGGCACGCCAAGTTATCTTTCGCCGGAAGCCGTCCGCGGTGAAACAACGGATTTCCGTTCAGAAGTTTTCACATTAGGTCTGATCCTGTTTGAAACGGTAACGCTCTCCAAAGCCGTTACCGGAAAAAGTGCCCGGGAGATCCTTCTGAAGATCCGCGATGGCAAACGCAATCCCATCCGCCACAAATTTGGTTTTCCGGTTGCCCCTGCGCTGCGTGGGATCCTGAAAAAAGCCTTGCATCCGGACAGAGCAAAACGTTATGAAACGGTTGCGATCTTTGCAGAAGAACTGCGGAATTACCTGACACTTTTTTCCTGTAAAGATTCTGATTGCTGACTGTAAAAATTTACTTGAATTGCAGACATTTTTATATTACAGCTTGACATTTATAAACATTCATGATATATTACGGGGACTGAATTTATTATCAGCTGTGCCCGGGTAGCTCAGTGGATAGAGCAGCGGTTTCCTAAACCGTTGGTCGCAGGTTCAACTCCTGTTTCGGGCACCATTTTTGAACTCAAAACGCCACTTTTTGATTTTTCCTGATACCCCTTAATCAGCCCTCTTTTTCTGTGTTTTTTTCTGGGGATTGTGAAAAAATCGTGAAAAAGTCTTTTTGAGCCCCATTTTTACGATTTTTCATACCGACAGCTGATACTATACCTCAATGTTGCACCTGCCAAAGTTAACATTTACTGCATGATGTATCGAAACGTACTCGATAATGCAAAAAAATTGATTTGGTTGCAGTCATTATGAAATCAACATCCCGATATTAATCCGTAGTGATTAATCCTTAAATATTCAACACTGGGTTGCTCTTTTTTTTATAAGGGGTAAAACTTCAGTTCAGTCTTTTTTTTAAATTGTTTGACAGAAATATATCATTAAAACCAGCTTGTAAATACATAAATAAGTGATATAGTAAAAATCCTCTGGCTATGGTGTCCAATCAAAAAAATTCGTGTAAGAGCAGGGAGCTGAAAATGAAAAAAATCTTCAATGTAACAGAATATGGAGTCAAGGCAGATCGTCCGGATATCATTCAGACAGAAGCAATTCAGAAAGTTATTGATCTCGCCGGGACAGAAGGCGGGGAAATTTATTTCCCGGAAGGAAGATACAGCTCCGGATCCCTTTTCTTCAAAGCAAAAACATCTCTTTCTCTCGGAAAAAATGCATTCCTGCAGGGCAGTTCCGATATTTCCGATTTTGTAGTGCTGCCCACTCGAATGGAAGGCGAAAATGTAACCTATTTTGCCGCACTTATCAATGCGGATCAGGTAGATGGATTTTCAATTTCCGGAGAAGGAACGATCGACGGAAACGGCTTGCCGTACTGGCGGCATTTCTGGCTGCGCCGTCAATTCAATCCCCAATGTACCAATATGGATGAAATGCGCCCCAGGATCATTTATGTTTCCAACAGTAAACAGGTTCGGATTTCCGGAGTGACAATTCAGAATTCCCCGTTCTGGACCACTCATTTTTACCGCTGTTCCGATTTGATCCTTTCTGATTTACGGATCACTGCCCCCACTAAACCGGTGCTTGCTCCCAGTTCCGATGCGATCGATCTGGATGTCTGCAGTGATGTGGTGATCAAAAACTGTTATATTTCCGTAAACGATGATGCCATTGCTCTGAAAGGTGGCAAAGGTCCCGATGCTGATAAACTGCCTGAAAACGGAGAAAATACCCGCATTACCATTGAAAATTGCACATTCGGTTTTTGTCATTGTATCCTGACCTGCGGCAGCGAAACAGTTCATAATCGCGATATCATTCTCCGGAATTGTATTTCCGATGGAGCAGCCTGTGTGCTTTCCCTGAAAATGCGGCCTGATACAAACCAGCTCAACGAAAAAATTCTGGTGGACAATATCACAGGTTCCTGTGAAAAAGTCTTTACATCCTATTCATTCACTCAGTTCCGGCGGTCTCCGGATCTTCATATGTCCTACGGAAAAGATGTTACGCTGTCCAATCTCAAACTGAAATGCGACAAACTGTTTTTGGCAGAAGACTCAATCGAATATGAACTGGAAAATATTCAGGTGAAAGATTGCGAGTTTACGACATCAGAAGAACTGAAAATCACCCGCCGCAACGGAAGTGAATTTACATTTGAGAATGTAAAGGTGATTTCCTGAACACGGTCTCCGGTGTTCACTTCTGTATGGAGTGATTTGTCTCCCCGTGCCCCACTTTTCTTTTTTCAAACCTTTTTACAGGAGTTCCGCAAAAAGGTTGGAAAAAGTGATGCTTTTTGGGGACGTGGAAAAGCCATTCCTCCGTACAAAAGGCATCTTTAAAACGCGTTTTCTGCATATAGGTTTTGCAATAAAACCTTTTCCATCACAGAATATTGTAAAAAAGCAGAGATCATTCTACAAAGAGATCTGGCGGAACACCATCTTTGTTCTGTCCGGCTTCCAACTTTTTGAACCGGATGATAGATTTCCAGCCGGGACCGGAAACCGCGACTTCACTGACGACCCAGAGATCTTTAACCTTTTCCAGACCATTCACGTCAAGGACACGGAACGGTTTCCCGGTTTTTCTGTCGATCCACTCCACGCGGATGGGGAAGACATAAGCGGCACTTGCATAGACTTTAACCCGGTCTTTTGTTTTCGGGGATTCAAAAAGCAGAACGCGGCATTCCTGCATTCGGATCGTCTGCGTTTTTTCCTCGCCTTTGAAATCCCAGTAAATGAAGTTCATCACCAGGTCAGAGGGAAGGATCCCGACCTCATGAAGGGTTGATTTTCCTGCAGTTTCCACGGAAGAAGAGAAGGGAGCGAGTCTTGACTGGGTCAGCTGATAGAGTTCCTTATCGCGGAACACCAGCTGTCCGACAACCGCTTTTGCAGTAAAGAGAGTCCGGAAAGAGATGGGAGCTTCTATCGCCCGCTGTCCTCTGCGGCGGTGGGCGACGGTTCCGGTCAATCTTCCCCAGGTCTCGCCGGTTCCGGCAGAACGCAAGACCTGAACGAACTTGTCAGCAGGAAGGTTCTTGGCATCAGCCGCCGGAAGGCTGGTCACAATACAGAGCAGAAGCAATAAGAGGAGGGTGATTTTTTTCATTTTACTTCTTCCTTTTTGCTGTTGATTTTTTCTTTTTCAAAGCGGGGACAGCCACTTTCCAGGCTTCTTCCGCAGTAGAAACGAAATGGAAGGTGATCTTCTTTTTCACTTCTTCGGGGATCTCTTCCGCATCTTTGCGGTTTTCTTCCGGGAGAATGACATCTGTCACACCGGCGCAGAGGGCACCGATGGATTTTTCCTTTACGCCGCCGATAGCTGTGATGGTACCGCGCAGGGTGATTTCCCCTGTCATGGAGACCCGGTTTTCCACGGGGGTATTGGTGAGCAGAGAGATCAGGGCGGTGGAGAGCGTCACACCGGCGGAAGGACCATCTTTCGGCGTTGCGCCGTCGGGAACATGGATATGGAAATCATTTTTTGTAAAGACCGTATCAGCGATCCCGTATTCGGGAGCTTTGCTGCGGATGTAAGAGAATGCGGCGAGCGCGCTTTCTTTCATCACATTGCCGAGGGATCCGGTGAGTTTGAGTTCGCCCTTTCCGCCGGGGATCAGGAGAGCTTCGATCTGCAGGATCGTTCCTCCGACACTTGTCCAAGCCATGCCGACAGCTGTTCCGACTTCCGGTTTGGCGGGGATCTCGTCATTGAGATAGCGGGGTGCGCCGAGAGCCTTTTTTACATTGGCTGGGGTAATGACAGCATCTTTTTTCGGATCGAACTTATTTTCCACGACTTTCCGGGCGGTTTTCCGCATAACGGCACCGATGGTCCGTTCGAGGGTACGCACACCGGCTTCGCGGGTATAAAGGGAGATGATATCTCTGGTGGCATCTTCGGTCATGCGGATCTTCTTCTCTTCCAGACCGTTTTCCACGATCTGGCGGGGAATGAGATACTGTTCGGCGATTTTCTGTTTTTCCAGCGGAGTATATCCCGGGAGCGTAATAACATCCATACGGTCCAGCAGCGGTGCAGGGATCGTATCCAGCAGGTTTGCGGTTGCAATGAACATTACATTTTCCAGATTGTAATCCAGCTCCAGATAGTTATCATGGAACGAAAAATTCTGCTGCGGATCAAGGACTTCCAGCAATGCGGAAGCGGGATCACCCCGGAAATCGTTTCCGATTTTGTCGATTTCATCCAGCATGAAGACGGGATTGGAACTTCCGGCTTTCTTCAAGCCCTGAATGATCCGTCCGGGCAGCGCGCCGATATAAGTCTTGCGGTGTCCGCGGATCTCCGCTTCATCTTTGATCCCGCCGAGAGACATGCGGATAAACTTTCTGCCCATAGCATCTGCAATGGATTTTCCGAGAGAAGTTTTCCCCACGCCCGGAGGACCGGAAAAGCAGAGGATCGGGGCTTTTTTATCCTTTTTGAGCTGCAGGACGGAGAGAAATTCCAGAATGCGCTCTTTCACATCTTTCAAACCGTAATGATCGCGATCAAGAATCTCTGCGGCGCGCCGGATGTCGATTCTGTCCTCGGTCATATTGTTCCACGGCAGACTCAAGATCCAGTCGATATAGTTGAAAGAGACAGTATAATCCGGAGCTGTTGGCGGGATGGTTTCGATGCGGCTCAACTCTTTTTCGAGGGTCTGCATCACCTGTTCGGGTGCATCGAGATCGGCGAACCGCTTATTCAGTTCAGCCAGATCGGGGTTCCGGGTTTCTTCGCCCAACTCTTCTTTAATGGTGCGGAGCTGTTCCCGCAGGAAGAACTCCCGCTGGGACTTGCTCATGGCATTATGCACCTGAGTCTGGATTTCGGAGCCCAGCTTCAGGACTTCCACTTCCCGGTTCAGCAGAATGGTGAGAAGCTGAAGCCGTTCCTGAAGTTTCGGCAGGGTGAGGATCGCCAGTTTTTCCGCATAACTGATATTCAGAGCATCGGCAATAAGATCTGTAATGCGGGTGTTGCTGTTCATGTTGAGAATGGCGATTTTCAGATCTTCCGGGAAGTTGGGGGAGTAGGTAATGACTTCCTGGAACTGCTTGATCGCGTTCCGGACCATCGCCTGGATCTCGATTTCGTTTCCGTCCTGTTCCTTAAGTTTGCGGAAATTCGCCAGACGGGTTTCGGGATCGAAAGAGATCTCTTTGATCCGGCAGAGACCGCGGACAAGCACCCGGACTGTATTATCCGGGAACCGGAGCATTTTCACGATCCGTCCGAGAACCCCGGTTGAAAGGACTTTTTTTCCTTCGAGGGTAAAGGTTTTGATCCGGAGATTCAAACCGGCGGTATCGACGGGATCGGCGGGATATTCCGGAAAAAGAGCCAGCAGGCGGTCGCCGTCAGCAGCTTTCTGAACCAATTCAATAGACTCTTCGCCGTCGATGACAAGCGGAGTCAGTGCATAAGGATAAACCAGCATACCGGAAAGAGCGATTGCCGGAACTGTCATCCGTTCCGGAAAATTGTTCAAGCTTTCCTGTTCAGCATTTGTTTTTTTTATCTTTTTTTCAGCCATGATACATCTCCTGAAAATAAAAAATCATTGTTTTTGGAACTTTACAACGGTTTTTGATAAACGCAAGTCGTAATCTGAACTATTTTGACATTTTTTTCAAAGAAAAGGTTCTTTTCTCAATAACGGCATCCCGTTATTCCGGAGTTTTGGAGGATTCCGGTGCTTTTTCTTTTTCCCGTTCCTGTTTCTTTGCCCATAAAACTTCAAAAGGTTTTGTTCTGTATAATTCAATAGACGCATAATTTCACCTCATTTCATCAACACTATGAAAACTATACCATCAGAATAAAAAATGTCAAATTTCTCTTTGACATTTTGGCATCTCTGCCGGATTTTATGCTTCTGAACAACTTTTCAAATCAATCTTTGTCTGAAACTTTACCTTGCAAAAAAGGAATCGTGGACTATATTACAGAGAAAAGAGAAACGGAGGTAATTTCAAAAGTCTTCAAAAATGTCAGAAAATTCTTGTTGCGATCTGTAAAATGGGGCGTTTTCGGTGGTTACTCTGTGAGTAGCCACGCTCAACCTACCATTTTCAGCTCATCAACAATCCTTTTTCAGACAAAT
>JAFTJI010000051.1 GCA_017456495.1 Lentisphaeria bacterium | reverse complement strand
TTACCCTGGGCTTTGTTCTGACGGCTCCTTCAGAGCCTTTGCCCCATTCGGGGCAGCTCCCTCAATCAAGACATTTGAGCAGACTGATAAAAACGTCTACATTATATACAGACATGGATGTCTGCAAATGATTTCAATGCGCAAACAATAAAATAAGGGCTATTGTAAAATTTCTGGTTTTGCAACAGCCCCTTTATACATTATATATTGTGACTTATATATCAGTCCAGTTTCTGCAGGACGATATGGTCAACATTCAGTTTTCCTTTTCCCCAGAGTGTCACGCCGAATCCCACACCTGGTTTTATTGCGGTGAACTCTCCTGAAATCTTCATCCAGGGGAAAGTTCCGTTCAAACGTCCGGAGGGGATCACCAATGTTTTGCCATACCATACACGTGCATCCGCAAACGATCCCGGAGCGAGGTCGCCCTTGACATACATTGATAACCGGTATTTCTTTCCGGGGATCAGTTTCGGGAAGCGCAGATAACCGATCCGTGCAGTTGACTTATCTCCAACATCAGCTGTTGATTCAAGACAAATCGACTGTCCGCCAGTCACAAAAGTTGTTTTGTCGAGGTAAATTTTTGACTCCTTATGCAGCTCGCCCAATCCCCAGCGGGTTCCAGCCACCCTGCCCCGGCGGACGAGTCCGTTGAAGTCATATTCATCCAGAAGGTTTTCACCTTTATCGTCACCGAGTACAAGTTTGGCGAAGTGGTCAGGTTCCAGGAACATTCTGGTCAAGTAGGGAGACCATGAATAGAGATCGGAGCATGGCGGGGTGTTTTTAAGCTGTCTGTTATAGGAGAAGTTAGCCGGGAAGCCGCCCTTTTTCATATTCTTGAGCATTGCCAGAGGAACAGCCAGTTCTGCTGTCCAGCGATCACTTCCGATAGATGTTGCGACTTTGTAGCCAGTTGTAAACTTTGTTGCTTTCGGATGCTGAATCCCGAGGTGCAGTCCGGCGGGAGTAATCATGAATTGAGTTACATTTTCCTTATCTCCGCTGGGGTTCATCATGACTTCAAAGGTTGCAAATGTTGCCAGATCCTGACCGGGCAGACGATTTTTTCCGGTTTCCAGCTTTCCGTGTTCGGGGTCGATACTTTCAAACCCGAAGTAGAGATTTTTTTCATCACGCAAAACTCTCACGGCAGCCCGGATCGGAGTTATTCCGCCGAACCGGAATTTTCCAAGATAGTGCAATTCAGATTTTTTCCAGACAGCTTCATCAAGTTTTCCATCAATCACAACGGGTGTTGTTACTGCCGGTACATTTGCCTGAAGGATCTCTGTCTGACCTCTGGAGTTCCAATATTCGGCAGAATATTTCAATGCGGGATCAAGGTAATGTTTCCGGAAGAATTTTACGCGTGCGAGCTGTTCGGGAGAATTTTTAACAAGTGCTTCTGCCTGATTGAACATGCGCTCCCATTTTTTCAGCAATTGAGGGGGATAATATTCTTCCCAAATCTTACTGAAAGGCTGCTTCATGGGTTTGGGTCCGAAAATCGTATCAAATGACTTGGAACGGACTTTGTTGATCCAGATATTTTCCGCTTCGACAAAGTAGGATTTCATGAGCGGAGCAGCTTTCCCGAACATCAGACGGTAATATTCCTCCATCTCGGCGTTGATATCCAGAGAATTGTTCCACAGGACTTTCATACAGATATACAAGTTGCCAAGGTCTCTGGTGCCGGGAATGAGTTCCAGAAAACTTCCGCTGATTTCACCTTTGAGGGATGAGAAATACTTGTGAATGGTATAGGGACAGTTCTGGGAGATTCCGGGATAATAAAAACTGGGGCTGCTTTTCGGGTCTTCGGTTGCATCAAGATAAACCCAGAGCCA
This sequence comes from Lentisphaeria bacterium, assembly GCA_017456495.1. Classification (GTDB taxonomy): domain Bacteria; phylum Verrucomicrobiota; class Lentisphaeria; order Victivallales; family UBA1829; genus SIG79. The sequence continues at coordinate 9,123 of JAFTJI010000051.1, read as the reverse complement.
CACATTTTTTCCGCCCAGTTTTCTGTTCCATTTCCGGATCAGATTTTTTTCTTCCGCAAATTTCTCTTTTTCGCTCCACTGATAAGGACCGTTGAATGCGAGCTGAACGATCACGTTATCCGGCAGATCAATGGCAGGCACTTCTTTATAATGAGCGTAGCCCATCTGAGTGATCCAGGCGTTGATCCCGGAGGCTTTGACAGCTTTGGCGACATCTGCGGTCATTTTCCAGACAAGATCGGGATTATAGGGGTGATCTTTGCATTTTTCACAGTAACAGGGCTGCATTCCGTCCATCAGATGAACGTTGAAAAAGCCGTCTTTGTTATAAACCATGGGGAACCAATAGGAGGTAAAGGATTTTCCATTGGACCAGACGATTCCGCGTTTTTGCGGGGGTTCTCCGCGCAATGCAGACTTGGCATCTTCGATGATCTCCTTTGTGATATCACTGGAAAGACAAATGAATCCGGGGTGACCGGTCTGCCGTTTGCCTTTGATATTCTGTACAAAATATTCCGGATTGGTCTTACCGAAACGGACCCAGTAGCCGAGCATCTGCAAGCCGTGACAGTTGGGAATATTCCGGGTACCGCCGCGCATTCTCAACAAGGCGTAATTTCCTGTAACGCGGCTGGTTTGATCGGTGTCCATCCACGGAAGATGACGGATCCGCATGAGTCCGAATCCAGTGGTAGTTCTGACAACGCAGTCAGGACGATCGAAAATATCAACAGATGGAATTTCCAGTTTTTTCAGTTTCGGAACGATTGTCCCGATTTTATTCGGCATATAGAAGCGGATCCCGACAAAGCGTTCGAGGAAATCATACGCACCGAACACTGTTCCGCGCTGGTGCATCATAGGTTCTTCGCCCCAATAGTGGGACTTTGGAATGATTTTTTTCGTATCGGCGTTTTTGTCATCCACCCCGGCGATATAGATATCATTGCCGATGGTGCGCATCAGGAAGCCGTCGCGGGAAACTTTGGAAAGATCGATTCCGGCTTTCCGTGACAATGCGGAATCACCGAGAATGATCGCATGTTTCCACTTTGGATCGCGTTTTGAAGCGACCGGTATTTTTGCGTTCAGCGATTTTCCAAGAAAGTTTGCCAACTCTTCCGCAGCTAATTTTGCAGGTCCTCCGGCATCATCCGGGACAACGATCCCGAAGTAAATTTTTCCGTTCTCTGCAAAAATCTGTTTGTTCTTCGTTTCAATTTTGATTTTACGCGGAGACGGGTTGAAATGAAGTTCCGGCATTTTGGCAGCGGAGACAAGCAGTGAAGAGGAAAAGATCCCCAGTAAAACAAGAGTTTTCAAGTTCATGATATAGATTCTCCTTTAGTTGTACCATACGGGTGCAAGCATATATTGATAGATTCCGTTATTGCCCGTGTTTCTATAATGAATCAGTAAACCGTTTCTGGCTTCTACATGACCATCCGCAAAAAGGAAATTTCCGGTACTTCCGTGACGATTGACAAAATGAGAGTTTTCCGGTGTTCCGTCAAAAGTTGCAGGCTCGTTAATGTTGAAGAAATCATAATTCTGCCAGCTTTCGGAGACAACAACGACAATGGAGGGACGTTTCAGCTTATTGATTTTGATCCAGTAGCTCATGATATTATTGTTATACTGGTAACTGAATCCGGCTGTTGTGGTTGTACCATCGGCTTTCTTGACAGGGGAACGGGAATTTGGACAACAGAGAGGTCCATTTTTTCTGGAATCGATGTAGTTCGGACCGGGAGAAATGTTTTTGTAACCTAATTCCCGTCCGATTGCATCATACCACAAAGGAGCAGTTCCATCCCCGCGGCTGGTTTGATAAGAGTAACGCAGCGGGAAATAACCTTCATAGGTATCCTGATACAGAGTAAAACCGGTTCCCCACTGTTTTAAATTGTTTGCACATGATGAAGAACGCCCTTTTTCCCGGGCATTGTTCAATGCGGGCAGCAGCATTCCTGCCAGAATGGCGATAATTGCAATCACAACAAGCAATTCGATCAAGGTAAATGATTTCTGTTTTTTCATCTTATATCCTTTCAGTTTTGTTTATTTTTGCTTTGAAACACCGGAAAAATCAAGTTTTTTGACAGGGACAAGAAATTTCTTTATTTCTGTCTCTTTACCGTTTATATAGCGATCGAGAACCTCAACAGCTTTACTGATCAGCTGGGGGGTATCAGCTAAAATGGAGATCACGCCCGGAGCAGAAAAAGGTTCAACCAGGTATGGGAGAAAAACAGCTTCTTCCGGACAACGGACCCCAAGTTTTAATAAATTCTGATAGACTGACGGAAAACTGACAGAACTGATCTTTATGATCCGGACACCATCTTCACGGATCATTTTTTTCAGCTGTTCTGCCAGAACGATACTATCCTCTTCTGCGGTATCGGATGATGTTTCAAATGAAATAACATGCTCCGGCAAAACGGGATTTCCATATTTTGCCGTGGCTTGAGGAAAAATATCTCGATTGAAAACGACCCGGTCCTCTTTCCTGCCGGAGCGCAAAATTCCCTGAACCGATGCCATTTTTCCTGTGATCCCAAGTTCCCTGAGCTTTTTGACGGCTTCAATATAGGCAGATTCAAAATCTGTTGCCACGACCGGATAACCGAGTTCCTTTTCAGAAGCCGGAACTTCCAGCAGAACAGCGGGCAGTCTGCCTTTCAGCGTTTTAAGCAAATCCAGATGGGAAGTACACAGGATAACGCCATCAATCAGCCCTTTCACGATCTGAGTACATTGAAACCCTTTTTCATCACGGTAAACATAGCTTGTTCCCAGATAATTTTTCTCTCTGCATGCTTTGTCAAATTCAAAGAGAAGATCTTTTTCAAACTCATCATGGATCGGAGAAACGCTGGGCCAATAGGAAACGCGCATCAGCATACCGGTTTTCTCCCGCTGAACCGGCTCTTTGCGGAACAACTTCTGAACATACGGATTGGGGGTGTAATTCAATTCATTTACAATATTCCAAACGCGCTTGAGTGTCGGCTCCGAAACCCGTCCGGTTCCTTTCAAAACATTGCTGACCGTAGCGATACTCACGCCCGCAGCCTGGGCAACATCCCGGATCGAAACATTTTGCTTTTTCATAAATTTTCTTCTTTTGGTTAACATGTTAATCATTTAACGCTATATATACAACACTTTTTTGAAAAATACAAGAGGGTAAAATAAAAAAAAGACAAAAAAACAGGAGTATGGCACGATTACAGATAAAAGAAAAGGGCGTGTAAAGTCAAAACTCCACACACCCGTGTTTTCAGAGGCTTTCTGTTTGAGCCGGAAAATTATTTTATCCTTTTGGCAGTGTGTTCATAGAACATCCAGATGCCATTGACTTTGCGCAGTTTATAGGTCGCTGTTTTTCTGATTTTTGTGCTTAAAGTTTTATCTGCAGCATCAAGCGTTTCGTATTCTACAACTGCTGTTGCAAGGTTGCCTTTGACATCAACTTTAATGAATTTCAAAGTTTTCAGTTCCAACTGACTGGCTTGTTTTGCAATAGAATTGATCATATCACAAAGACGGGGATAAGCTGTCTTGAATTGTTCAGACTGCGCTGCTTTCCGGAGATTCTGTTCCTGCTGCGGGGTCGGGGCTTTTCCTGACTGAGCCCTGAATATCATCAGCATGAACTCTTCCGGATGTTTTCCATCCAGAGCTGTCGCCATAAGCAGGATGTCATTATAGGAAAGCTTTTCTCCTTTATCCAAATCTGTACTCACAAAATCTTTTGTATAATAAGATTTGACAGACTCCATCAACTTTCCTTCAACAGCCAGTTTGATATCGTTGATGATTGTTTGTTTTACAGCGGCTTCACCGGCGAAAAGAGAGGTGACTCCGGCAAAAAGGAAGAGGAACAACAATGCGATTTTTTTCATAAGACGAACTCCTTGAATAAAAGTTAAAAATTCCGGCAGGATCTGTAAACTGCCGATCCTCCGATTTAAATATATGTGTAAATTTGACATTTTCAAGAGGCTTCAAAAGTTTTTTGTTGAGAAAACAGCGTTCCCCTTGTTTTTCAACCATTATATGCTATATTACCGGGTCAATTTTTCAATGGGGAATTATCCAGCCAAACTTTAATTAACAGGAGTCGCTTTCATATGAAATTTCTGATGTACCTTTTCCCGGTTCTGATCAACCTTGTTCAAGCTGCAGTGTTTTTTATCTCCGTCCAGCGTTTTACTGATGCCGGAGCGGATAAGGTCATAATCGGAGCGACAACGACCGCGTGGGCGATCATTTATTGTCTGGTCAATGTGATCGTCAGCCGGATCGCCAACGAAAAGAATGCGGCGGCATTGATTTTCACCGGAGGGACGATCATTGCGCTGTCCAGTTTGGGATTTCTTGTTTTTGACGGACTTTATACTCAATTTGTCTGGCTTGCACTGATCGGCGTTGCGTTCGGGCTTTACTGTGCGCCGTTCCAGGTCTATATGAAATATGTGGAAAACGGTTCAGCGAATGCAGCGGGGATCGCGAAAGCTGCGGGACGTTATACTGCGGCATGGAGCAGCGGTTTTGCTGCGGGACCGCTGGTGTTCGGATTGCTCAGCGCAAAAGCCGGGTTCAGCATCTGTCTTGCCATCGGGATCATTGTTGCTGCGGGGATCCTGCTGGTGGGGAATTATTATAAAAACCGCAAGCCTGCGGCTGTTGTTCCTGCTGAAACAACGGTTTCCACAGATACCAAACTTCCGGATTTTGCATGGGTCGGCTGGCTGGTCGCGGGAATCGGAACATTCAGTGTCAATCAGATCAGAACCATGCTTCAGCCTCTTGGAGAAACCCTTGATTTCAATATTTCAATGCTCTCCTGGCTGCTTTTTACGGTCAGTTTCGCCCAGGCTTCGTCTGCATTTCTTCTCTCGTTTACAAAACGCTGGATGTTCAAATGGCTCCCTGCCCTTCTGATCGGTCTGGCGGGTGCGGGAGCAATGCTGCTGTTCGTATTTTCCGAAGTACTGCCGGTATTTTTTACAGCGGCGGCACTTTTCGGGATCTATTCCGGATGTTTTTACTTTCTGTTTGTCTATTATGCTCTGCTGCACCCGACAAAAGCCGCACGGAATGCGGGGATCAACGAGATCGTTGTTGCAATCGCGGGGATCATCGGACCTCTTCTGGGCGGAGCTTTGGCAAACGCCGAAATGGTGTACCCGTTCGCGCTCAGTGCGATTCTGATTTCCGCTGCGATGCTGGTGCATGTTTTCATGTGCGCCAGAGTGAAATCTGAATAATGGCTGAAATTCCGGAACAGGGAAATTTTTCTTTATTTTTTCTATTCCCGGTTGAAAAGTTCGGGAAAAATGCTATTATTACCATTGAATAAAAACCGGAAATTGCCTCTACAGATAAAATTTATTTCTCAAGGAGTAAAAACTCATGAAAACATTATTGAAAGACTGTCAGCTGGTCTCACCCGAAATGGAACTGGAAGGTGCTTCCATTCTGATCGAAAATGATCGGATCAAACGGATCTACACTTGCGATGACGAACTTCCCGAAGCGGATCAGGTCATTGATATTCAGGGCGATTTTGTCATGCCCGGATTCATTGACGTTCATTGCCACGGAAATTCCGGACTTGATTTTGCAGACTGCACGCTGGAAGCAGTTACCACAATGGCAGAAAAGAAACTTCTGGAAGGTGTGACAACACTTCTTCCCACCACTCTTACCCTGCCCGAAGAAACTCTGGCGGAAGCAATGAAGACCGCAGCAGAATATGCAAAGAACCCCACCGGATGTAAAGTCCCCGGCGTTCACCTGGAAGGTCCCTTCATCAACCCGAAGTGTCTCGGCGCACAGAACCCGGCATACGTCCGCGCTCCCGATGTTGCGGAAGTCATGCGTCTGAATGCGATCTATCCCGTTCTGAAAGTTTCCTATGCAGTGGAAATGGAAGGCGGAGCTGAATTTGCAGCAGAACTGATCTCCGAAGGGATCACCCCCTCCTGCGTACACAGTGCTGCAACCTATGCCCAGTTCCAGGATGCTCATGAACACGGGCTCAAGAACCTGAGCCATTTCTGCAACCAGATGACACCGCTCCACCACCGCGATATCGGTCTGGTCGGCGCAGGTCTCATGAATGAAGATGTCTATATTGAATTTATCTGCGACAAACTTCACATCTGCCCGGATATGATCAATCTGGTATTCTCTCTGAAAGATGTCAATCACATTCAGCTGATCACCGATGCAATGCGTGCCGCCGGAATGCCCGATGGAGAATCTTCTCTGGGCGGACTTCCTGTGATCGTGAAAGACGGTGCAGCCCGTTTGAAATCCAACGGTGCGCTCGCCGGCAGCACCCTGAAGCTGAACCATGCACTGCGCAATGTGGCTGAAATCACCGGATATTCCCTCTCTGAACTGGTGAAGACAACCTCCTGGAACCAGGCTTGCGCGCTCGGTCTGAAAGACATTGGACGTCTTGAACCGGGTTACTTCGCTGATATCGTCGTTCTCGACGGCAGCTTTGAAGTCCGGCAGGTATTTGTCAACGGGGTCAAGAAAGTCGGTTGACCCTACGAAAAGCCGGAGTCAGATTGATTCCGGCTTTTTTTATGTTCGCTCAAGCAAGGAAAGACGGCATTTATGAAAAAGAAGTTTTTGGCATTGTTCCTGTTCATATCACTGTGTTTTGCGGCAGAAGCAATTGAACCTGTGGGTGTAATAAGAGTTCAGAATCCGGAAGTGTTTCTGAAGAAAAGTTCTCTTTTTCTCTCAAAATCAAATCCTGTCAGCGGACAGAGATACGCCTTGACTGTCAGCTCCCGGTTTATCACGCCGGAGATTTCGCCGCTGAATCTGAAAATGCCTGTTACGGCATACCTCTATTTTTCAAACAACGCGCTTCAGCCGGTTGTTTTCGGGACACTTCTTCCGGGAAAAAGACCCAAAGTGATTCCATTCCAGCCCGGACAGAATCTTGTTCCCGAAATCAGAAAAAACAGATTGGTCGTTTATGCCGACAATAAGTTCAAACCGCAGATAAAGGGACTTCAGGCGGATTCGATCAAGCTGCCGCAAAAAATGATCTCTGCCCAATATTTTTTCCGGGATAAGGCGAAACTGCCCGGACAGACAGATTCCGGAAGTGATCTGGCAGATCTGGTTTCAACGGAGTTTGATAAAATCTCTTTTACCGCCGATTTTCCCTCTGAAAATTTGCTGAATGTTGAAATGGAACTGGATGCAAAAAAGCAGAGCGGTCTCTTTGCTTTCAGCAATAAGATCGTTCCCCGGATCACGGTTCCTCCGTCCACACTGCCGAACCCGGAATATTACTTTTATCTGACTCTGCCAGCGGAACAGACAGCCGCACAGTGGCTCGTCGCATTTTTTTCTTCCATTGAGCCGGATTTCGCAAATAATGAACAGGTCTACGGATGTTTTCTCCATTCTGTTGCAACGGGCGATCACGCAGCGGCAATTTCTATCACGAAATCAAAAGATTTTTACTTGCTGAGCGGGATCCTTCCCACACAGGAACAGAAAGAACATTTTGAAAAGTTCCTGAAATCTCACGGGGATTCCTACAGCGGAAAGGCTTATATTTTCCACAGCAGTTCCGGCATGAACGTCTATGTTCAAATCTCCGGCAACAGAGCGAATCTTCTCATCAGAAAACAGACAATGAACGATCAGGATGTCACCCAGACATTCAGGAATTTGCAGCCGATGAAAGTTCTGCTGGGGAAACGCACCTTCCTGAGAGCCGCGATCCGGAAAGCGGATGGAAAATATGAACAGATCCTGACCGGATCCATGGCGAACGGGAAATTCCGTTTTGTCGCAAACCTGCCCCCGGAAGCTGTGCTGCATACCATTCCGGATCTGCTCACCGGAGAGGATCTTTTTCAGGAATGAAGCCCGTTTGTATCGTTGAAGAACATCATCAGGTTCTGCCGTTCTGGAAAAAAATTGCCGGGGACGGAACCCTTGATTTTACTCTGACTCTGGATCACCACACAGATGTTCTGCCTGCATTCAGCCGGATGGAGGAGAAACCGGAGATTAACCGGGAACGCGCGGATGAAGCCGCAGCCCAACTGCGCCATGATGAACATATCGACTGGGCATTGCGTGCCGGAATCATGCACCGCGCGATCATTCTTTCCCACGAAAATTTCACTGATCCGGCGCATCCATCCATGAAAGTGATCTGTCCGGAAATATGGCCCGATACCCAAGCTGTTTTGAACTCGGAACCGGAGGCTGTACTTGCTGCCGGAAGTGTTCTGGAAACAGATTATCTCAAACATGCACTTTCCGGAGAAAATTTAAGCGGAAAATATATTCTGGATATCGACCTTGATAATTTTCTTTGTGCGAAAGCATTGGAGCCGGAGGATCCCTCTTTTTTCCTGGAATTAGCGGAAAACGCTGCGGGAATCTCCATTTCCATGGAACGGGACTGGCAGAAAATTTTACGTCTGAGAGGAGAAACTTTGAACACAGATGATATTTTATCCATGCTTGAGAAGCTGATCGGAGAAAAATTAACTTGATTTTTCAGGAAAAGACTGTATAATACTTCAGATAAAATCCGAAACTTAACAGAAAGAGGTGTACCATGTCCGTTGAAAGTGCAAGAGCATTCTGCATGAAAATGATGAGTGATGATGAATTCCGTGATTCCCTGGGTCAGGTAGAATCCGCTGACGGGATCCGCGATATTATCGCAAACGCCGGATTCAGCTTCAACAAGTTTGACCTTCTGAAGATTGTCGGCGAACTCATGGGTAAAAAGATCGAAGCGGAAGAACTGGAAGGTATGGTTTGCGGTTTCTATGAAGAAGAAGTCGCAGCTGAAAACCCGAAAGCTGTCGAAAACGTTACTGAATGGTTCCGTTCTCTCGAATAAGAACGACAAAAAATGTTCTTTCCAAAGACTGCTGCAAAATCATGTTTGCGGCAGTTTTTTTGTTGTGAGGTAATTTCAAAAGTCCGGCAAAATTTGGCTGAAAAAGGATTGTTGATGAGCTGAAAATGGTAGGTTGAGCGTGGCTACCCAGCTTGTCCTCCGTAGCTTCAGCGAAGGAGGAAGAGTAACCACCGAAAACGCCCCAT
>JAFTJI010000050.1 GCA_017456495.1 Lentisphaeria bacterium | reverse complement strand
CAAAAAAAATGGCGGAACGAAGACGTAAGTCTTCTCTTCACGCTTTTGTGCCAACAAAAGCTCTTCACTTAAAACCGAAGGTTTTCTTCACATCTTCACCAAACCCCAGAGAAGACTTGCTTGCTTGTCCACCGTAGCCTTGTGCGAAGGTGGATGAAGTCGCTCCATTTCATTCCGCTTGTGAAGAGGTCAGCTTGCGCTGCCCGTGAAGTTGCCGCCTGTCGGCGGGTGGATGTGTTTCTGATTAAAAGCGCACCTGCGGTGCTTATACGGCGGCAAGCCGCCTTGAATTTTTTCTTCTGCTATGCTACATTAAACTCCGGAAGGAGATCATCTTACGGCTGAAAGCAAATTGCGTACACTTTCCATTGATTTTGCGGTACAAATACTAAACTTGGTAAAAATCCTGATTATCCGCTTTTGATAGGAATAGACCGCTCACTCTTTCCCAAAAAAGAAGGAGGAGATTCTCTCATAAAAGAAAATCCGCTGTACAGAGAAAAAATCTTTCTCTTCAGCGGATATCCAGGTGTTGAACGGGTCTTGAAATTGCTGAACGGTCAAACGGGTTCAGCAGAATTATTTTAGTTTTGCGGAAACAGCAGCGGTTCAGCAGCTTTCAGCCATGCACGACTTAACAGTTGATGTCCGGAATAAGTCGGGTGGGTTCCATCCCAGATCCAGTATTCCCGGGGAGCTTTCTGAAAAGCCTCTTCAAACACTTCCACCAGCGGAACAAAAACAGCACTCCGTTCAGCGGCAATTTTGCGGACGATTTGCTGATAAGCAGTAATCAGTTCCTTCTGTTTTGCCCAAGTCTCATCGTCCTGCTGATTCCGGTAACAGAATGGTTCCATGAGGATAATTTTTGAATTCGGCAAATCATCCAGAAGCATATTATAAACAGCTTCATACCGTTGTGGGGTAATTCCGTTACGGGAATCATTCACTCCGACCATGATGCTGGTGAGATCCGGATGAATATTGACTGCCTCATTATGCCATCTGGCAAGTAATCTTGTGGTGAAATCTCCACTGACTCCACGGTTGATAAATTCAAACTTCTGCGGATATTCCGCCCCAAGTTTGCTGGCAATATTGAACACATAACCGTGTCCCAGGATATGATTAGGATCTTCTGTTCTGCCCCGGTTGCCATCTGTGATGGAATCCCCTTGAAATAAAATACGCATATCATTTCCTTTGAAAGTTCTCTTTGAAATAGAATATCATACTATAATCCCTGTTGTTCAAAAGTTCAATCATAAAAAGAAAAAAAACAGAAAAATCCTGTAATTTTTTGAAAAAGGCATTTTTTGACATAGTTTGAGCGTAACGGAAGCAATTTTTTTCTTACCCCGTCTTTGTGGATAGCTGTTTTCAAGCAGGAAATGTTATGCAAAGTCAAAAAGCATTTGATATGCTTGTTCAGGAGTACCTCGGATCCGTTTTGGACCTCTGCGTCCCATCGTATCACATGATTGAATCACACTTGTCAAATCAAAATAGTTCAGCAACACACTGCGAACAAGAGTATATAATCTGTTGAAAGTATGTTTCCAATGTTTTTCCCATGAAATAAAGCGGAGTAAAAGATACGCCAGTAATCCAGTCCAGATTTGCCATCTGACAGCATTTTCATTGTATCCCATAAAATCTGCCAGTTGCAGAGTTTGTTTAAGTTCTTTGAAGAAAACTTCGATTCCCCAGCGCAGCCGGTAGCCGGGGCTGCTGCCGCTGAAACGATACTCTCTCATCATAGCTTAAAAAATGCCTTCAATGGAATTTTTTTATTTTTTTTAAAAATCGGCTTGCATTTTCATTTGCCAGATGCTATATAGAAATGTAGACAAAAAATGTGCAACCGCTTGCACGGCATTCAGGTATGACAAATGCATAAAAAGATTTTAAAGAAACATCAGGCGAGAATAAACAATTTTCTCTCGGCAGTCAGAGATGATCTGATATATCGGGAATATATTCCTCTGACAGTCGAAATCGCTGTCACGGACACCCCTGTATCTTTTGCCGACAGGTTAGATCTTAAGTATCACAGGGTGTACGAAAAAGAATTGTGGGGATATGACTGGGCAAACGCCTGGTTTCATTTCACCGCAGAAATTCCTGAAAATTTTGCGGGAAAAGAGTTATGTCTGCGTATTCACACCGGCAGTGAAATGCTTCTTTTCAATAATGATGGTGTTCCGATTTACGGTCTGACAGGATTTTCTATTTTTGATCAATTGTATTGCAAAGAACGTTTTGTCATTCCGCAGCGTTTCAATGCTGGTGAAAAGGCGGATTTCTGGATGCAGGGAGCCGCTTACAGTCTCTATGGGTGCCCACTGCCCGATCCCGAAAATCTTTCTGAAACAGCTCCTTCATCCGGATACGGAACGCGGTTGTTGAAACACATGCGTTTGTGTATTTTTGACAGAGACATGTGGGGAATGCTGCTGGATATGCGTCTGCTTGCAGGCATAATGAACAGTTATGATCTTTCTGATTTCCGCAGCAGAAGGATGCTGCAGATACTCAACGAAGCCCTTGATATATTTAATTATGACCCCGGCAACGCTGCCATGGTGCGGCAAATGCTGAAAGAAAAAGCATTTTCCGCGACCGCAAGTTCTTCTCTTCCTGAAGTTTGGGCAACAGGGCACGGACATCTTGATATTGGTTGGCTTTGGCCTGTTTCTGTTGCTGTCGGAAAAGCGGCACGGACATTTTCAAGTCAGATAGCACTGCTTGAGAAATACCCTGAATATATTTTCGGTGCTTCGCAAGCCTACCTTTACAAAATCATAAAAGAAAATTATCCTGAACTTTATGCAAAAATCCAAAAAGCAGTTTCCGAAGGCCGCTGGGAAATACAGGGAGGGATGTATGTGGAAGCTGACTGCAATTTAACATCAGGTGAATCTCTGATAAGACAGTTTCTGCATGGCAAAAACTTTTTCAAAGATGAATTTGGCAGGGATGTCAACAATTTATGGATACCTGATGTATTCGGCTATTCAGGCAACCTGCCGCAAATCTCTTTCAAAGCAGGATGCGTAAACTTCCTCACTCAAAAGCTTGCCCAAAACACTTTTAATCAGATACCGCATCACTCATTTATCTGGCGGGGGATTGACGGCAGCAAAATTCTGGGACATTTCCTGCCTGAAAACAGTTATGCAGCTTTTGCATCATCTGAACAGAGAATTGCAGCGATGAACAATTTTGCAGAAGCAGGCATCTGCGATTCTTTCGTAAGTTTGTACGGCATCGGCGATGGCGGCGGCGGTCCAAGTGAAGATTTTGTCGAAAACAATTTACGCCAGATAAATCTGGATGGATGCCCGAAAACCATCTTTTCCAGAACCGATAAATTTTTTGAACATCTGGAAACTCAACGTGATAAATTAACCGAATTACGCGGTGAATTGTATTTTGAAAATCACTATGGCACTTTGACCAGTCAGGCCCGCACCAAACGCGGCAACCGGAAATCTGAACAGCTGCTTCAATCATTGGAGTACCTCTGCAGCACTCTTTCAATAGACAATTATCCGGCAACAGAGCTTGATACTTTATGGAAAATGCTGCTGCTCAACCAATTTCACGATATTCTCCCTGGCTCATCCATCCGTCAGGTCTATGAACAGACAGAAAAAGATTATGATGAGATCGCCCAAAAAGGCAAGGCGATTGCTCAAGATGCCGCAAAAAAATTATTCACGGCGGCAAAGGATCATGTCGTATTGGTAAACTCGTTGAGTGTACCATACTTTTATCCGATTTTAATGCCTGAATCATGGGGAAATTGCGGAGTAACTGATATTTTGGGAAAAGAACTCCCTGCGCAGTGGGAAAACGGCAGGTTGTACACACTTTGTGAACTGCCTGCAAACAGTTTTACAACCCTTGTCCGTTCATCCGCAGTCGCATCACCTGTCAAATTTCTGGATTCTCCGATACTGGAAAATGACCTTATACGCTATCAATTCAATACAGCTGGACAACTGATAAGTGCTTTTGACAAAAAATATAATCGGGAGATAATGGCTGGACACGGTAATATTTTATCGCTTTACCATGACCGGCCACTGCAATATGAAGCATGGGATCTTGAAAAATATTATACCAGAGACCGTCTGCCTGAACCATTGACAGCATGGCGCTTCAACGGCTGTTCGGGTCCAGTCAGAAGTATCCTTACTTTTGATTTCAAATTCGGCAACTCGAACTTATCCCAGCGGGTAATCCTTCATCCGGGAAGCAGGCAGCTTGATTTTGAAACAGTTGCAGATTACCAGGAATCGCGGATGATGCTGCGGACAGCATTCCCCGTAAATGTTTATACCAATGAGGCATCTTTTGATATCCAATACGCTTATATCAAACGTTCAACTTGTGAAAACAATATTTTTGAACAGGCTCAGATCGAGTGCTGCGGACAGCGCTATGGAGATATTTCCGATGGCAACGGCGGTGTTGCACTGCTCAATGACTGTAAATACGGATACAGGATAAAAGATAATGTGATCGATCTTGCTCTGCTGCGTTCACCACGCTATCCTGATGCAGAAGCTGACCGAGGCATACATCACTTTACCTACAGTTTGCTGCCTCATGATGGAAAACTTGAAGAAAGCTGTGTTTTGCAAGCTGCAGCGGTACTGAACCGTGAACCGATGCTTTTTGACGGCGTTTGCGCTGAAAAAATCCAACCGTTCTGCCGACAAATATCCGGCAATGGCATATCTCTTGAAACAGTAAAAAAAGCAGAACGTTCAGACACCATAGTAATCAGAGTCGTAGAAACCTGTGGTAAAAATTCTTATGGAATACTGCAATATGCAACGGACAATCTGGAAATATGGGAATGTGATTTGATGGAATGGAATATGCTGCACAAAGAAATGCTTGACGGCAATCGGCAGCATATTGAATTGAAACCGTTTGAAATAAAAACTTTTATGGTAAAAAAATGGCAGTAACGATACTTGACATCGCGGCAGCAGCAAATTGCAATGCGTCAACTGTATCAAGAGCATTGCGGGATGATCCGCGTATCACCCCTGAAAGAAAAAAACTGATCAGGCAGTTGGCGATGAATATGAATTACATTCCCAATCGTATTGCAAAACAGCTTGCTGACGGTAAAACCAAACTCGTGTTGTTTGTTATCGGTGAGCTTGAGTTAGAACACACTGCTCCCATAGCATCAGCTCTGGATCATGAGCTTGAGGAATTCGGTTATACGTTGACTATCATGACGAACAGTTTGCGCGAAGGAAAATTTCATAACGTAATATCCTTATGCGAACAGCGTTTCTGCGATGCAGCAGTTCTTTTTTCACCGCTCGCGCAACCAGACGATCTTCCTTCATTCAACCGGTTGATCGCCAATAAATTCCCCATTGTATGCGTTGATCAGTATTTGAAAAATTATCCGTTCCCGGCATTGACCAATGATGCGCGTCTGTCGATCAAGTTGTTGGGGCAAAAGATGCTTGATGCTGGAATGAATATCGGATTGACACTCTTTCCGAACTTGAATACGACTGGAGAATTCCGTTTGAATGAATCAGAAAAGTTTCTTGACTCTCTTAATATTCCCCATATCAGAACATTGGAAGAACTGCCGGAGCTGCTGAAAAAATATCCCAATGCCAATCTCGGAATTTTTGCAGACAATCCATCTATTGACGGATTGAATGAGATTATGATCAAGCATCGCCATGTCAGATGTATCGGCGGAATGTTTGACTCATGGAAATTCAATGCGCCTGAGTGTTTCGATACGATATTTCTCTGTCTGCAGGATGTAACAACGGCAGGGAAACTGGCTGGTGAATACATCGTCAGAATGCTGCGCGGTGATGATTCTATTGAAAAAGTGACAATGATACCTCCTGCAAGTATAATAACTCCCCATGTAAAAAAATATTAACAGAAAAAGGATTTTCAAATCCGCACCCCTAACCCAAAGGAGAAAGAATCATGAAATCGAAAACCCAAAAAGAAAGCATCCGTAACAGCAGAAAAATGAAATCATCATTCAGTTTCACACTGATTGAATTGCTGGTTAATGGATCACATCTCTGCTGTGATCGTGAAAAGCCTGCCCATGGGCAGGGTAAAGCGTGCTTTACCCTTATTGAGCTTCTTGTAGTGATCGCTATTATTGCGATCCTGGCGGCGATTCTGCTGCCCGCCCTAAATTCCGCCCGTGAACGCGGACGCACAGCCAACTGCATCAGCAATCAGAAACAGATGGCTCTTGCCACTGGAATGTATGCAGAAGACAACGATAACTTCGCCCCGGCAAGCAATCCAACGCATAATATTTACGCGGGCTACTGGATGATTTCGATTTCCAGCTATGTCGGCGGCAACTCAAAATTTTTCACCTGTCCCTCTTATGCCGGTGAAAAAATTGATAACAGCAGCTGTGATTTTGCCCTTGTCAATGGCGGAGCA
Organism: Lentisphaeria bacterium; assembly: GCA_017456495.1. Classification (GTDB taxonomy): domain Bacteria; phylum Verrucomicrobiota; class Lentisphaeria; order Victivallales; family UBA1829; genus SIG79. The sequence continues at coordinate 3,933 of JAFTJI010000050.1, read as the reverse complement.
TCAGACATGTTCTCCGGTTCTTACGGAATGAACGGTCGTGTTGGAAACAACGATTCCTCTGAACCTGCCGATACAGTTATCAGAAAAATGACTGTGACCAGACGATTTCCTTTGGTTATGGATTTGAAAGGACCTGCCATCAACGCATTGCCGCATTTGCTGCTTGCCAGTCTGACAGATGCAAACAGTGCTTTGCGTTTCGGCGAACGCCATAACAACGGCGGAACTATCTCATGGAGTGATGGAAGTGCAGGATACAACACATTTACCGAAATGACCAGCATGGTGCAGAGTTCCAAAAACAATGCTGGAACAAAAGTTCCTGGTGACTGGGGTGATGCACTTGCATTCATGCTCGGTTACTGATCCATTTCAATCCAAATAAAAAAATAAAACGAACAGAATACGGGGCAGCTGTATTCCAGACAGCTGCCCAGGAGGGGTATTGCATCTCTTAAACCGATGTAATCACACCGATTTTCAACCTGAAATAATGAGATAATAATATGAAATCGCTTAAATTATTGTCGGTGATTCTGGCAGGATCACTCTCTGCAATACTGATGGCTTCTGAAAGCCTCGGCTGGATTGAAGAATTTGACAATGTTGCTCAACCACGCTGGCAAACTATCCCGAAATGTGCTGAAATCATGCCTAAAGACACATTGAGTGCAGCAAACCGTGTAGTTCGTATAGCTCCGCCTATGGGAATTCAAAACTGGCTTCTTTCGTCTGACAAATTTGTAAGCGGCGATTTGGAAATTACATTCGCTGCCCAGCCTGACCCAAAAGGTGAGGTGTTTTACTATATCGGTTTTCATGAAACTGAACCCTGGCTCAAAGCTCTTGCCTGGATCCAAATCCATAATACGACAGTAACATTCGGAATAAAAAATCCTGAAGGCGGAACTCTTTCCAGAGAAATCGGTCATATCAACGGCAAATATCAGACGCTGAAAATAAATCAAAGCAGCGGTATACTGAAAGTTACCTTTGATGGAAAAGAAAGCAGCTTCAAAGGCAAAAACCTTATTACCAAAGAGGCAATGCCTGTTTTTGTGGGAGCATTCAGCAACACGGGACAAGCTGATCTTAAAATAGATTCGATCAAGGTTTCCGGAGGAAAAGTAAAACCCCGCTTTATTAAACTTGAACAGAGCGAAAAAGAAAAAGCCATCGTAAAAAAGATGAATAACTCACTGGAATTATCCTCTGGCAACACTCAGATCGCCCTCGGTTTGAATGGTGGTCTTCACTGGAAAAGTGTGGTCAACACGGGAGCAAATCTTCTTGCAGAAGATGTTTTTTCTCCTGTATTTGCGATGCGCATCGGCAACAGAATTGTATATTCTCATGAATTCACGATCATAAATGCAAATGCTGATGACAGGGAATTCACAGTAGAACTTCTTGACCGTGAAAGCATGATTTCAGCAATACTCCGTGCAAAGTCTGCTTCTGAAAATCGCGTACTTATGCAGTTAGAGCTGAAAAACAGCGGAAACAATGCCCAAACAGTGCAAGCGATATTTCCAATCATTTCCAATATAAATCCTGGAAAAGATCTGGATAAGGTAAAATACTTTTTCCCGTGGCGCGGTGGAATTCTGGGTGACTGTACTGCTTCATTTACGGCAGAATACAACGGTTTTGCATGGATGCAGCTGATGTTTGCCTACTCTCCGCAGAACGGTCATGGTATCGGACTTTTTCCTGAAGATGCCAACGGCCGCTTCAAAGGGCTGATGATGCAAAAAGGCAAAAACGGTCTTTCTCCGACTGTCAAGCACAGTGAAGTGGTGATTTTCAAAGAGCAGCCATCTTTGGATTTGCTTGAGAAACAGTCTGCTGTTGCTTTTGCCCAATATTACCGCGGTGACCTGCTTCAGCCTGGAAATTCTACAATTACACCGCAAGTGCGTATTTTTGCTTTCAAAGGCGATTGGAAATCCCCGTTGAAACAATATTCATCATGGATGAAAGCGCGTATGCAAAAAGTCGATGTCCCGCGTTGGTTTCGAGACACTTATACATGGTTGAACGGTCATCCGCCATTTTATTATGATGAAGCAAAAAAAGAATACGTCCTGCACAAACGTCTTGCAGGCGGTGAAAATGCCATTCAAATCGCATTTTGGGATGATTACCCCCTTCCTTATGCAGAACGTTTGAAATATCCTTCTCTGGCAAGTACGATGCCTGGTGAATTTTTCGTCAATAAAGGGCGCGGCGGAGCTCCTGCACTTGCAGCTGAAGTTGAAAGATGTCATCAGCTTGGAGCGGCATTCACCCTTTATATCGATCACCGTTTCTGCTGGAAAGAGACCAATCTCGCAAAAAAACACGGTAAATCATGGGCTACCAAAGATGCTCAAGGTAATTATCCCGGATATGTCACTGCTGATGACCAGTATCTGATGTGTTTCTACGATACTGACAAATGGGTGGAATATATGACAACCCGCTGCCGCAGTTTGGTCAAAGAGTTGAAACTCGACGGAATTTATCTGGATGAACTTGCGGTCAATTTTCAATGCTACAATGAAACGCATGATCATTACAAAGCAGGAAAATATCCTACCGATCCCCACGGAATTGTCAAAGCAATGGTCAAAGTACGCAATGCTATGCGTGAAGCCAATCCGAATGCGGCTCTCATGACGGAACATGCCGGCAGTGATTATCTGACTCAGTTCTTTGACGGCAGTTGGGATCAGACTTTCTATATCGGAGCATTCCCTTTTGTAGAAAAATATTATGATGATCTGCGAATAAACTTTTTCCATTTCTGTTTCCCGAATTTCAAATTCTCGGAATGGGGAAGCAGTACCCGTCATCCATGGAGAAATCTTTTCAATGGTTTTGGAATGGATATGGGCGGCTTTGAAAATACCGATATCCAACGCCAGTTCGCACAGATCATGAAAGAAAACGGTGACGCATTTGCTTCTGAAAATATAGAACCGATCGTCAAGACCACTCATAAGAAGTTCCTTGCAAACCGTTTCCCCCATGAAAACAAAATAATACACACTGTATACAACACATCGGATAAGATGATCAAGGGATCAATATTGGAAACAAAATCTTCCAATAAAAACATTCACTATGTCGAGTTGATCGAGGATAAAGTCGTCAATGTCAATACCGAAGGTCTGCCTGAATTAAGTGTTGAAGCTGAACGCACTGCTGTTCTGGCATCTTTCCCAATTATCCTGAATGCAAAAAAGACAGGCAATACTATCGAAATTACCTTTGATAAAACCAAAGGCGATAAGATAGTTGTTTGTGAAGACTTTGATGATGAACATTTCTTTGCACCGCGCGGCAAATGGACAAAACTTGCCGCCCCTCATGGAAAAGCCATTTACAAAATCAAAGACACCAATGCAAAAAAATATATCATAAAACTTTTCAAAAATGATTATCTTGCAGATGAAGTGATTCTGTAAAAAAATGACGGGCTGCTGAACAACCTCAATAGCAAGGTGTTCAGCAGCCCGTTTCATATCATAATTCTGACATATTTACCATCGTTCTGCTCACACAGAAAAATTTTTACCATTAATTGATGCCATTCCACATAAAAAACTATCCATAAAGAATTTATAATTAAATTATTCGCTTTTTCCGGTTTCCCCGGACGCAAAAACAACCGCACGTCTTTTTCCCCGTTCCGCCCCCGATTCACAGGCGGGGAACGGAATAATTAAATCATAAAGGCTTGATTTATATACTGTTCCATAGAGTGTCACCATTTTCAAAATTATTTTTCTTCTTGAGCCATCAATTCCAACAAATCTGAATCAGAATAATGAGATGTCATAAAGCAAACAAAGTTGATAAATGTTCCAAAACTGTTTTCATCTTTTATCTCAGATAATATGTGTTGTTCATCCGATATTTGATAAATCATATAGTCTTGCGATGTGT
>JAFTJI010000007.1 GCA_017456495.1 Lentisphaeria bacterium | reverse complement strand
TGTTGATGAGTTGGAAATGGTAGTTTGAGCGTGGCTACCATCCTCCTTCGCTGAAGCTATGGAGGACAAGCCGAAAACGCTCCATTTGCAGATCGCAACAAGAATTTTCTGCCATTTTTGAAGACTTTTGAAATTGCCTCTGGAATTATCCTTTCTTCATCCGAACCTGCAGCCGGTGATGAAGCGGAGAAACTTTCATTGCCCGTTTGAATGCCCGGCTGAAGGTGAACTGGTCTTTAAAACCGCAGCGATCAGCAATTTCTGCAATGGAAGTTTCAGTGTGTTCCAGCAATTCCACAGCAAGCTGAAGACGTAATCGGGATATCAATTTTCCCGGAGTCAAGCCCGTATCAGCCTTCTTAAATTGACGCCGTACCGTTTCCGGTGTAACTCCGAATGTATCTGCCAGAGTTTTCAGAGAAATTTCCTGCTCAAAATGAGTCCGGATATAATTGCTGATCCGTTGAAACAGATCGTACTGTTCCATCCCGCCCGGAAGATTCTGCTGTACTTTTCTGCGCTGATTCAACAGGATCTCCAGTAAAGCAAACACACATTGTTCCGGTGGAAATTCCGGATTGGAACCCGATGACCTCACAATCTTTTTCAAATTGCTGAAATCGGATTCATCTGGCGATAAAAGATGATTTTTCAATGATAGAAATGCAGAATAATTCCGCTTCCGCTCTGTAAAACTGATTGCCAGAAAAGAGTAATCCTCTCTGGGACATGCCAATTTCGTCGAATGGAATTGAAACGGAAAAAGACAAATCATATCTCCTTTCTGCATCGGTATTTGAAGTCCGTCAACACTCATTGTGCAAACGCCATTCAGGATTATTTTCAAAATCATCCGCTGATGGATCGACGTATCGGAACAGTTCAATGTTTTAGAAGATTTCCAGACAATTATATTTTCCGGCATGAAATCAAAATCTGCACTTATTCCGCCGGAAAACAGGGAGTTCTTCGCCTCTTTATGAGTCTCATCAAAAAGTTTATCAATGTGCGTTATTGCTATATTTTTCTTCTTTTTTGTCATTTTATTTCATCCGTTTCTGTGATATAATATAACAGAAATGAAAGAAAATACAATATCAAAAAACAAAAACGGAGGGGAAATATCAATGAAAATTTCTGCAGAAGAACTGAAACGGAAAGCACGGGAACTCGGAGCCGATCTTGTCGGAATCGCACCGGTCTCACGCTGGAACAATGCTCCGGAAATGCTGCGCCCGACGGCTCATCTGCCGGAAGCAAAATCTGTCATCGCTCTTTCGATCCATCATCCGGATGCTTCCGTTGAATGGGGTGGTCTTCCCAACAGCAACTACAGCGGTCCTTTTCAGCTGGGCATGATTCCGAAACTTGACACGATCTCCTGGCGTTTATGCAAGTATCTTGAATCTCAAGGTTTTGCTTCCATCCCCCTGCCCTGCACCGGATTCTGGCGGCACCGTCCTTATAAAGATATTCCCACCACCAATACAGCATCGTTCAGTCACCGTCACGCCTTTGTCGCAGCCGGGCTGGGAGAATTCGGCTGGAACAATATGGCTCTTTCTCCGGAATACGGTCCCCGCAACCGGTTGGTATCGCTGATCACCGAAGCTGAACTTGATGGTGATCCCCTTTACTCCGGAGAACCGCTCTGCGATCGTTGCGGGATGTGTGAACACATGTGTCCGGGGAAAAATTACCGCAAGGAAATGATGCTCGCCCCCGGTTATGATGAAGTCAAAATCGAAGATAAAGTTCTCCGCTACGCAAAACTGAACCGGTTCCGCTGTCTCTGGGGCGAACAGTTCGCACTGGATATGGATAAATTGATCGATGTCACCGAAGAACTTGACGAAGAAAAAATGTATCAGCTCATCGAAAGCGGAATCCCGCGCCCGGGCGGAGAATTCGGCAACTGCTTCCGCTTCTGTATGACAAAACAAAAACGGAAATGGGATAAGAAATATACGCAGGCGCCCCGCCGCATCAAAGTAAAAAGCAATCTTTCCCCGGAAGAGATCCTGAAAGAGATTTGCAATATTGCCGTGAAGGGCGGCGCGGACAGGATCGCCATTCAGAAAAATGAGTTTCCGGAAGCCGCAGACAGTTTTGTTGACGGCTATCCTGTGGAGCAATTCACAGCAGCATTCCCTTATGTGATCACCCTGGGAAGAACTCTGCCGGAATATCCTCTTGATGACGATAACAGAAAATTCCTTTCTGTTACGACAAAAGTCCGTGTCGGGATTGCAGCAATGGATATTGCCCGGTATCTGGACGATCTCGGCTGGGAAGCGACTCAGGATTGGACAGAAACCAACAATTTTGCAGCAGAACGCGCCGGCTGGAAAAAAGACAGTGCCGGTCCTGCACGGGCAACATCCACTGGTGGTCAAAGCTGTTTTGATATCATCGCAGACCGGGCAAAACAGAATATCGTTATCGCCGGAATGAGCAGTTCTGATGTTGAAAAAAATGAACAGCCTGTCTCAAGCAACTCTCTTTTCACAAATTGCCCCCTGCCGGAAATTTCACTCCAACTGGAAATCGACCCGGCACGTTCAGCTGTCAACATTGATAAAACAGCCGTTGTTTCAGCAGAGAAACTGCGGGGACTTCCGGGAATCACAGATCCGGAAACACTGCTCCCGGGCTGTAAATCTGTTATTGTATTTCTCACTTCAATGCCGGAACGGATGGTGGAACTCGCTGCAAATCAAAAAGCAGAATGTGCCATGAGCTACGCTTACAGTCAATATCAGCTGATCCGGGAAACTCTCTGGGCAGCTCACGACAAGGGTACTGAATTGGAAAAACTTGGTCATCAGGCACTTCCGATTGCGGATATGGCAAAAGAACCGATCCGGAACCTTGCTCCTTACTGGGAATTTGCATGGGCTCACCTGGGACATCCGGATCTCCGCCAGAACGCTCCGGCTGCAGCTGCTGCCGGACTCGGAGAAATCGGCGCAAACGGTATGCTTCTCACTCCGGAATTTGGTCCACGTCAACGGTTTTCTTTCCTGCTCACAACTGCAGAACTTCCGGAAACGCCCGATCAGACCGGCGGAAAAAAACTTTGCGATCACTGCTCAAAATGTGCAGAAGCGTGTCCCATGTGCGCATTAACTCCCAAAGGAGAAGTTTATCCCAGAGATGAAAAGAAATGCCGCTGGGAACGATTCCTCGGCATGGTCCCGGAATCCGGCATCAGCTGCGTCGGCTGGGATATTAAACCGGGAGATTACAATGTTAGCGACGAGGAAGCTCTTCTCCGGAAAGATCCTCTTCAGCTCAAAGGGTATAAATACGCAAACCAGATCGACACGGTCGTTGAACGCTGCATGCAGGTTTGCCCGGTCGGAAAAAAGGGAGAGAAATAATGAATCAGACCTATCATCACATCGGGATCATCGGGTTTGGTGCAAGAGGACAGCAGTTGGCAAAAATGATCGTCACTCAGCTGCCGGCTTACGGAAAAGTCACAGCTTATGCGGATCATGACGAAAATCTTGTCATCCCAGCTGATCTTTACCATAACTGTCACGGGTTGAAACGGTATCCGACTTATCAGGAATTGCTGCAAGATCCTGAAATTGATACAGTTATCATTACAACTTATCCGGAAACCCATGCAGAAATTTCCATTGCGGCAATGGAGGCTGGAAAGGCTGTTCTTTGCGACAAACCGGTCTGCGGTAATCTGGAAGAGGCCGTAAAACTTTATAAATATGTAAAAACTCATCCCTGCAAGTTCGCCATCGGGCTGAACCTTCCGTTTTATCCATCATCATTGAAAATAAAAGAGTTGATCCGGGAGAACACCATTGGCAAATTGCTGTGTATCAGAGGGATGTGCGATGTCGGCGCGGCGTTTGGAGAAAGTGTGATCATGCGGAAATTCGCCGGTCAGCCCGAAGGTCTGATCCTCGGGAAATTGACTCATGATACCGACTTGATCCAGTATTTTGCGGACTCTTATGCCGAAAATGTCACCGGACATACAGCGAACTTTCTCTGGAAACGCCACGGCGATCAGGCGGGCTCTCACGATACTGCGGTAATTTCCGGGGTCATGCACAACGGTATTCTGTTCAGTCAATCGCTCACCAGCTGCGGTGCGACCTATGGCAGAGTCGTGGAATTATGGGGCGAAAAAGGATTGATCCGCGCTGATATCAACTCGGAAACGATCACCATTGCCAAGTACGGCGAACCGGAACAAACATTGCAGCTTCCTGCGAAACCCGGCTCGCATCGGGGTGGCGATAAGGTGATGTTTGCTGAATTTCTGGACTATGTGGATTCCGGAACAGCGGAACCGTGGCGCCCGGAACGGATCCTGACTTCCATCATGATCCCCCTTGCGGCAATGCAGCAGAAAACCGTAGAGACCGGAACCTGGTTCCGGAGCCACGCAAAATAAGTAGAAACGTTTGTTCCGTATTCGAGGAATCGGGGAACGACTTCAGAAAAAACCGTCGTCCCCGCCCTCCTGTCAAATTATCCTCGCATCAGAGCTTTCACGTTTTTGATTGCTCTCGGGCAGGCAAACAGCGGATCTTCCCAGCCTTCAAATTCAACGGAAAGATATCCTTCATAACCGGATTCATTGATGATTTTGCTGATCCGTG
>JAFTJI010000049.1 GCA_017456495.1 Lentisphaeria bacterium | reverse complement strand
GATCCCGAACCATTGACAATGCCATATCAAGCAATTTTTGAGGCGTATTTTCTGCGATTTTCAACTGGATTTTCGGAGTCGGGATGGCAAGTTCTCTGAAAACATCCAGAATCAGGTAAGAGACTTCGTTGTAAAGCGTTTCACCTTTTTCATCCGTTCCGCCAAGATAGAAGGGGTGTCCCCAGTAATTGTCGATGGAAGCCCACTGCATCAGGAAGCAGGTCATGAATTCCCGCATTTTTTCGACGGTGTATTTTCCTGATTCCAAATCTTTTTTATAGAATGGATAAAGGAGGGCATCGAGGTTTCCGCCGAGAGAACGCACCTGCATGTGGTCGATCTGTTCTCCGAAATAGAAATGGAGGTAAATAAGCATCAGAACTTCATAGAAATTTTCCGGAGCTCCGGAACTCAGGTGTTCCAATGCAATGATCTCTTCCCTGATCCGCGGATTCTCCGGATGATGCTTTTTTGCGTAATCGATCAGCCGCTGCAGCGTTTCCAGCAGGGCATTGATTGTAATTTCCATTCCATCGAAATGGGCTTCAACTTCCGGGGAGAGTGTTCCGTTGTTCTTATGGATCTCTCTATATTTTCCTGCCCGTTCGCGCAAACCGGGGAAACCGAGAGCGACCATCGCATCCCAATCCGGAACGGAGTGGTCAAAATCTTTCCAGACGATCTGCGCACCTGCAGCGTTCCGCAACAGGGAATCTTCGTAATTTTCCCGATTTACGGTGTCATCGATTTCTCTGTTCCACTTTGTCAGCAGCGGCAGGAGGGGGCGTTTTCTTCTGTTATAAGAACCGAATCCAGGGAAGACGTCATGAGGATTGACATCGATCTGCAAGTTTCGGCAAACATATTCAAAGCATCTTGCTTTTATGACCGGTTTCGGAAGATTTTTCTGTTCCAACTGCTCAGCAAAAGCAAGTGTATCCGCAGATATTTCATCGCCGTCGATTCCGGTTTCCGGGTCAAACACCGGACAGCGGAACTTGTTGATGAGATATTCCCGATCCTGATCAAAGCCTTGGTATAACATAAAAACCTCCGAAATTATAATCTTGGGGTAATATAACACAACTTTTGAAAAATAAAATGGACAAATGTTTATTATTTTTGCATTTTTGTGATTTTATACGTTTTGCATTTTTCAAAAAAGCAGTTATATTGAGGTAATTTCAAAAGTCCGGCAAAATTAGGCTGAAAAGAGATTGCTGATGAAATGGAAATAGTAGTTTGAGCGTGGCTACCATCCTACTTCGCTGAAGCTATGGAGGACAAGCCGAAAACGCTCCATTTTCAGATCTCTGCAAGAATTTTCAGACATTTTTGAAGACTTTTGAAATTGGCTCATATTAACAGTAACAACAGAAAACGGAGGAGAGAAAAATGACAGGTGGAAGACGTGCTGATGTAGCCCGCAGAGCTGACTTGTACCGGCTCCATATTCATCGATTTGCCCGGGGAACCTATCCGGAGGCGTGCGGTCATACGGAGAGTATGCCGGTGAACCGCTGTTTTATGCCCCTTTCCAATCCCTCCGGTGCAGAATGTTATCTGGAAGATGACACTACCCATTTTACATTGACTCCCGGTAACGCTTATTTCATTCCGCTGAACTATCCGGTGCGGCTCCGGCTGGATGAATATCTGACTTTCGTTTCTATTCAGTTCACGCTGGAACTTTATGAGGGAATTGATATTTTTTCTGCAGTCAAAAGAATTTGCGAACTTCCCGGAACTCATTGGAAAGAAGCAGGTAAACGCGCGTTTGAATGTTCCAATATCAATATTGCGGCGGCAATGCTGCATACGATCGTTTTTGATTTTTCTTCTACTCTGATGCCGCAGATGACAAATCAGGAATGGAACCCTGTCACGAAGTTTTCCAACTTTCAGCCTGAGCTGGATTTTATTCACTCCAACAAGAAAAAACTTGCCAGCATTACAGTTTCAGATCTGGCAAATGTCCGTTCTTTCAGCCGGGAATATTTTACCCGGACGTTTACCCGGATAACAGGGATCTCCCCAAAGCAATTTCTGACGGATCTTCTTGTAAATGAAACAAAACGGCTTCTGGTGCAGGAAGAGATCAGTATCAAAGAGGTCGCAAACCTTCTTGGCTTCTCAAGTGAATTTTATTTTTCCAAGTTCTGCAGCAAACATACACAGCTTTCTCCGAAACAGTATCGAATAAAATTTATGAAGGAGTGATTTGTCTTTTTGTGATGTAAACATACTATGATGTGACATCTTTCTTGTATTTATTGTCTGAATACGATATTTTATTTCCAAAATCGTTGAGGTAATTTCAAAAGTCCGGCAAAATTTGGCTGAAAAAAGATTGTTGATGAGTTGGAAATGGTAGTTTGAGCGTGGCGACCATCCTCCTTCGCTGAAGCTATGGAGGACAAGCCGAAAACGCTCCATTTGCAGATCGCAACAAGAATTTTC
>JAFTJI010000048.1 GCA_017456495.1 Lentisphaeria bacterium | reverse complement strand
GAAAACGCTCCATTTGCAGATCGCAACAAGAATTTTCTGCCATTTTTGAAGACTTTTGAAATTGCCTCTATCACAAAGAGAATTGAAAAGGAGAATGTTTTTATGCAGCCGCTCTGGAATAAAAATGATGGTGTTGTTTATGCCGAAGCAGGAATGTTTTTCGGAACAAGACCAGTCCGTTTATTATACCCCGCAGAAAAAATTTTAAGTGTGAAATGTCCTGTCAGAGGTTTGGAATTCAAAGAGGGAGTTGATTTTACCCATACCCCCGGTTCCGACTTGATCTACCGGATCGAAAACGGTGCGATCCCGGCTCTTGCCGAAGATGCGATCTATCCCGATAAAGCTACCGCAAAACTCCATCCGGGTGAAAATGCCAATGCTGTCGGCGGCGGCCCCGATGGAAATTTCCTGCTTTTCAGCGCAAAAGATTTCTTTGCTCAGAATCAGGTGGAGATTGATTATCAGACAGCGGAACGGAATTTTCCGGAGCTTCCGCAGCTTGAACCGGGACAGCTGCCCAGCTTTTGCGCACGCTTGAAAACCGGAAATAAACTTTCCGTCACTCTTATCGGCGACAGCATCAGCGAGGGCTACAACGCAACAAAATACCTGAATGTTCCGCCGTATAATCCCATTTATATCGAACACTTTGCAGATGAATTGTCTGCCCGGACCGGTGCAGAGATCACTGTCAGAAACGCGGCTGTCAACGGAACCGGAACGGAACAGGCTTTTACGATCAGGGACCGTTGGTTGGATGAACCCTGTGATCTGCTGGTCATTGCATACGGCATGAACGATTACGCACGGCTCACACCTGAAAAGTTTCAGGAGAATATCTGCCGGATCATTGCAGAAAAAAAGGCTGTTCACCCGGAAACAGAGTTTCTCCTTCTCACTTCCATGACAGGAAATCCGCAGTGGTGTCATACTCCGGAAGGATGCGAAACTCCATTTGCTGAAAAAGTAAAAATGCTCTCTGCTGAAAATATCGCAATTGCAGATGTCAGGGCACTCTGGCGCAAGCTGCTGGAACGGAAAGATTTTTATGATCTTACCGGAAACGGTGTGAACCATCCGAACGATTACGGTCACAGAGTTTATGCCACTGTCCTGACCGCACTTTTTGATTCAAAAATCAACCAATGAAAGGATCAGAAAATGAATAAATTACAGAAAATCGCATTCGCGCTTGCTGCAGTTTCGGCGGTTTCTCTCGGCGCACAGGAAAATCTTCTGAAGTTCGGCGACTTTGAAAATCTCCCCGCCGGAAGAGTCAATATGGTAAAAAGCATGGTCAAAGGCGGACTCGATATCAACCGCGATGCCGTTTGTGTTACTCCCGGCTGGCGTTCGAAAAAAGCTCCGTCCAGTATCAAAATCGTTGATGCTTCCGCTGACAAAAATGCAGTCAAATCCGGAAAGAACGCGCTGAATGTCAAAACCCCGATGATGCACGTTTATACTCAGCAGATGTTCCCTCTGGGCGAATATGAAATTTCCTTTGCCTACAAGGGAAAAGGCAGCGTGAGCGTGTGCCTTTACTATTACAGCGCAAAGCATAAACATCTGGGCAACAGCAACCGGAAAGCCAATATGAAAGCATCTGCCGACTGGCAGACATATACCGGAAAAATCACCATCGCTGCAGATAAGAAAGAGGCTGTCAAAGCAAGATTCGTTTTCATCTTTGACAGTGCAGATATCACCATCGACGATATTGTGATCAAACCTGTAAAATAACAGAATAACCGGGAGCCTCAGGAAAAAAGGGGCTTCAGGAATTTTTGTGGGTGTGATTTGAGCGTAAAGTTGAATGGATAGGGTTAAAAAGATGACAGAAACAGCAACTAATTTTTCGAGGGTACTCTTTGAATTTGAGCGTAAAATCTCAAATCAGCGAGTG
>JAFTJI010000047.1 GCA_017456495.1 Lentisphaeria bacterium | reverse complement strand
TCTGCTCAAATGTCTTGATTGAGGGAGCTGCCCCGAATGGGGCAAAGGCTCTGAAGGAGCCGTCAGAACAAAGCCCAGGGTAAGCGGTCTGAAGGACCGCGCAGCCCTGGGTATAAATCACAAATCATCTCTGAAGCTCTGAAAGAGCGACAGAAAAATCCGCTTGAACAACCCTTATTCTGTCGCCCCTTTGGGGCTTTATGTTATTCTTTTCATCTATTCCCGGGGCTGCGCGGTCTTTTCAGACCGCTTACCCCGGGCTTTGATCTTCAGCCCTGGCAGGGCTGTTTATCTTCAGGTTTTGCAACTGCCCCTTTTTCTTAAAGAACTGAACCGGATCAGAACAGTTCAATTGCTTTTTCGATGATCACGTCAGCCGCTTCAGGTGCAACGGTATCAATACCGGGCTGGACTTCGTAACCGCCGCGGGCAAAACATTCCTTCATGGGAACATAACCGGAAACATCCTGAGAGAGTTCTACGACAAAGGTGTGTTTGCAGGGGCTCTTGGCGCGGATCGCACGGGTGATGCCGTTGAAACTTTCGCCGGGAAGCGTGGAGAACATCAGATCTTTTCCGATCTGAACGTTGGTCATACGGCAGCTGTGAGAGGGAACGCTCTTGTTGTGGCAATCCAAAGCACGCTGAGCAAAGTAACGCAGCGCAGCAGGAACTTTATTCGCAAGATCCTGACTTTCAAAGTCGCCGTCCTTCTTGATGTCGGGAACGGTTGCGAGAATGTGATTTGCTTCTGCCAGTTCTTCTTCGGTCAGCTTGCGGTGCGGAATGGTAACAATACCGTTGGAAACTTTCACAGAATCAGCTTCCAGAGGTTTCAGATCTTTCAGAGCATCCAGCACGATTCTTGCATAACCGCGTCCGATACGGACAGCTTCTTCGTAGCCGGTCTGCTTGATGTCCTGACGGAAGTCAAAATGGTTGATATCACCGGAAGCATCATCGAGAATGAGAACGGGGATGCTTTCTTTCAGTTCATACTGGATCGCCTGAGTCATTCTTCCATACCAGTCAGCGGAAACAAAATTTCCTCCGATGGTATCCCCATGGTTTGCGATGTTGCAGATCAGGGCTGCAAGTCTGCCATGCTGACGGACTCCGAGGATCTCGATGGTGCGGTCGAACTCTGTTTCGGGGCGGTCGATATCAGGATTGCGCCAGCCGGGATTGGTGACGATCGTGCCGTTCTTCATGAAATATCTGCGAACGAAAGCATAGGGGTTGTTGTAAACGCTGGTTGCTTCCAGAACGCCGTCCTGAAGGTTTGCAACGGAACGTCTCAAGCTGCGCATTGCAGCATCAACGATATCTTTGACGAGGGGATTTTCCGCTTCTGTTTCATACTTCGGAATACGGGGACCGGTATGGGTATGAGTTGCGGTAATGATCAGGCCATCGGAGAAATCCTGTCCGAACTCTTCAGCGGAACGGTTGCGGACACCATCGCGAAGTCCCTGATTGTATCCGAGCAAGTCAAAAACAACAATACCGCAGCGTTTGCCATTGACTTCAAAGACGATGGACTTTACATAAAGGTCATCGTACATACCGAGGTTGAGGCGTTCATTGAAATAACCTGCGAGATCCACTCCGACGGGCGGGGTAATGATTTCCTGAGCGAAACCGATTTTCATTTTTTGTTCTCCTTAAACAGTATTTTTGTGAGAAATTTCAATACTTCACCGGAATATAATTCCGATAGAGCTTTTTTACAAGAGCTTTTATTCAAAAAAAATCATTTTATTCAATAAAAAGAGAAAATTTGACAATATTTTTATTCCCTGGCAGAAACTATTTCTGTTGCCCCCGGGAACTGTTGCTGAAAAATCTGTAATATCTTGCAAAAAAAAAATAAAAAAAATGCTTGAAAAATATACAAAGTGGTACTAATTTACTGAGTAAACTGTTTTTACGGGTAGGAAAGAGGTTGAACGTGACACTTTACGAATGGCTGTTATTAATATTGATCGGGATATGCACGATTCTTGCAATGTATGGAGCTGCAATGCGCACCCGGATTGCCCTGCTCCGGAAAAAATTGGCAGAATCATTTCACCGAAGGGCTGAAATGACCCGTTTTCTGGATATTTTTTCAAAGAATATTACAGCATCCGGAAATGTGGAAAACTGGATGAACGTCACTGCCAGATACGTCAGTGAACTTGTTGATGCACAATCTGTTTGTATCTTTATGGAAGAAGACGGCATTCTGAAAGTTGCAGGTGTCTTCGGAGCATTTCCTCCGTTATCCGCCAGAGGAAGAGCGTTTCAGGAAAAATTGACCGCCAAGCCGAAATATCTGATGGAGCTTCTGAAATATGAACAGTTCAAGATGGGAGAAGGCTTGATTGGAGAGATTGCACTTCACAGAGAAGATGTTTTCGT
>JAFTJI010000046.1 GCA_017456495.1 Lentisphaeria bacterium | reverse complement strand
CAAGCAGCAGCTCTTCACCTTTGGCTCCGACGAGTTCTAATACCCATTCTCGCCAAAGGGAGCTGCTGCCGAAGAATCAAACGTAGTAATATACAAGGGCGACGGAAACAAGCTCTTTTTAGAGTATAGAGATTGAATGAAAAATGATGATCCCTCTATCCGTCGCCCCTACAGGGCTTAGTATTTTTTTCATCCTATACCCAGGGCTGCGCGGACTTACAGCCCGCTTACCCTGGGCTATGTTCTGACGGCTCCTTCAGAGCCTTCGCCCCGTTGGGGCTTTTTCTGTTGTCTTGATAAGGATGAGGTCCGAATATTTTGCATAAAACCTTTCCGGGCGTACGTTTTTTTTGAAAAATACTGAAAAAATCCATTTGATATTTCTGTAATGTGAGGTTATCTTTCGCAATAACAGAAAAACATGTTTGAATAATAAATATCCACACAAAATACAAAAGGAGAACGAACTCATGAGTACAGAAAAATTTGATGTTGCAGTCCTCGGACTCGGCGGTATGGGGTCAACCCATGTGGGTGCGGCAAAACAATCCCCCCATGTGAACCGGATCTATGGTTATGAACCCGATCCGGAACGCCGGAAACAGCGCGCAGAAGAGCTGGGAATCATCCCCGCAGACCTGCCGGAGATCCTCGCAAACCCGGAAATCAAATTCGTTTCCATCGCATCCAGCAACAACACTCATATCGAACTGGCAGAAGCCGCTCTCCGCGCAGGCAAGAAAGTCATGTGCGAAAAGCCTATGGGCGATACTCTGGAAGAAGCAACAAAGCTGATCAAGCTGAACCAGGAGCTGAACGGCTTCCTTCAGATCGGTTTTGAACTGCATTACTCCACTCTCTACATGAAGGCAAAAGAGTGGATCGATCAGGGAATCATCGGGGATGTGGTGAATATTCAGACCCGTTATCTCTGCACCGTTCACCATGCCAAAGGTTCCTGGCGCAGCAAAGGAAAAGGCAGCTTCCTTATCGGGGAAAAACTCTCCCATTATCTTGATGCACAGCGTTGGTTCATGGGTTCTGAACCCGATACAGTCTTTTCCGTCTCCTCTCCCCGCGTGCTGCCCTATGTGGAATATCATGACAACCATAACATCACCACCCGGTTCAAAAACGGTGGCGTCGGCGTGCTGATCTTCACAGCTTACACAGCAGAATCCTATCATGGCGAACAGTACCCCGACCTGCTGGCAAAACAGCAGGATGACGGACATGTCCTTCAGTATCTCATCATCGGAACCAAGGGGATGATCGAAACCGATGTGTTCCGCCGCAGACTCCGCCGCTGGACCTTCACCGATACCGGAGAACGTCTTGACAGCGCACGTGCGGAAGAGATCAACTACACCATGGCGGAAGATAACGCCTGGATCCACAACACAGCCGGTCAGAATATCCGGATCTTGGAACTTGTCGCAAACGGCAAAGCTCCTGAAGTTCCGCCCGAAGATGCTTATCAGACCATGCGTTTCTGCTTTGCTGCAGGGGAATCTGAAGCAACCGGAAAAATCATCCGTATGGATGATCTGCCGGATTGGAGATAAGGGAAATGCCGAAAACGATCCAGCTCCGCCGCGGTGTCGGAACCTCTCTGACAAAATTCCGGATGAAAAAACAGGGAAGAATTGCCTATATCGGCGGTTCCATTACGGAGATGCCGAAAGGGTATTCTTTCCTTGCGACTCAGATGATCAGCGGGATGTTCCCTACTGCAAAACTGGACTTTATCAATGCCGGAGTCAGTTCCACCTGTTCCAATACCGGGGCGTTCCGGATCGGACGGGATGTCTTCAGCAGGGGAAAAGTCGATCTGCTTTTTATCGAGTTTGCAGTCAATGATAATCAGGATGGACACCTGAAGCCGGTTTCCACGGTGCGCGCCATGGAAGGCATGGTCCGTCAGGCGTACGCCAACAATCCGGAGATGGATATTGTTTTCCTTTATACAGCCAACGAATCCCATAATCAGACGTTTCATTCCGGGAAAGTTCCCCGTGAGATCCGCGCCATGGAAAAAGTGGCAAGATATTACCGGATCCCCAGTATCTGTTTTGCGCAGGAAGTCGCGTTCCGGATCGCCGCAGGGGAATTTGACTGGGCAAACGACTTCGGCGGAGTTCATCCCGCACAGTTTGGAAACGAGATCTACTGTTCTCTCATCAAAGAACTTCTGGAACTTTCCGGCGAAGACTCTTCTGCTGAAGTTCCTGCAGAGCTGATTGATGAAAACAGCCTTGTCAAAGGGAAGTTTCTGCCGCCGTCCGTTGCGGAATTTGATAAAAACTGGACCCTCGGGATCCCGGATTGGGAATCTCTGCCGGGAGTCAAAAGGGATCGTTTTACCGGCGTTCCCACTCTTTTTACCACAACTCCGGGCGCAGAATTGACTTTGTCATTCTCCGGGACCTGCATCGGCTTTTATCTGACTGCCGGACCTGATGCCGGATGTATCCGTTACAGTATCGACGGTTCCCCGTTCAAAAAAGCGGATCTTCTTCATCCGTTCAGTGCCGGATTGCATTATCCTTACACAAAGATGCTTGCGGAAGATCTTGCGCCCGGGATGCACACGTTGATTTTACAGGTCAGCAAGACTCACAATCCGAAAAGCTGCGGCAATGCGCTCCGGATCATGAACTTTGCGGTTAATGAAATCTGAAAAGGGACAGAATGAAGATCGGGATTGAAGATGCGCCGTACCTCAGACGCTTCGGGGTGGAAAAAGGATATGAATACCTGAAGTCTCTGGGTTATGATTGCGTTGACTATCAGCGTTTTTTGAACACGAATACGCCGTTGTTTGAATGCGGCGGGGCTGAGTTTGATTCAGCAGTTTCCAAAGACCGGAAGATCATTGAATCTGCCGGCTTGGAAGTGTTCCAGGTTCATGCCCCCTGGCGTTGGCCCGCTCAGGATGCCACGGAGGAAGATCGGGCTGAACGGTTTGAAAAAATGGCTGAGAGCATCCGGGGAACCGCTTTGCTCGGATGCCGTTATTTTGTGATCCATCCGCTGATGCCCTGGGGCGGCGGAAGTTACGGTCCGGATCTTCAGCAGTACCGTGAACTCAACCTTGAGTTTATGGGAAAACTCTGCAGAGAAGCCGAAAAAAATGATGTGGTGATCTGTTTTGAAAACATGCCCATGAAGGCTCTGCCGCTTTCCAAACCGGAGGCATCACTTGATTTTGTGAAAGAGATCAACAGCCCTTACTTCAAAATGTGTCTCGATACCGGACACTGTGCTGTTCACGGGATCCAGCCTGCAGCCGCTGTCAGACTGCTGGGAAAAGATGTGCTGCGGACTTTGCATGTTCACGACAATGATGGAAATCAGGATCTCCACTGGGTTCCATTCACAGGCGTGATCGACTGGGATGATTTCAGCAGGGCATTGCGTGAAATCGGGTTCGACGGGTGCATTTCCATCGAGAGTTCTCCGCCGAAAAAATTCACGGGCGAAGTGCTTGAATTACAGGATCGGTCTCTGTATCTTTCCGCACGTCAGATCGCCGGAACCTGAATACAGAAACCGATATCCTTTTCCTTTTTCTTTTGAGGTAATTTCAAAAGTCTTCAAAAATGTCAGAAAATTCTTGTTGCGATCTGTAAAATGGAGCGTTTTCGGTGGTTACCCTGCGGGTAGCCACACTCAAACTACCATTTTCAGCTCATCAACAATCCTTTTTCAGCCAAATTTTGCCAGACTTTTGACATTACCTCCTTTTATTTTCCCGGCTTTACCGCGTTCGTCGGAGGTGTCTTCGGCGTCAGGTCCCCGATCACGCGCTTTGCATCATAGAAAGTCACGAAAAGCATGAAAGCAATGATGATCGCAACAAAGGCGTAAGAGATCGGATTGAGATATTTTTCCGGGATCGGTTTTCTGAAAATGATTTCCAGAAGAGCCAGTACAAAATGTCCGCCGTCCAGCACAGGGAAGGGCAGCAGGTTCAGCAGCCCGAGACTGAAAGTGATGAGCACAACGATATTCAATCCCTGCATCAGAGAGCCGTCATAGACAGAACGGTAGAGGATCCGTCCGATTCCCACAGGACCGCTCATGTGTTTGGGTTTAACTGTCGTCTGCTGCTCCGTCAATCCCAGTGTTCCGCCAATGCTGTAACCGATGGCACGCATGGATTTCCAGGTCAGGGAGATGGTCTGCGCGAACTGATCCCAGGGTGTCGGATGGGAAATATAAGCATACTTCACACCGATGGTGTAATACGGAATGAAATCCGCTTTCAGTTCGATCTTGAGAGTTGTTTCAACGACTTCAATGATCTCTGTCTTGGAAGGCTTTTCCCCTTGAGCTGCTTTCTTGTCTTTGGGTACTTTCCGGATGACTTCCATGACCATCGGCTGACCTTTTGCAGCCTGGATAATCAGCGGAAACTCTTTGGGAACCGGAGCTTTTCCATTGATCGTCTTGATGATATCATCCTTTTTCAAACCGGCTTTTTCAGCCGCAGAACCAGGCTTGACATCGAGCACCGCGAGCTTTGCTGCAGCGGGGGAATAGGTTACTCCGACTTTCCAGGTTCCTCTTTCCCCTGCGATATTATGGGGGAGCGGCTTGACATTTTCAACAGTAAGCTCTTTGCCGTTGCGTTCGATCAGAAGCGTGATCGGCTTGCCGTTGGAATGGTCGATCATGATTTCAAATTCTTCAATTGAAGTGGGACGTTCGCCATTGACTGCAAGGACTTTGTCACCTTTTCTCACGCCTGCGTTCCATGCCGGGCTCTCCTTGCCCGGATAAACGATCAGCGGCAGTTTCGGCAGGAAGAACGGATACGCGATCCCTTCATCGGGGAGAACATTGTTGTTGATCGCGGGGACGTAAGAGATCTCTTTCATTTTTCCATCTTTTCCGCGCACAGTCAATCTGACCGGTCCGATGGTGGTGAGAATTTCCTTGAAAACGCCGTTCCAGGAGGTGTTGATCGCTTTTCCGTTCAGTTTTACGATAACGTCACCGGCACGCAGACCGGCTTTGTATTCCGGGCTTTCAAATTTGATGGCGGCGACTTCGATCTCTTTCAGATTGGGCGTGTCCTGCGGGATTCCGACGATCCAGATGATCGTTCCGATCAGAAATCCGAAAATAATGTTGAAAAGCGGTCCGGCTACAACCGTGATCATGCGGTCCAGCGGCTTTGCGGCAGGAATCTCTATGTCGTTGCCGTTTTCATCTTTGACCTTGGCACCGTCACCATCCACCTGCGGGATCTCAACGTATCCTCCGAAAGGGATCCAGCCGATGCGGTACTCCACACCGTTCCAGGTTTTACCCCAGATTTTGCGGAATCCAATGGAAAATGCAGTGACTTTCAAGCCGCGCCATTTTGCCGCAAGAAAGTGTCCGAGTTCATGCACAAAGATGCACAGTCCGAAGAAAAAGACCATAAAGACCGTTGCACCGATGATCGAAAGCACATTCAGAAAACTTGCCATAAATCAATTATCCTTTCAATTGTATTGCAGAAGCAAACGCGCGTGCCGCACGATCCGCTTCCATGATCTCTTCCAGAGAGACCTCTTTTCTGTTATCATCAATGGCGTTCATCGTCTGTTCCACGATCCGCCAGATATCCGTAAATCCCGCTTCTCCTGCTTTGAACCGACGGTATGCCGCTTCATTTGCCGCATTCATGACGGCTCCTGCAACTCCGCCCCGCCGGATGGCTTCCCGGGCATAATCCAGTGATGGAAAACGCACCGTGTCCGGCTCTTCAAAGGTGAGCGTTCCAACCTTTGCCAGATTCAGTGCAGGCAGTCCGCCCGGGCACCGCTCCGGAAACGAAAACGCATACTGAACCGGGAACCGCATGTCCGGCATGCTCAAATGGGCGATCACTGCTCCGTCCTCAAACTCCACCATGGAGTGAACGATAGACTGCGGGTGGATCACCACCCCGATTTTTTCTTCCGGTGCTCCAAACAGATGATGCGCTTCCACCATTTCCAAAGCCTTGTTCATGAGCGTGGCAGAATCCAGAGTAACCTTTTCTCCCATGTTCCAGGTGGGATGCTTCATTGCATCTGCCCAGGTGACAAGCCTGAGCTGATCCGCCGGTGTGTTCCGGAACGGTCCGCCGCTGCAGGTCAGAAGTATTTTGGAATAACTCTTCTGCTGTCCTTCAAGACACTGAAACACGGCACTGTGTTCGCTGTCAACAGGAATTATTTTTACCTTATTTTTTTCAGCCTCTTTCATGACCAGTGAACCGGCGAGCACAAGAACTTCCTTCGTTGCAAGTGCAATCGTCTTTTTTGCCCGGATCGCCGCCAGAACGGCAGGCAGTGAGGTGATCCCTACAATGGCACAGAGAACCAGATCCACTTCAGGACGGCTCACCAGTTCGCATATCGCATCCATTCCGGCGTATGCTTTGCAGCCGGATGGGAGTTCTTTCTGAAGCTCTTCCGCATCGCCGTTTCCGGTCGCGGCGAACGCACAACCAAGTTCTGCAGCCTGTTCTCCAAGCCGTTTCAGATTGGTGTTTCCGACGACTCCCAGCACGCGAACCTGATCCCGCATCGCCTGTGCAACGCGGAAACCGCTTTCTCCAACCGATCCGGTCGAGCCGAGTATTACAACATTCTTCATCATTTCGCCTTGCTTTCAAGCATAAAAGTTACCGGTCCATCATTCTGAATGGATACCATCATATCTGCTCCGAAACGTCCGGTATCGACTTTCCGGACCCCTTCCAGCTTCATCTTTTCCACAAAAAGATCATAGAGCTTTTCAGCCATGACAGGTTCTGCCGCAGCATCAAATCCCGGACGCCGTCCCTTCACACAATCTCCGTACAAAGTGAACTGGGAGACCGCAAGAACTTCCCCGTCAATGTCAAGCAGAGACAGATTCATTTTCCCGTTCTCATCTTCAAAAATACGCAGATTTACGCATTTTTTGACCAGATAATCAACGTCTTCCGGCGTATCTGTATGGGTAACTCCGATCAGGAGAACCAGACCTTTTCCGATCTTTCCCACACATTCGCCATCTATTGTTACGCTTCCGGCAGCGGCTCTTTGCAGCAGAACTCTCATTTTTTTTAATTCCTGTTTCCGTTGACCAGACTTAAAAATTCCATACGGGTCGCAGTTTCCTTGCGGAAAGATCCCAGCATGGAAGAGGTGATCATCTTGGAATTCTGTTTTTCCACACCGCGCATTCTCATGCAGAGATGCTGTGCTTCCACAACGACTCCGACACCTTCCGGTTCGATGATTTCAAAAATCTGCTGTGCGATCTGCTGAGTCATCCGTTCCTGAATCTGAAGTCTGCGCGCAAAAACATCCACCAGCCGTGCCAGCTTCGAGACACCGAAAACACGTCCCTTCGGAATGTAACCGATATGGCATTTCCCGAAAAAGGGCAGCATGTGATGTTCGCACAAACTGTAAAATTCAATATCTTTTACAATGACCATGTCATCGCAATCCTGGGTGAAAATCGCACCGTTGATGACTTCGTTAATGTCCTGCGTATATCCGCGGGTGAGAAATTTCAAACTTTTCGCAACGCGTTCCGGGGTTTTGATCAACCCTTCACGTTCCGGATCTTCACCGATTTCAACCAATGTCTGTTTTACCAGATCTTCGAGCATAATTCAACCTTTCCTTTCCAGAAGGACCTGCGCAAATGTCTGCAATCCTTCTCCTCTGCCGCAAAAACCCATTCCTTCTGTGGTTTTTCCTTTGATGGAAACACAATCCACAGCAATGTTCAACGCACCCGCAATTCTTGCACGCATTGCTTCTGTGTGCGGTGCGATTTTTGGCTTTTGGGCGACAATCGTGATATCAATACTGGAGATCTCCCATTCCCGGAAGGCTTCCAGCGAGTAAGCTTTCTGTAAAAGAACAACGCTGTCCGCGTTTAAATATGCCTGATCCGTATCAGGAAAAAGTTTCCCGATATCGCCAAGCGCAAGCGCACCCAGCAGCGCATCCGTCAACGCATGAAGCGGTGCATCCGCATCGCTGTGTCCGGCAAGCCCGTAATCGCAGGGGATTTCCACTCCGCAAAGCATCATGCGCCGTCCCTCTGCAAATCTGTGCGCATCATATCCGAATCCGCTTCTGAATTTTGCCATGTTACAACTCACAAGTTAATAAGTAATGCCAAATCACACCTGAGACGATCCCGAGTGCAATCGAAATCAGCGTGCGGATCCGGCTCGCAAGCACAAATCCTATCACGCCGCCTGCTATTCCTGCAACCATTCCCACCGCTGAAAAAACAAGTGAAAAGCTCATCATGAAATATATTGCTGCCATGATGTAGTGCCCGGTCGCTGTGTCGGGAAGCGTTCCGGATGCCGCCATAAACACAGCTCCCGCCCCCAACAGGGAGAAGGCTGCCAAGCCGCTTTGTATAAAAATCAAAAGTGACAGGATCGCTTTCATCTGTTTTTTCTCCGGATATTCTCCTGGTAATATACTGCAACTTCATTCCGCTTTCCAGAGCAGATATGAAAAAAGAGTTTTTTTTCTTACATGCGGCGGTCAAGTGAACGGTAGCCGACAGCTTCGTAGATATGTTCCATGCTGATTTCCGGAACACCGTCAAGATCCGCAATCGTCCGCGCAACTCGCAGGATCCTGTCATAAGCCCGCGCACTCAATGCAAGTTCATTGATCATGTGACGGAGCTTGTTTTTATCCGACATGGCGATCTGACAGAACTCCCGCAAATGTTTCGGTCCAAGCTGGGAATTGATCACACCACGCTGATTCTGGATCATTCTCGCACGGAAAACCCGCTCCCGGATCGCTGAACTCGGTTCGCTTACAGGCGCATTCAGCAACTCGTTATCTGTCAGCGCAGCAACTTCAACATGAAGGTCGATCCTGTCAAGCAGCGGACCGGAAATCTTTGCACGGTAATCCTGGATCCGTTTCGCTCCGCACCGGCAGCTGCGGCGGGGATCCCCGAAATGTCCGCACGGACATGGATTCATAGCCGCAAGAAACAGAAATCTGCATGGAAAATCAAAACTTCCGGCAGCACGGCTGATGGTAATTACACCCGTCTCCATGGGCTGCCGCAAAGTCTCAAGAACACTCCGTTTGAACTCAGGAAGTTCATCCAGAAACAGAACGCCATTATGGGCAAGACTGATTTCACCCGGGCGCGGATCGGTTCCGCCGCCAAGCAATCCGGCATCGCTGACCGTGTGGTGCGGCGACCGGAACGGACGTGTCCGCAGAAGCGGTGAATCTGAACTCAAAAGCCCGGAAACACTGTAAACACGACTCGTTTCCAGAGACTCTTTTTCTGTCATCGGCGGCAAAATCCCCGGCAATCTGCTCGCAAGCATGGATTTCCCCGTTCCCGGTGGTCCGATAAACAGTACATTATGCCCGCCCGCAGCCGCGATTTCAAGCGCACGCTTCGCCATATATTGCCCCTTCACATCCGCAAAATCCGGATAGATGGACCAGTCAGGATCCTGAAAAAGATCTGTCTGCGCCGGAGCAAGCGGAAGAAATCCGCCCGCGATCGCATCTGCAGCTTCCCGTAAGTTGGAAACTGCAAAAACTCTCATGTTTTTCGCCGCAATCACAGCCTCCTGTGCATTCTTTGCCGGGACAATCAGATTCCGTATTCCGGGCGCAAGATCCCGCGCCAGCATCGCCATGGGAAGACACCCTTTCACCGGACGGACAGAACCGTCCAGTGCAAGCTCTCCGACAATCAGAGAATGTTCCAATTCATCCCGGTTCACCAGCCCCAATGCAGATAAAAAGGCGAGGGCGATCGGCAAGTCAAATGCCGCCCCCTCTTTCCGGATATCCGCAGGTGCCAAATTCACAAGCGTATATCCGGACGGATGACCATATCCGCTCGATTGAAGCGCAGAACTCACCCGGTTCCGGCTCTCCCGTACCGCAGCATCAGGCAGCCCAACGATCACAACGTTGGACTCATCCCCTTGTCCTGTCGCGTTGACCTCAACCTCAATGGTCCGGGCATCAACGCCGCTCAATGTCGCAGAAAAGGTTCTCGTAAGCATCAGAGTTCTTTCAGAATTTCCGGATGATAGGCTTTCAAAACTCCAAACTCAAGTCCGCGCAGTTCCGCAAGACCTTTCATACGCCCAATGGCGGTATATCCCGGGTTCGCGCAAGCAGGCTTCTCCAGATCGTCCATCATCACATGGCCATGATCGGGGCGCATCGGGATCTGCCAGTCGGCTCTCCCTTCCGCTTTCCGGCGCAGCTGCTCTTCGCAAACCGCTTTCATAAGTTCAAACATATCAACACAGCCTTCCAGATGATTCGCCTCAAAGAAGTTGCCTTCATCATCGTGTTGTGTACTTCTCATATGCAAAAATCCAACTCTCGGAGCACATGCTTTGAACATTTCAACTATGTTATTATCACGTCTGCCGCTGAAACTGCCGGAGCAGAAGCAGATTCCGTTCGCAGGACTGTCCTGCATCGCTAAAAGATTGCGGACATCATCAATATTGCTGAAAATACGCGGCAAACCGAGAATGGAACGCGGCGGGTCGTCCGGGTGGATCACCATGATACAGCCAGCTTCTTCTGCAACAGGAACAACCTCAGAAAGGAAGTAGCGCAGGTTCGCCTCAAGATCTTCCCGGGTCATCGTTTTGTAACGGGCAAGCATGCTGCGGACATCTTCCAGCGTAACACCTTTGAATCCGGGGAAGTTGTCAATGATGCCGCGGGTTAGTGCATCACGTTCAGCTGCACTCATACTGTCATAATAAGCCTTGGCTTTTGCAACCGTTTCGGGCGTGTAATCAGCTTCCGCACCTTCCCGCTGCAGAATGAAAATTTCAAACGCAGCAAATTGTTTCTGATTGTAAAATAACGCTTCAGAACCATCCGGCAGTTTGTAGTGAAGATCAGTGCGGACCCAGTCAAGAACAGGCATAAAATTGTAAGTAATGACTCTGACACCGCATTTTCCGAGATTGCGGAGGCTGATCTTGTAGTTTTCAATATATTCAAGATAACGCCCGGAACGGACCTTGATATCTTCGTGGACGGGGAGGCTTTCCACAACGTTCCAGATCAATCCGGCATCTTCGATCTTCTTCTTATAAGAAAGAATCTCTTCTTCCGTCCAGACTTCTCCATAAGGAATATGGTGAAGGGAACTGACAACCCCTTTTGCACCAGTCTGGCGGATGTAAGAGAGAGGGACCTGGTCATTGGGACCATACCAGCGGAAAGATTCCTGCATTAACATTTGCATTTCTCCAAAGTTATGTTATATTACTGTAAAATTGCTGAAAGAAGGAAAACAGCAAAAAAAAACTGTTTCACCTTGCTTGACAAAGAGAAATCTAATGGCTATTTGCCGAAAATCAAGTGATTTTAGCATTTTTTTTGAAAAAAATACGAAAAAAGTTTATTTTTCGATTTGACATATTGAAAAAGTGCATTATATTATGCTCCTATCCCGCACCCTTTGTGCTTATGCAAACGGTGCTTCAGGAAAAGTGCCCACGTGGCTCAGTTGGTAGAGCACGTCCTTGGTAAGGACGAGGTCACCGGTTCAATCCCGGTCGTGGGCTCCAGTTTTCTCCATTCGGGGGCTGGCTGCAAAAATAAAAGAAAAAAATAACGAAATAACGGACGTTAGTAAATAAACGCAAACAACAGGGCCATAGAGTCACCGAATTAAGGAGGAAGAGATGGCAAAAGAGAAATTTAACAGAGAAAAACCCCACGTCAACGTTGGTACAATCGGTCACGTCGACCATGGTAAAACAACCTTGACCGCGGCAATCACCCATGTCCAGAACCTCAAAGGTCTCGCAGATTACATTCCTTACGACCAGGTTGCTAAAGCATCCGAATCCCAGGGACGTCGTGACGCAACCAAGATTCTGACAATCGCAACATCCCACGTCGAATATCAGTCAGCTACCCGCCACTATGCACACGTTGACTGCCCGGGACACGCAGACTATGTCAAGAAAATGATCACCGGTGCTGCTCAGATGGACGGTGCAATCCTCGTAGTCAGCGCAGTCGATGGTCCCATTCCCCAGACCCGTGAACACATCCTCCTCGCTAAGCAGGTCGGTGTTCCCCGTATCGTTGTCTTCCTGAACAAAGTCGACCTCGTCGATGATCCGGAACTCCTCGAACTCGTCGAAATGGAAATCCGTGAACTCCTCGGCAAGTATGACTTCGATGCTGACAACACCCCCATCGTTCGCGGTGCTGCATATCCCGCACTTCAGGCAACCGATCCCACCGCTCCCGAATGTAACTGCATTCAGGATCTGATGGATGCTATCGACAGCTGGGTTCCCGAACCGGAACGCGAAACAGACAAGCCCTTCCTGATGCCGATCGAAGACGTCTTCTCCATCGAAGGTCGTGGTACAGTTGTTACCGGTCGTGTCGAACGCGGCGAAGTCAAAGTTGGTGACGCTGTCGAAATCGTCGGTATGAAAGAAACCGGCAAAACCACCATCACCGGTGTCGAAATGTTCCGTAAAGAACTCGACAGAGGTCAGGCTGGTGACAATATCGGATGTCTTCTCCGTGGTACCAAGAAGGAAGAAGTCGAACGCGGACAGGTTCTTGCTAAGCCCGGTTCCATCACTCCTCATACCACCTTCACCGCTGAAATCTACGTCCTCTCCAAAGAAGAAGGCGGACGTCACAGCCCGTTCTTCTCCAACTATCGTCCTCAGTTCTACTTCAGAACCACAGACGTTACTGGTATCATCAAGCTGCAGGAAGGCGTTGAAATGGTCATGCCCGGCGATAAGGTCACAATCAATGTCGAATTGATCGCTCCTATCGCTATGGAAAAGACCCAGCGCTTCGCTATCCGCGAAGGCGGTCGTACAGTTGCTTCCGGTCGTGTCACCGAAATCGTGAAGTAATTGAAACTTCCGGGGTAAGGCGGCAGTTCTTAAAAACTGCCGCTTCCCGGTTGTAACTGGAATCAGATATTATGCGTGAAATCATTACACTTGAATGCACTGAGTGCAAACGTCGTAACTACACCACGACCAAGGAAAAAAGAAATACTCCCGGTCGTCTTGAAAAGGTGAAGTTCTGCAAGTTCGACCGTAAGCGCACAGTACACAAGGAAACCAAGTAATTTACGCGGTTTCCTTTCCCGCAGGGGTTTAGCTCAGTTGGTAGAGCAGCGGTCTCCAAAACCGCAGGTCGTGAGTTCGAGCCTCTCAGCCCCTGCCATTTTTTTTAAACTAATCATATGGAAGGAGCAGGGCCATGGGTAAATGGTTCGCTAAAACAAGAGCGTTTATCGCAGAAACAATGGATGAAATGGCTAAGTGCACATGGCCGGAAAAAGGTCAGCTGCTCGAGTCAACAATCCTCGTTATCATCGCTTTGGCTGTCACTTCCATCTTTGTTGCGGGCGTGGACCAGATTCTCTTCCACATCGTCAAAGGCATCATTAAATCGTAATTAACCATACACCGGGAGCATTGATTATCATGGATAGAAATGTCGGACAATGGTTTGTTCTGCATGCCCTCTCAAGCCGCGAAAATAAAGTCCGGGAAAACATCCTGGCAGCCCTTCAGACAGAAGAAAAATCTCTTCCTGTTTACGAAGTCCTTATCCCTACTGAACGCGTCGTCGAACATAAAAAAGGCGGCGGACAGAGAAAAATCGACCGGAAATTCTATCCCGGATATGTTCTCGTCAGAATGGATCTCTATAATGAAGACGGTTCCCTCAAAGAAGATGTCTGGTATTTTATCCGCGGAACTCAGGGGGTAATCGGTTTCCTCGGGGGTACTCCCGAGCGTCCCACACCACTCACTCAGGCAGAGGTCGACGATATCCTTCGTCAGACTGACACCGGCGACTCCAACTCCGAAGCCAAACCCAAAATCGAATACGAAGTCGGCGAAAGAGTTCGCATTATTGATGGAGCCTTCGAAAACTTTGAAGGCGTTATTACTAAGATCGACGGCGAACATGGCAAACTCGAACTTGATGTGACCATCTTCGGCCGTTCCACTCCTGTGGAAGCAGAGTCTTGGCAGGTCGAACGCGAACAGTAAGAAATTACTGCAGCGTTTGAGAAGACTGATAATAAAACATACGTCGTAAACGCGGGAGAAAACCTGTCTTTCCAACCACGTTTACGGAAACGGAGGAACAAATGGCGAAAAAGGTGACAGCGGTTATCCGTTTGCAGATTCCCGCCGGCGCAGCCAATCCGGCACCCCCTGTGGGTCCCGCGCTTGGTCAGGCTGGTGTCAACATCATGGGATTCTGTAAAGAATTTAATGCCGCCACACAGTCCCAGGCGGGAATGGTTATTCCCGTGGTGATTAGCGTCTACCAGGATCGCTCCTTCACGTTCGTAACGAAATCCCCCCCGGCAGCTGTCCTTATCAAGAAAGTTGCTGGACTTGCATCTGGAGCAAAGACTCCCGGTCGCGAAAGCGCTGGAAAGATCACCATGTCCCAGATCAAGCAGATCGTTCAGACGAAGAAGGACGATATCAACGCCCGCAGTGAAGAGGCCGCGATCAGAATTATCGCAGGTACAGCACGCAGCATGGGAGTTGAGGTGATTGATGGCTAAGAGAAGTAAACTCTACAGAGCACAGCTCGCATCTTTCGACAAGAATGCAGTGCTGAATGTTCTGGACGCCCTCAAGACGTTGAAGGCTATGCCTGCGGTCAAATTTGACCAGACAGTCGAAATCGCGTTCAAGCTCGGTGTCGACCCCAAGCAGACTGACCAGACCGTCAGAGGCGCTGTTCCCCTTCCGAAGGGAACAGGAAAAAAGGTTGTTGTTACTGTCATTACAGATGACGAACAGCTCAAACAGGATGCTCTTGCAAACGGTGCAGACTTCGTCGGTTTCGACGACCTCATCGAAAAAATCAAGGGCGGCTGGGTCGATTTCGACGTGCTGATCGCATCTCCCGCAGCAATGGGTAAAGTACGTCCTCTCGGACGTCAGCTCGGTCCTAAAGGATTGATGCCGAACCCCAAAACCGGTACAGTGACTGACAAAGTCGGTAATGCTGTTGCAGAAGCAAAAGCTGGTCGTGTTGAATTCCGCGCAGACAAGGGCGCATGCGTCCAGGTCCCTGTCGGAAAACTTTCCTTCGCAGCTGAAGACCTCGCAGAAAACTGCGGTGCTGTCATTCAGGCTCTTGTGAAGGCAAAACCTGCATCTGCAAAAGGCGTTTACTTTCAGACCTGCACAATTTCTTCCACGATGTCCCCTGGCATCAAGGTCGATGTGCGTGACTACATGAAGGAGCAGAAATGAGACAGGAAAAGATCCAGATCGGTAACGATATCGCTGCCATGCTGACAAGTTCTGATTTCGTTTATTTCGTCTCCTACAAAGGTCTCAGCACTGCAGAGATGAATAACTTCCGCGACAAGCTTTATGCTGCTGGTGCAAACTGCCACGTTCTCAAGAACCGTGTTGTTCGCAAGGTTGCGGAACTGAATGGACTTGAAGCTCTCGCAAACACCAAGATCGTCGGCGACACAGCTGTCGTTGTCGGTAACGGTGATGCAAGTGCTGTTGCAAAGGTCATTACTGAATTTACAGCTTCCACCAAGGAAGTTCTTGCCCCGAAGTGCGGTTACTTTGAGGGCGCGATGTTGAGTGCAGCAGAAATCAAGGCAATTGCCGATCTGCCCTCCAAAGATGCTCTCCGGGCTCAGTTGCTCGGTCTGCTCAACGCTGTCCCGACCGGTCTCGTCCGTGTCCTCAGCGCAAAAGCTGGAAGCATTATCAACGTCATCAACGCATACAAAAACAAACTCGAAGAAGCAAAATAATAGGAGGACATTACAATGTCTGAAAACGTCGAAATCACTGCTGAAATGGAGCAGTTCATCTCCTACGTCGAGAAGCTCTCCGTTCTCGAACTCTCCAAGTTGGTTAAGGCCCTCGAAGATCGTCTCGGTGTCAGCGCAGCTGCTCCTGTCGCTGTTGCTGCAGCTCCCGCAGCTGGTGCAGCTCCCGCTGCAGCTGCTGAAGAACAGACCGAATTCACCGTCGTTCTCGCAGATGCCGGCGCAAGCAAGATCAACGTCATCAAAGAAGTCCGTGCTATCACTGGTCTCGGTCTGAAAGATGCTAAAGATCTCGTTGACGGCTGCCCCAAGAACGTCAAGGAAGGTGTCTCCAAGGAAGAAGCTCAGAAGATCAAGGAAACCCTTGAAGCTGCTGGAGCTAAAGTCGAAGTCAAGTAATTTGATTTTGTCTTACAACCAAACGGCGGGAGACTCTTTAAGAGTGCTCACCGCCGTTCGGTGTCTCAATTTCAAGGGACGTTTTTTGAGAGCAATTTAAGACTGAAAAGTGTCCCGAAACCCCAGAGGAAATATCCCGGGGATTTTGTCGTATTAATCGGATGTTGAAGGCGGATTAATATGATTTTAATAATGAAGCAGCTCTTCTTGAACTCTTTAGCAAGGTGAATCCATGCCAGAACGTGTAAATTTCGGAAAATTGAAAGACGTCTTGGAAATCCCCGATCTGATCGGCATACAGGTCGATTCCTACAAAACGTTTTTACAGCTCGACACTCCTCCCGAACAGCGTGTCAATCAAGGGCTCCAGGAAGTTTTCAATGAAATCTTCCCCATTGAAAGTTTTGATAACAAAATGGTGCTTGAGTTTGTGTCCTACGAACTCGGACAGCCCAAGGCGGATGTTATTGACTGCATTAAAGGCGGTAAGAATTACAGCGCATCTCTCGAAGTCAATTTCCGTTTTAAAAATAATGATGCCATCGTCGAAGAAAAAGTTCCTATTGGCGAAATTCCCATGATGACTGAACACGGGACTTTTATCATCAACGGTGCAGAACGTGTTATTATCAGCCAGCTCCACAGATCGCCTGGTATTTGCTATGAAAAAACCAGACATTCCAGTGGACGTACTCTTTACTCATACAGAATTATCCCTGATCGTGGTTCCTGGATGGAAGTCCAGTTTGATATCAACGATTACATCTACATTTATCTCGACAGAAAGCGCAGACGCCGCAAGTTTTTGATTTCCACATTCTTGCGTGCGATCGGCTATGATACTGACCGGGACATCGTCGAAGCTGCTTATACGATCAAGACGATGACACCTGCCCAGCTTCTCAAAGCGGAAGACATCGGTCATTACTATACATTCGCCCCTGTGCTTGATGCTGACGAAAACGTCGTTGTGCCCGCCTTCATCCAGCTCAACGAGTCTGATGTCAAATCAATGTCGGAAAGAATGATCAAGAAAGTTGAACTTGCCTACATCCCTGATGGAGATGCATATCTTATCAAGTGCCTTGAAGCAGATCCCTCTGATACTCCTGATGATGCTTTGAAGGAAATCTACAGAAAGATGCGTCCCAGCGATCCTGCAAGTGTCAACAATTCCAAACAGCTTCTCAAGAGACTGTTCTTTGATAATAAGCGTTATGACCTTGGTGCTGTCGGTCGTTTCAAATTGAACGAACGTCTTGGTCTTTCTCTCCCTGAAGATCTCCGTGTTCTTGACAAAGAGGATCTTATGGAAGCGACCAAGCAGCTGATGAAGCTCCGCAGCAATACCGGTGGACACACCGATGATATTGACCATTTGGGAAGCCGCCGCGTGAGAACTGTCGGTGAACTTATGCAGAACCATTGCCGCGTTGGATTGCTCCGTACGGAACGTCTGATCCGCGAACGCATGTCTCTGCTTTCTTCAGATTCTCAGGGAACGACACCTTCCAAGCTGATCAACTACAAAGCATTTGCCGGTGTGATCCGTGATTTCTTTGCAAGAAACCAGCTTTCCCAGTTTATGGATCAGGTCAACCCGCTTTCTGAATTGACCAATAAGCGTCGTCTTTCAGCCCTCGGTCCCGGCGGTTTGAGCCGTGAACGTGCAGGGTTTGAAGTTCGTGACGTTCACTCCAGCCATTACGGACGAATCTGTCCGATTGAAACTCCTGAAGGTCCGAACATCGGTTTGATCTCCTCACTTTCTCTTTATGCGCGGATCAACAAGTTCGGTTTCCTTGAAACGCCGTACCGCAGAGTTGAGAACTGCAAGGTTCTTGATGAAATTGATTATCTGACTGCGGATAAAGAAGAGCAGTTTGTCATTGCTCAGGCGAACGCACCTCTTGATGAAAACAATATGTTCATCAATCCGACGGTCATGAGCCGTTATGAAGGTGACTCTGCAGAACGCCTCAGAGAAGATGTTCAGTACATGGACGTTTCTCCGAAGCAGCTTGTCAGTGCGGCTGCCGGTTGTGTTCCCTTCCTTGAACACGACGACGCAAACCGTGCGTTGATGGGTGCGAACATGCAGCGTCAGGGTGTGCCTCTGATGATTACGGAATCTCCGTATGTCGGAACAGGTTTGGAAAAGAAAGTTGCAGTTGACTCCCGAGCAGCAGTCACCGCATCTGCGGATGGTATTGTTGCAGAAGTCTGTGCAGATGAGATCGTTATTACTGCTGACGGTAAGACACGCAAAGAGACTGCAGATGAAAATCCGCAGGTCTACCGTTTGATCAAGTTCCTGCGCAGCAATGCCGGAACCTGTGTCAACCAGCGTCCTCTTGTCCGTACAGGACAGGCTGTCAAAGCCGGTGATCCCATTGCGGACGGTGCGGCAACTGATCAGGGCGAACTTGCACTTGGCAAGAACGTTCAGGTTGCTTTCATGTCCTGGTGCGGATATAACTTTGAAGACGCTATTGTTCTGAGTGAACGTCTTGTGAAAGAAGACGTTTATACGAGTATTCACATTGATGAATTTGAGATCACTAGCCGTGATACCAAGCTCGGACCGGAAGAAATCACCCGTGATATTCCGAACTTGAGTGTTGAAGCTCTGAAGAATCTTGGTCCGGATGGAGTTATCCGTCTTGGTGCAGAAGTGAAGCCCGGAGACATTCTGGTTGGTAAGATCACGCCGAAATCTGAAACTGAACTTGCTCCTGAAGAACGTCTTCTCCGTGCGATTTTCGGTGAAAAAGCTGCTGATGTCAAGGACTCCAGTTTGGTTGTTCCCAGCGGCAAGGGCGGTATTGTGATGGATGTCCGTATTGAATATGCGAAGGATTCCACACGTCAGTCCATGACGAAATCTGAACGCAGAAAACAGATCAAGCAGGCGAAGGATCATTACAAGACTCAGTTCACCAGTCTTCTGAATGAAATGACTGTGAAGCTGTCTGAAGCTTTGAAGGACCGGAAACTGCCGTACGCGATCTATGATACTTCTACAGGCAAAGATGATGTTGTGCTGGTCTCTGCAAACCGCAAGGTCACCCCTGCATCCATCAACAAGCTTGCTGCAAAATACGATTCCTATCGTATGGAAGATTGTGAGATCAAGCAGAAGATTGATGAGATCATCAGCGGATACCGCAGTTCTTTCAAAGATTTCGAAAGACAGCGTGATGAATCCATTGATGCACTGGAAAACGGTGACGGAGAAGATCCCGGCACCATCAGCAAGGTGAAAGTCTACGTTGCCTCCAAGCGTAAAGTTCAGGTTGGTGACAAGATGGCAGGACGTCACGGTAACAAGGGTATTGTTGCGAAGATCGTTCCTGTTGAAGACATGCCGTTTATGAGTGACGGTACTCCTGTCGACATTGTTCTGAACCCCCTTGGTGTGCCGTCCCGAATGAACGTTGGACAGGTTTTGGAAACCCACTTGGGCTGGGCTGCGAAGATGCTTGGCTACAAGGTTGCGACACCTGTGTTTGACGGTATCCATGAAGATCAGATTGTTGATATGATGAAGCAAGCCAATGCGAAGATCAAGGAAAAGACCGGTGAAGATTTCCACTGGGGCTTCCGTGAAGTCGATGGCGAATACAAATATGACGGAAAGACCGATCTTTATGATGGCCGTACCGGAGACAAGTTTGACCAGCGTGTTATGACCGGACAGATCTACATGCTGAAACTTGACCACTTGGTTGCCAACAAGATCCACGCACGTTCTGTCGGACCCTACTCTCTCGTTACCCAGCAGCCGTTGGGCGGTAAAGCTCAGCACGGTGGACAGCGTTTCGGGGAAATGGAAGTCTGGGCATTGGAAGCATACGGTGCAGCATATACACTGCAGGAAATGCTTACGGTCAAGAGTGACGATGTTACCGGCCGTACCAAGATCTACGAATCCATTGTCCGCGGTGAAAACGTTCTGGATGCCGGCAGACCGGAATCCTTCAACGTTCTGCTTAAGGAAATGCAGAGTCTTGCGCTTGATGTCCGTGCAGAAAAGCGTTCTGAAATACCTATGAATGAAACAGCCGGAGGAACCGAAGAATGATTGATAACAGCTATGTACCCGGAGACCGCAAGGATACAGCCGCGCAGTCTCAGACATCCGCATTTGAAGCGGTTGTCATCAAAGTGGCTTCTCCCGAAGTGATCCGGTCCTGGAGTCACGGTGAGATTAAGAATCCGGAAACCATCAATTACAGAAGTTTGAAACCGGAAAAAGGCGGTTTGTTCTGTGAACGTATTTTCGGACCTTCCCGTGACTGGGAATGTAACTGCGGAAAATACAAACGGATCAAGCACAAAGGGATCATCTGCGACCGTTGCGGTGTGGAAGTTACCCTCAGCAAAGTCCGCCGTGAACGTATGGGACACATCGAACTTGCAGTTCCTGTCTCCCACATCTGGTTCTTCAAGTGTATGCCCAGCCGTATTGCAACGATGCTTGACATCACCGCAAGAAAGCTGGAAGGCATTATTTATTATGAAAACTGGGTTGTCACCGATCCCGGCGATACCCCGTTGACCCTCGGTCAGCCTTTGGATGAAACTGAGTATCATCAGGCACGGGAATTTTATTCCGGCGAAGATACTTTCAAGGCTGATATGGGTGCTCCTGCGATCCGTGAACTGCTTTCCCAGATCGACCTGGAAAAGCTCCGCGGTGAACTGGCAGCTCAGCTGCAGGATCGCAACAACAAAGCGGAACGTAAGAAACTCTCCCGCAGACTCCGTCTTGTGGAAGGATTCCTTTACAGCAATTCCCGTCCGGAATGGATGATCATGGAAGTTCTTCCTGTGATCCCGCCGGATCTCCGTCCTCTGGTTGCCCTGGAAGGCGGACGTTTTGCGACATCTGACTTGAACGACCTCTACCGTCGTGTCATCAACCGTAACAACCGTTTGAAGAATCTGCTTCAGCTCCGTACACCTGAAGTGATTATCCGGAACGAAAAGCGTATGCTTCAGGAAGCTGTTGACGCATTGCTCGACAATGGTCGTCACGGACGTGCTGTTACCGGTGCCGGAAACCGTCCTCTGAAGTCTCTCAGTGAAATGCTGAAAGGAAAACAGGGTCGTTTCCGTCAGAACTTGTTGGGTAAGCGTGTTGACTACTCCGGTCGTTCTGTGATCGTTGTGGGTCCTGAACTGAAACTTCACCAGTGCGGTCTTCCCAAAAAGATGGCTTTGGTTCTCTTCGAACCCTTTATCATCCGTCACCTGAAGGGCCGCGGACTCTGTCATACTGTCCGTAACGCCAAGAAAGCGATCGAACGCGGTGATACAGAAGTCTGGGATATTCTGGAAGAAGTGACCAAGGGACATCCTGTGATGCTGAACCGTGCACCTACGCTGCACCGACTCAGTATTCAGGCATTTGAACCGATCCTGATCGAAGGTTCCGCAATCCGTCTGCATCCTCTTGTGTGTACTGCATACAACGCAGACTTTGACGGTGACCAGATGGCTGTTCACGTTCCGCTGTCCGGAGCGGCTCAGCTGGAATGTAAGCTTCTGATGCTTGCAACCAACAACATCTTCTCACCTGCAAACGGTAAGCCGATCATGACACCGACCCAGGATATTACTCTTGGATCCTACTATCTGACCTGTGAACCCCAGAATCCGGAAAAGGCACGTTCTTTCCGTGATTTGAACGAAGTTCTCTTTGCTCTTGATCTGGGACACATCAAGATCCATGATGCCATCCGTATTCCGAACCCGGATTATGGTGTGGAAACCGTTCATGGCAACTCCAAGGATAAATTCCTTCTCACCACAGCCGGACGCTGCATCTTCAACAGCATCTGGGATAAGAGACTCGGTTTCTTCAACGATGTGGCAAAGAAGAAAAATCTTGGTAAGCTGATTGCAAATGCTTATAAAGAAATCGGTCACATGGCAACTGTGGAACAGCTTGACAGACTGAAAGCTCTTGGTTACAAGTATGCAACCCTTTCCGGTTTGTCCATCTCCATCGCTGACATGGTCGTTCCTGAAAAGAAAGTTGAGCTGATTTCTGAAGCACGCGGTGAAATCGACAAGATCAATGATCAGTACAGCAAGGGTGCTCTTACCCAGCTGGAACGTTATCACAATATTATTGACTCCTGGACAAAGACCAGTAACGCTGTGGCAGAAGCCCTGTTCCGCGAACTGGAACATGTCAGCCGTAAAGAGATCAACCCGGTTTACGCTATGCTGGATTCCGGAGCTCGAGGAAGTAAGGACCAGATCCGTCAGCTCGCAGGTATGCGCGGTTTGATGGCAAAACCGACCGGAGATATTATCGAACGTCCTATTCTGTCCAACTTCCGTGAAGGTTTGACAGTGCAGGAATACTTTATCAGTACCCACGGTGCCCGTAAAGGTTTGGCAGATACCGCTCTGAAGACAGCTGACTCCGGTTACATGACCCGTAAGCTTGTTGACGTTGCACAGGATATCATCTGCCGCTGCGAAGATTGCGGAACCATGAAGGGTATCTGGATCAGCGCGATCGTTGAAGGGGATCAGGTCATGCTGCCGTTGAAGGAGCGTCTGATCGGCCGCTGCAGTGCTCAGGATATCCGTGATCCCATCTACGATGACGGCAGACTCCTGGTCAAGGCTGGCGAAGAATTTACTCCGGAACTGGCTGAACTGGTTGAAAAACGCAATATCCAGCGCGTTCTGATCCGTTCTGTTCTTACTTGCGATGTTGAACATGGTGTTTGCGTCAAGTGCTACGGTCGCAACCTTGCAACAGACTAGATGGCAGAAGTCGGTGATGCACTCGGTATCATTGCAGCACAGTCCATCGGGGAACCGGGTACACAGCTGACAATGCGTACCTTCCACATCGGGGGTACCGCTGTTTCCAAGTACACCAAACCTGAAATCATCGCTAAGGATGAAGGAACGATCCGCTTTGAAAACGTCCGTACAGTTGAAAACGAAAAGGGTGAAACCGTCGTTGTCAACAAAAACGGTTACATCGTTGTCTTCGATGCAGAAAAGGCAAAATCCATTGCAGCGAAAGCACAGGAACGTGCCCGTAAGGAAGCTGAGATCATCGGAGCTTTCTATAATGAAAGCTATGACTTCCTGCAGGATGCTGTAAAGGAATGTGAAATCGAACGTTACACCGCTGAAGTTGGTGCCATCCTTTATAAGAAGGACGGCGACAAGCTGAAGAAAGGTGACAAGGTTGCAGTCTGGGATTCCTCTCACTTGCCGATCATCGCAGAAGACGGCGGTACTGTGGAATTGAAGGACTTGATCGAAAACGTTACCCTGAACCGTGCAACTCGCGGCGGAAACGAAGAACTTACCGTTATGCCTCACCGTGAAGACCTGCATCCGCAGATCATCCTGAAAGATGATGAAGGCAACGTTCTCTCCTACTATCCTCTCCCTGCCGGAGCTTTCGTTATGGCAAAGAAGGATCAGAAGGTCAGAAAAGGTATGGTTCTCGCACGTGTTCCGCGTCAGCAGTTGAAGAACAAAGACATTACCGGGGGTCTTCCGCGTGTGTCCGAGCTGTTCGAAGCCCGTACCCCGAAAGAAGTTGCAGATATTGCAAGAATCGATGGTATTGTTGAGTTCGGCAAGGTTCAGAGAAGCCGCCGCCAGTTGATCATCCGCGATCCGGATACCAACGAATGTGAAGAACACAGCATCCAGCTGAACAAGCATCTGCTCGTTTCCAAGGGCGATTACGTCCGGAAGGGTGCCAAGCTCACAGGCGGATCCATTGTTCCCAGCACGATCCTTGAGGTTTGCGGGGCACAGGAACTGCAGCGTTACCTGGTGAACGAAGTTCAGACAGTTTACCGTTCTCAGGGTGTGGAAATCAATGACAAACACATTGAGATCATCATCCGCCAGATGATGCAGAAGATCTGCATCACCAAGCAGGGAACCACTCCGTTCCTCGAAGGCGAACAGGTAGATAAGTATGACTTCCAGCGTGAAAACGAAAAGGCAAGAGCCAACGGCGGAACCCCCGCAGAAGGCGAACCTGTCCTGCTCGGTATCACCAAGGCATCTCTTGAAACAGAAAGCTTTATTTCGTCTGCATCCTTCCAGGATACGACCCGTATTCTGACTGATGCAGCCACCCTTGGCAAGACTGACTGGCTGAGAGGTTTCAAGGAAAACGTCATCACCGGACATCTGATCCCTGCCGGAACAGGTACTGCACGTTACCAGTCCATGTATCCCGAAAAACTCGGCGAAGAAATTCCGTTTGAGTTCCCGGAACAGGATGAAGATGCTGATACGGATGTCGATGCAGATGTTGACGCAGAAGATACAACCACTTCTGAAGTTGATGAAATCTTTGGAGACAATGCTGTTTTTGATGAAACAGAAATGGGGCTCTCAGATGACATTGTCAGTTCAATTTCTGAGTCAGAAGAGGAAGAATAACGCGTTCTTTGGCCGCGATAAAATAAAAAAAATCGAAAAAAAATTACAATTGCGCTTGAAAACTGCACACTTTGGTGTTATTTTAAACATCTGTATGCAGTTTCAAACGTAATTAAAGGACATT
>JAFTJI010000045.1 GCA_017456495.1 Lentisphaeria bacterium | reverse complement strand
TGCTCTACCGACTGAGCTATGGGCGCACATCGTAATTCTTTCGATTACCCGATTAATATATCATCATTTCCGGAAAAGTCAAGCATTGTTTTTGTTTTTTTTCGTGTTTTCCTTAAAAAATCCGTTTTTTATTACGTTTTCTGTAAAAATTCTATCCGGTGTACTTGAAAAAAATGAAAAGTGTGACATATTGTACCAGTGCTCAGAATAACATGGAGGTGTGACAAAATGTCCGTAGACAGATGCGTTCCTCATATTAAATCAATGGAACCTAATATGCTTCATACGGTGATCCATAAGCTCGCCGGAGAAAAAGGTTTTTTTGAAAATATTGCAAATGCAATCAGCGAAGGATTGCTGGTGATCGACAAAAATATGCGGATCCTTTACCGGAATAATGCCGCAGAATCTATGCTGGGAATCCCGGAGGATTTCTCAAAACTTTCTGTCAAACGCTTCTTGAAAGGGGTCGACTGGGAGGCTTTGATCGAACAGAAGGGCGTTTCTGCACGGCATGAAATGGAGATCCTTTATCCTCAACGCAGAATCGTCCGTTTTTATCTTGTTCCCCATGGAAAGGATGGTCATTTTATTGTGATCCTGACGGATATTACGGAGGAGTATGATAAAACCGCATCCCGGATGGAAAATGAACGCGGACGGGTGGTTTCCATGCTTGCAGCCGGAGTTGCCCACGAGATCGGGAACCCGCTGAACAGTCTTTATCTGAATCTTCAGCTGCTGGAACGGATGTTTCAGATGGATGATCCGGATCTGGAAGAGGCAAAAGAGAGTTTGCGGGAAGCCCGGAATGAAGTGGAGCGGCTGGATTCCATTATCAACCAGTTTTTAAAGGCACTGCGTCCGGCAAAATTGCGGTTGGAGCCGACTCAGCTGCGCAATGTTCTGGAAGAGACTCTTTCGTTTATGCAGCATGAGATCCGTGACCGCAAGGTGCAGGTCATTTGCGATTGGGATGATTCCCTGCCGCTGATTAGTGCTGATCCGGCACAGTTGAAACAGGCTTTTTACAATATTATCCGGAATGCGATACAGGCGATGAGTGGTGGCGGAACGTTGACAATCCAATGCTGCGAGGCGGAGGAGAATATCGTAATGCGGATCTCTGATACCGGATCGGGAATCGAACCGGAGAACATGGCAAAACTGTTTCAGCCATACTTCTCAACAAAGGAAAGCGGGAACGGGATCGGGCTGATGGTTGTGGAGCGGGTCTTCCGGGAACATGGTGCAAAACTTTCCATCGAAAGTGCCGGAGGGAAGGGGACCTCGTTTATTATTACTTTCCCGCTGCACCGTATGAATGCACGTGTCCTGCCCTCTGCCGGACATTTTGTGGCAGGGGTTTTGCCGGAAGCGGAACATAAGGATGGACAGAAATGAAAGAACCGAAAAAAACAATATTGATCGTGGATGACGAACGGGGAACCCGGGAAACTCTGGGAAAATTCCTCCGTATGAGTTATGATGTGACTCTGGCAGAAGACGGCATGACAGCCATCAATCTGATCGAACGGAATGATTATGATCTTGTTCTTTCCGATATCCGGATGGGGGCGGGACCCGACGGTATGAATGTTCTGGATGCAACTTTGCGGAAAGAACCGCCGCCGCCGTGTATTCTGTTCACAGCTTACGGCTCAATCGAAAATGCCGTTGAGGCGGTGAAACACGGAGCATTTGATTTCGTTGCAAAGCCGGTCAATATCGACCGGTTGGAACTTGTCATCGCCCGCGCGCTGGAATCCGGTTCCCTGAAAAAAGAAAACAAGGAACTGAAGAAACGTCTGGATGACAAATTCGGAACCCGCGGGATGATCGGAACGTCCCCGGCGATGAAGCGGATCCGGGAGACGATCGAACAGGTTGCCCCGACACGTGCGAATATCCTGATCACCGGAGAATCCGGAACAGGAAAAGAGCTTGTTGCGCAATCCATTCATCAGCTTTCCGGGCGGACCGGGGAATTTGTGGCGGTCAACTGCGCCGCATTACCGGAAAATCTTCTGGAAAGTGAACTGTTCGGACACGAACGGGGAGCCTTTACCGGAGCTGTCGAACGGAAAAAAGGCCGTTTTGAGCGCGCGGAAGGCGGGACGATCTTTCTGGATGAAATCGGTGAGATCCCTCTGCAGATCCAGGTGAAACTGCTGCGTGTGCTGGAAAGTAAGACCTATGAACGCATCGGGGG
This sequence comes from Lentisphaeria bacterium, assembly GCA_017456495.1. Classification (GTDB taxonomy): domain Bacteria; phylum Verrucomicrobiota; class Lentisphaeria; order Victivallales; family UBA1829; genus SIG79. The sequence continues at coordinate 12,844 of JAFTJI010000045.1, read as the reverse complement.
AACGGAACTGCTGAAAACAGATGCAAGAGTCGTAGCGGCGACAAACCGCGATTTGAAAAAAATGGTGGAAGAAGGAACCTTCCGGGAAGATCTTTACTACCGCTTGAATGTGGTTTCTCTGGAACTGCCGCCGCTGCGGGAACGGAAAGACGATATTCCCCTGCTTGTTGCCCATTATCTGGATATTTTCTCCAAAGAAAATGGACGGGAAATGGGGATCTCCCCGGAGGCAATGGAGCTTCTGACCACGTTCCGCTGGCCCGGAAATATCCGTGAGCTCCGCAACTGCGTGGAACGGATGGTCGTTTTGAGCCGGGAAAAAATAATCGGCGTTGACAATGTCCCGTTGGAAATCCGGGAAGAGATGTCACCGGGATTTACCAGAACGGCTGTTCAGCCGGTCACTTGCGATTTGGAACGGAATGAAAAAATGCTGATCACCAAAGCCTTGAATGAGTGTGGCGGAAACCGGACCCGAGCCGCAGAAAAACTGGGGATCAGCCGCAGAACTCTGCTGCGGAAATTGAAAGCTTATTCTATGGAATAACAGATCCTGAACCGGGCGCGGGGAGAATTTTTCCCGTTCCCGGAATCAGCTTTTTATTGTCCGTCCGGAGACATCTCGCTCCAGGCTGTGGAGCCATCGGGACGGCGCGTCAGGATCTCCATTTTCTTTTTCAGTCCTGCAAGTTTTTCCTGACAGTATTTTGCAAGTTTTGCGCCTTCTTCGAATTTAGACATCATCTGTTCCAGCGGGATCCCGCCGTACTCCATTTCTGAAACGATTTGTTCCAGTTTGTCCATAGCCTCTTCAAAGGTCAGATTGAGTTCCTGTTCTTCCATGATCATATCTCCATAATTACTTTCAAAGCACCCTGATACGCTGCGGGAATGGCATAATTTTCTTCCAGATCCTCCCGCGTGACCCAGACATATCCGTTTTCTCCCGGAACCGCACTCAATGTTACCAGGAAAATCTTCATTTTCCACTCAATGTGTGTGAAAATATGTTTTGCAGACGGTTTTTTAACAACTTTTTTTACAGAATATCCGTTTTCTTCCAATTCCTTCCTGAAATCATCAGAAAATTCCGGAAAGCTCCAGAGTTTTGCCAAAAGTCCTTTTGCCGGACGTTTCAGCAGTGCAAATGTTCCATTATATTCCAAAACGAGAATATTTTTCTCTTCGATCTTCCGCGGCTTCTTTTCCGGTTTTTCGGGAAGTTCATCGATCCGGTTGTCCCGCAAGGCAATACACTCATGAGCTACCGGGCAGGTTTCACACAACGGTTTCCCGTTGGGCAGACACACGCAGGCACCCAGTTCCATGAGACTTTGAGTGAAATCGCTTGCGCGCCCCGGCGGATAAAGATCTTTCAATTCCGCAGCGGCTTCTTTTGCATTATAATTCCTGCCTTTGATTCTGGAAAGTACCCGCAGGACATTTCCGTCCACAGCCGGAGTCGGCAACCCGAAAGCGATAGATGCAATCGCTCCTGCCGTGTAGGGACCAACACCCGGAAGTTTTGCGATCTCTTCCAGTGTGTCCGGAAATTTTCCGGCTTCCACGATGATCTTTGCAGCTTTCTGAAGATTTCTTGCACGGGAATAATAGCCCAGCCCCTCCCAGAGCTTAAACAGCTTTTCCTCCGAAACTTCCGCCAGAGCTTCCACCGTCGGGAGTTCTTTCATGAAGCGGGCATAATAGGACTTGACAGCTTCCACACGGGTTTGCTGAAGCATGATTTCAGAGATCCAGACACGATAAGGCGTAGGATTGTGCCGCCAATCCAGATCTCTTGCATTTTCCGAAAAATACCGGAGCAGTTCTTCAACCATAAAAACCTCTTTCTTAAACTGTCTATATATTACTTCCGGAATGAAAAATTACAATCCCATATATAACAAAAATGCAATTTTTTTATTATATACTGTTGACAATATCTGCATGACACTGTATAATGTTTGAAAATACGAAAAACGGTCATCAATAATCATCTAAAGTGAAAGGTGGGCTGAAAATGATTAAAACTTCACAAAATGTCAAGTTTACGCTGATCGAATTACTCGTTGTGATTGCGATCATCGCAATTCTTGCAGGGATGCTGCTGCCTGCACTGAACAATGCCAGAGAATCCGGCAGAAAAGCGAGCTGCAGCTCGAATTTGAAACAGATCGGAACCGCCATGGCTCTCTATGTTTCATCCAATGACGGATTCGTCCCGACTTTTTCTCAAAACGTATCTCTGAATCAGTATGTATGGAATGCCAGACTTGCTCTTGTTATGGGCGGAAAAGATTCAAATGTCACCTCCGATATTGCCGGTTCAATGAAGATTTTCCGCTGTCCAAGCCACTCCTCAAGAAGAAATATCCATGGTAATGTTCTGCCGGATCTTGTTGATTGGGCTTCAGGAAGTTATGGAATTACCGCAATGCTTTACAATACCTATGGATCGGTTGCACCTTACGGCGTGAAAATTGGAAAATTGCAGGGACCTTCCTCCGCTTTTTATGCCGGAGAATATGTAAACTATCAGAGACCGGGCAGCGGCGGAGCATGGAACTATCCTGTTCTCGGTTCCAGCTATGTCAGCGGCGGAGGAAGTGTTGGCGGTCAGTGGGGACCCGGCGAATATCATAACGACAAAAAGAGCCGTCTTGTTTATGCAGATGGACATGTTGATGCGTGGAATGCTGACCGGCTTGCTGCTGATGGCGGAACATCCGCCGGCATCAAAGCTCAGCCCTGGTGCAGAGAAGACTGGAAACGGACAAAATAAAAGGAGCTGTTCCTTATGAAAAAACTGCTTTTTCTGTGTTTTGCGGTTCTGTACAGCCTTGTCTCAGCTGCCGCTCCGGATTATCGGCCGAAGTTTGATAAAACTCCGTACAAAGGGACATTCTGGACGCAAGTCAATCCCTGGTGGGTGACGGATAAACAGCGGATCCATGATTACGGCGGACCGAATTATACAGCGAAAATCTACCGTAAGAAGCCATGGGGCGAAGCTTTTGCAGAAGCCCATTCTTACGGAAAGCTGAACTTTCAGATCGAACTTCATGTTCCCGCTCCGGGCTATGCTTACACAATGAAAGAGATGATGAAACAGACTCGGGAAATGGGCTGTGATGCAAAATTCTCTATTTTTCTTGTGTTCGGCGGCAAGAAAAATGTTGCTGAAGATATCAAAAAGACAATTCACCAGCTGGATATGCTGAAAGAGGAATTCAAAAGCAGTCCATCGATCTACCGTCTCAACGGCTGTCCGATCATTTCTGTTTATACGCCGTTTTATTTCACCCCGGAAGAGTGGGGAAAAGTGATTCCGGCAGTGGAAGCGAAATGCGGAAAATTCATCTGGCTTTTCAATACGGGAGACTGCTGCAAAGCAAATACGATCAAAGATGCCGCTCTGAAATATCTTCCTTATTTTGACGGTGTCAGCATGTATGGTAACTGGGGCTCTGCAAAGGATCAGAAAGCAGTTTTTGATATTCTTGCACCGATCATGAAAAAGGATTATCCCCAGAAGATTTTTGAGGCTGGTGTTCAAAATACTTATTCCAATCACTTCCATCATGGCGGCGCAAGAACGCAGCTTTCCAGGAAATATCGCGATTCCTGGGATATTGCTCTGGGGGTAAAGCCAGACTCTATTGTGTTGACGAATTTCTTTGACCATTATGAAAACTCTATGATCATTCCCTGTTATGAACGGGAAAATTTCATGCTCCGTTATGCTCAGGTGCGTTTGGCAAAGTGGCGCAAAGAATCTTTCCCCATGTATTCCTCTCCGGAACTCGTTCTGACAAACTACATGACTGTCATGCTCGGACAGAATAAACTGCACTTTGAAGTGATCGGATTCCCCATCAAATCCCGTCACAAAAAAGTGAGTGTGAAACTGGAGATCTGCAACACAGCCGGACAAGTTCTTTACGCATTCCCGGAACGGACAATGGATCTGACAGATCTCTCCGTTCAGGAATATGAACTGCCGTCAGAACAGTTCTTCAATGAACGCGGTATTGTTCCCCGTCTGCATTACAGATGGATCGGCAGAGAACGGACTTTACCGTATAATCCCATGACTTTGATCTCTCCCTCCTTCCGCAACTACTGGATGTTCTGGGCAAGATCTACTGCCAATACGCTGCACTGTCAAGTCAGAAATCCGGATTGGAAGATCAATAATACGACTCCCGGGAAGACAGAAATCTGGTTCGGAGACGGTGCTTCTGTTGTATCTGCTGATGTGATCATGGAACCCGGTTCCTCTCCCCGTCACGGATGGTGCACCACCCGTATGATGCGGAACGGCTTGGAGTTCTACCGCCACACGGAACGGAATGGTGCGCTTTCCATGACCCGGGGCGTTCAGCTCCCATCACCCGGAGATGCTCTCAACTGGTATCATATGGAACTGGAAAACAAGAACGGCTACCGTTACCAGACACTTCCGGTCTGGGTGGTGAACGGAAAACGTTCCGGAAAAGTCAAAGTTCCTGTTCTTCTTGATAACGGAACGATCAAAGAGTTTGACATTGAAGAAGTCCGTGTGCCGTACTTCTATTATCCCTGCGACCGTGACGAGGGCTATCTTGCCATCGACCGTTCCGGACATGGTCATAACGGATCCATCAACGGAACCGGTTACGGCGGCGGTCATCTGGGTTATACCGGATATTATCACTACCATAACGGAGCTGTCAAACCCGGGAAAAGTCCGATTTTTGCCCGCGATAAAGACGGCAAGGGAATGCTGAAATTCACCGGGAAAGAGTATTTGATGATCATGGGCGGAACCGCTATGCCGGGGGCTTATACCTGCGAAGTGGAAGTTCAGCCTGCAGTTCTCGGAAAAGAGATGGGGATCATCGGAACCGTCGGCGGACAGATCAATATCCGTCTTCTTTCTGATGGCAGAGTAGATGTGAGACGGAACGGTTTCACAACGCTTGCCGCAGGTGAAAAAGGCTATCCTTATGAGCGGAAAATTGTTTCCTCAACAAAGCTGGAAGCAGGGAAATGGTATAAAATTGCTGTCGTTTATGATTTGAAGGAACTCAAGCTTTATATCAACGGCAAGCTGGAAGGAACTCAGAAAGTCAAGCCGAACAGAGGGCAGGGATCTCTTACCCATGTAACGGTGGGCTCCCTCTGCGGATGGGTCTTCAAACCCAGAGTTTTCTTTGAAGGAAACATCCGCAACATCAGATTTTATGGAAGAAACTTAACCCAAAAGGAATTGTTAAAATGAAAAAAATGTTCACACTCCATGAACTCGTCGTGGTCGTCGTTCTTTCGGCGATCGGAATCGCTGCACTTACAGCCATCGGAACTGAAAATCCGGCGAATAAGGCAGAAGTGAAATTGTGTGCAGGCAATATGAAAAAGATCAGCATGGCATCTCATCAGTATGCTGCTGACAACAATGATTATCTGCCCGGCACAGCAAACAGAGTCGGCGTAAACTGGCAGATGCTTATTGCGCCGTATCTCGGTTACGGAAAACCGAAAGCCGGCTGGTATCCGGATAAATATCCGATCTACAAATGTCCTTCCGATAAGACGGTTCCTGCAAAATGGGTTACAGTCAATGCCCATATCGCAAAGGTCAGTTACTGTTCCAATGCCAGTGTGATCGACGATTTCTGGGGTGATGTCAATACCGACAGAAGCCGCGGCGGAAGAAAACTCAGCACCATCGGCCAGAAAGATAAAACAATCATGTTTGCAGAATTGCATCACAAAGATAATGTTCTCCGCTATGGTTCCGCAACAAAATGCTATCAGCCCGGTTATATGTATGAATACACCGTTCAGCGCGGAACAGTGGAAAACGATGATGGCAAAGTCGGCTATCATGATTACAAGAACAACTGGGCAATGGTGGATGGTCACATCGAGTTCAAGAACTATGAAGAAACTCTGAAGCCCCTCAATCTCTGGATCTACAAGAAACCGTAAGGTGGATCATGAAGAAATTTTTCTTTACAGTTTTTGCAATCCTGCTGACATTTGCAGTTTCAGCCGCAGGATTGGTCAATGTGGAAGATTATATCAAAAAAAATCCTTCCGCGACAGACCATACCGCCGCAGTTCAGCAGGCGATGAAAGATGCCGCAAAGACCGGAACAGGCGTTCTGTTCCCCGGCGGGCGTTCTTACCGCTTGAGCGATACGATCAATATCAGCGGTGTCTCCGAGATCATCGGACAGGGACAGCCGAGTATCGTGATGACCAATCCGGAAAAGGATATTTTTCAATCCAGAAATCTCTGGAGAATCCGGATCGAAGGTTTGACTTTTACTGGCGGACGGGATCAGCTTTCTCTTGGAAACCAGAATATTGACAGAGGTTTTTTCAGCGTTTCCCACTGCCGTTTTATCAAAGCTTCCGGTGTGGCTGTCCGGTTCCTGAAAGAGACAAGATCCACTCATTGTATCGTTCAATTCTGCGTGTTTGACTTCTGTCAGCAGGCGTTGGTGACGGTCGGAGATCATTGCTATTTCAGCAATTCATGGATCACCACGGCTCTGAAGAATCCGAAAGATCTGGCAGTGATCGAAAATCACAACTACCTGAACTGTCAGGATATTCTCGGCGTTCCTCTTGTTGTCAGCGGAAATCTCCGCTGGATCGATAACTATGGTCATACTTTGACCTGCCGGAATTTCCGGTTCGGAGGAGAAGGCGGCGGATTTACACCGGTTGTGAACTTTGCCAAATACCGTCCCAGCGGTTGGGGAGTGCATATTCTTCTGGAAGACTGCTGGATTGGAAATCAGGGAAATATTCTGAAGAAAAGTGCAGTTTTCTGCGAAGAATTTCCAAACAGCCTTGTAATCAAAAATTCTCAGGTCATGGGAATTCCGCCGGTTGCACTCTCGCCAAAAATCAATCTGAAGACCTATTTTGCAGAAGCAAAACCGGGCATGATTTATATGGATGTCGCCCAAAATGCCGGAGAGTTTCTGGAAGATCTTCCGGAAGGACTGATTGAAGCAATCAAAAATGTGAAGAATAACAAAAAAGTTTATGCCGGGCAGCTGACAGCCGCGGAGACAGAAAAAGCTGTTGCTGATGCGATTGCAAAGGCTGCAAAGATTCCTGAAACGAAAGCTCAGGGCATTGTTAGCGGAAAAAACAAACAGATCGTTCACAAACAGCAGATGAAACCGGAAAATTTCCGGAAAATCACAATGGATACTCATGTTTGGAGCGTGGCAGATTATCTTGACGGCTTGAAAGAACGCTGCGGAGAAGAGATCGCTATCGGAAAATCCGGCGACAGAGTCGTGATCGTTGCGCGTATTGATCAACCCTCATATCCTCATGTCAGAGTGAAAGATGTTGAAGTTGATCTGGAAAATTATCCGATGCTCACCTGGAATCTGCTTGTCCCGGAATGTCCCGGCGGTCATATTGCTGTTAAGTTCATTGATCATACCAGCGGCAAACAGTACGAGGTTTTTGAAGATTATCTGGATACGCAGTTCGGCTATCGTGCCATTGATTTGCGGAAAGTCCTGAAACGGAATACCGGAAAAACAAAGATCGACATAAAATTCTATCTTTGCGGCTGCCGGATCAAAAATCAAGGTGCTGTCGGCAAAAAAGGCGTTGCATATCTGCAGAAAAAAGAGTTTTTTGTCCTTGATTTTCTGCGATTGGAAAAACAGTGATCTTTTCCTGTAAGCCCAACGGATAAGTTTTTTCTGCTGAAATCTCAATATAATCCGTCAATAATGTGTTTATTGAAGAGAAAAAGCAGAAAAAAACTTTAGTATCAGGTTTGAATTTTACCGGAGTACCGTGTATATTACGCGATGATAGACAATTTTACATTAAAACAAACATCAGGAGTTTTATAATGGGAAAGCAGTACAACAAAATTGAAAAGCGCGCACGTCATGCACGTTACATGGACAGACTCAAGGAAAGAGCTAACGAAGCCAAGAGTTCCAAGAAAAAATAAGCGCGTGAAAGCGGGGCTTCCTCCCCGCTTTTTCTTTTTATAACCACCCCCCATAAAGAAATACCGGAGTAATCAAGATGTCTCAGATCCATCCTACCGCAATTATCGACCCGACTGCTAAACTTGCAGACAATGTGATCGTTGGACCTTATTGTGTGATTGAACATGATGTGGAAATCGGCGAAGGAACCCATCTGATCGGTCAATGCCGCATCGGAGCTTACACCACTATGGGGAAAAATAATGTTGTTCACCCCTTTGCTGCAATCGGAACCGAGCCGGAAGATTATGCGTTCGACAATATCGTTTCCTATACAAAAATCGGTGACAACAACCGTTTCCGTGAAGGCGTGACCGTCAATCGCGGAACACATGAAAATACCGTTACCACCATCGGAAACGGATGCTTCATGATGGCAAATACTCACGTTGCACACAACTGTCAGCTTGGCAATAATGTTATCATGGTTCCGTTCAGCGGTCTCGCCGGATATTGCGAAATCGGCGATAGATGCCTGATCTCCGGGCTTTCCGGTATGCACCAGTTCTGCCGCATGGGCAGAATGGCTGTGCTCAGCGGCGGTTCCCAGATCTCTATGGATCTTCCCCCGTTTATGATCGGTGACGGAAGAAACGGCGGCGTTCGCGGTTTCAATATCGTCGGAATGCGCCGGAATGGGTTCGCCCCTGAAACGATCCGGGCGATCAAGAATGTTTACAATATTTTCTTCCGGTCAGGTTTGAACGTAACCAACGCTATCGCAAAAATCGAAGCTGACGTTGAACAACTCCCTGAAGTCGTTGAATTTCTTGAATTTGTGAAATCTTCCAAGCGTGGTGTCCTGTCCGGTGATCATCACGGCAGACGTTCCTGATTTTATTTTCAGCCCCGGAACATAATGTAATTTCAGACAGGAGGTTTATACCGTGTTTTTTGATCCGCTGTATCTTCTTTTTATGCTCCCCGGACTGATTATTGCGGGGATGGCTTCTGCTTACACCCATTCAACATTTGAGAAATTTAAACGTTTCAGAGCATCTTCCGGAATGACCGGCGCGCAGGCAGCTCAGAGGCTTCTTGCATCCGCCGGGATTTACGATGTCCGTATCGAGTGTGTGGGCGGATTCCTGACAGATCATTATGACCCTTCCGCAAAGGTTTTGCGGCTTTCTCCCGATGTGTTCAACGGAATTTCTCTGTCAGCTATCGGGGTGGCTTGCCATGAAGCCGGACATGCGATCCAGCATGCAACTGCGTATGGACCTCTGGGGTTGCGTTCCGCTTTGGTTCCTCTTACAAATTTTGCCTCATTCGGATCTTATATCGTCATTATGATCGGATTTATATTTGCTTCTCAGCAGATGATTCTCTGGGGCGCAATCCTCTTTGGCGCAACCGTTCTTTTTGCAATCGTGACTCTTCCCGTCGAATGGGATGCCAGCGCACGGGCAAAAAAAACTGATGGTAACTTGCGGTATCGTAACTCAAAAAGAGAGCGAAGAAGCCGGGGCTGTTCTGAATGCGGCATTTATGACATATGTTGCCTCAGCCGTAAGTTCTCTGCTGATGCTGCTTTACTATCTGATCCGTGCCGGAGTTTTCAGCAATAACCGCGATTGATTTTCGGGTTATTCGGTTAAAAATAAACTGCTCCCCGAACTCAAATTGTCGGGGAGAACGTCTTTTAAAGGGAGTGATAAGCAGAGAGGATCAACTCTTCTGTATCCGCCCAACCGAGGCAGGCATCTGTAACAGAGAGTCCCGGAACCATATAGTCTCCGATCTCCTGTCTGCCTTCGATCAGATAACTTTCCAGCATGATCCCGCTCACGGCTTTGTCGCCGCCGCAACGCTGACTGATCACATCTTTTGCTGCTTTGATCTGATTTTTCGGCATTTTATGAGAGTTTCCATGACTGCAGTCGACGATGATCGTCTGGTTCAGACCGGCTTTCCGCAGGAGTTCCCGTGTGAAAGCGATATATTCCGATCCGTAATTGGGGTCGATGGAAGATCCGCGCAGAACGATATGGCAGTTGGGATTTCCTTTTGTATTGAAAATCCCTGTTCTTCCGTCATTGATCACACCGAGAAAACTGTGCTGTGCGGCGGCTGTTTTGATTGCATCAATTGCGATGGTGATAGAGCCGTCAGTTGCATTTTTGAATCCGATGGGCATAGACATCCCGCTTGCCATCTGCCGGTGTGTCTGGGATTCAGTGGTTCTTGCGCCGATCGCCGCCCAGGTGATAAGGTCACAAAGGTATTGGGGGATAATCGGATCCAGAAACTCTGTAGCTGTTGGGATTTTCATTTCCGTAAGCTGGAGAAGCAGTTTCCGGGCGATCCGCAAACCTTCTTCGATTTGAAAAGATTTATCCATGCGGGGATCATAGATCAGCCCTTTCCAGCCAACGGTGGTTCTGGGCTTTTCAAAGTAGGTCCGCATGATCAGAAAGAGTTTGTCAGACACTTTCTGCTGAATTTTTTTAAAGCGTTCCGCATACTCCAGCGCAGAGGGGATATCATTGATGGAGCAGGGACCCGCAATCACAAGGAAACGGTCGTCCTTGTGATTGAGGATATCCACGAGCTGCCGCCGGGAGTCTTCAACAAAACTTTCAGACTCCTCCGGAATGGGCAGCTCCGTATGGATTTCATGAGGCGTCGGCAGCGGTGACTGTGACGCGATGTTTACGTTATAAACCTTGTTCATTTCAACGCTTCTGCCAACGCCTCTACTGTAAGAGCGATCTCTTCCTGATTGCCGTCAGCCATCCGTTTGAGCTTTGCGACACCGGCTTCGAGCTCATTGTCACCGACGATGACACTGTAGACAGCTTTCAGACGGTCTGCGCTGCGCATTTGGGATTTGAGACTCTTTGCTTCCACTTCCACAGCGACAGGAACCCCTGCACGGCGGAGTTTTGCGGTCAGCCCGATATTGAATGCCAGAGCTTTTTCACCCATGGAGGCAAGGAAGAGCTTCGGCGGTTCGGGTGCAGGCGGGACGATTCCGAGGGAATCTCTCACCATGAGCAACCGTTCCATACCGGCAGCATATCCGACACCTTCAACGGGCTTGTTGATCCCGGGCAGGTTCAGTTCATAACGGCCGCCCCCGGCGATGGCGTTCTGTCCGCCAAGTCCGGGATGGGTCAGTTCAAACACGGTATGCACATAGTAGTCAAGTCCGCGGACGAGTTCAGGATCGACCTGATATTCGATTCCCATGGCATCAAGACAGCTGCAAACCTGTTTGAAGTATGCTTTGGTTTCATCGCTGAAGTAATCTGCTGCATTGGGTGCGCCGGAGATGATATTCCGGCATTTTTCCTGTTTGCAGTCGAGAATACGCCAGATGTTTCGTTCGAAACGTTCCTGACAATCAAGGCACATCTCAGCGAGATGGGGACGGAAGAACTCTCTGAGAGCTTCTTCTGCGGCAGGACGGTCAGACTTCACCCCGCGGGTGTTGATCTTGACTGTAAAGCCGGTGATTCCGATGTCATTGAGGAAATGAACGAGCATGGAGATACATTCCGCATCCAGTTCAGGGGAGACTCTTCCGACGTTTTCGACACCGATCTGGTGAAACTGTCTGCGTCTTCCTGCAGAAGGTCTTTCACCGCGGAACATAGGTCCGATGTAAAAGACTCTGTGTTCGACACCGTTGACGGCATCGGTTCCTGCGAGGGAGCGCATAACACCTGCGGTTCCTTCCGGGCGGAGAGTCAGGGAACGACCGCCGCGGTCTTCAAAGGTGTACATTTCCTTTTTGACGACTTCGGTTTCATCTCCGAGACCTCTCTGGAAGACTTCGGTGAATTCAAAGATCGGGGTGCGGAGTTCTCCGTATCCATAAAGATGGTAGATCCGTCTGGCGGATTCTTCCAAAAGATTCCAAACGGGAGATTCTTCAGGAGTGATATCTCCTGTTCCCGGCGGTGGTGCGGATTTCGACATGATGTTCTCCGATTATTTCAGTTTTTCGAGATTTCCGAGTTTTTCACGAAGAACTCTTCCAGCGCGGAACTTCACCACATTGCGTTCCGGAATGGTGACGACGTTTTCCGGCTTTGCGGGGTTTCTTCCGATGCGTTCTTTGGTGGTGCGGATTTCGAAGACACCGAAGTTGCGCAATTCGATATTTCTTCCGGCGGCGAGTTCTTCTGCGATGGTATCCAGAGTGCGCTGGACAACAAAGCCGACTTCTGCCTGTGTGAGGTTCTTGGATTCTTCTGCGATTTTGACGATAATATCACGTTTTGTCATAGTACCTTATTCCTTTTGATGTTGCAGGTGATACTTTTTGATGGTTTTCCTTTTCAGGGGACGTACTTTATCCTTGGCTGCTTACTCTTTGTTGATCCGGGTGTAACTCCAGTTCAAAAGAGCTCTGACAAATCTGTCACGTTCTTTTCCTGTGTTATGTCCCATTGCAACAGCAATGACACGGCGTCCTCCACGCTTGCAGGAAGCTGTGAGGCAATAACCTGACCGCCTGATATAGCCGGTCTTCATTCCATCAACGCCCGGGCAGGGATTGGATCCGCTGGCAAGCAGATGGTTGGTGTTTTGCATCAACATATACCCCTTTGTTCCAGGTTCACGGAATCCGGCTCTCCAGGTGGAGGTCCATTCCATCAGCTGGGGGTGGAGCAGCGTCGCTTCTGCGAGACGAACCATATCTTCCGGACTTGACACGTTATCTTCGGCAGCACTCTTGCCGGGTAATCCGTGGGGGTTCCGGAATTTTGTATGTTTCATCCCAAGCTCAGCAGCTTTGGCATTCATCTTTTTCACAAATGCGCCCACATCTCCGTTGCAGAGAAATTCTGCAAGAAGATATGCCGCAT
>JAFTJI010000044.1 GCA_017456495.1 Lentisphaeria bacterium | reverse complement strand
GGAACCTATCCTGTTTCCGACTCCCCCGACATTCTGAAATTCTTTGCCGGTCTCACCCCGCAGCTGGAAACAGCTCCTGCTGATGCAGTCAAAGCGATTCTGGCAAACACCTCTTTCTGGGAAATGGATCTCAACACCATCCCCGGAATGACCGATTATGTCACGGAAAAATTTGTCATGATCCGTGAAAAGGGAATCCGTGCGGCTGCAGAAAGCATCCTCTGAGGAGAATATCATGAAGTTTATCAAAATCCATCCCTCTGACAATGTGGCAGTTGCTCTGGAACATCTGGAAGCCGGAGAAAATGCGATCGTCACATTGAAAGAATCTGTCGGACGCGGACACAAGTTTGCACTGAAAGAGATCAAAGCAGGCGAAAATATTCTGAAGTACGGCATGCCCATCGGCAGCGCAAAACAGGATATCCAGCCCGGCGAAAAAGTCCATACTCATAACATGAAAACCCGTCTTTCCGGGATTCTGGATTATCAGTATGACAAAGAAGAGATCACAGCCCGCCCTGCCCCTGAAAAAGAGCTGTTCTTTCAGGGATTCCGCAGAAAAGACGGTAAAGTCGGGATCAGAAACCACCTCTGGATCGTTCCGACTGTCGGCTGCGTGAACCGTCTTGCCCAGAATCTCGCCGACGAAGTCAACCGTTCTCTTCTTCCCAAAGGAACTCTTGACCGTGCAATGGCTCTCACTCATCCTTACGGCTGTTCCCAGCTTGGAAAAGATCACGAACTCACCCGGCTCCTTCTGGCTGACTTCGTCCATCACCCCAACGCCGGAGCGGTTCTCGTTGTCGGTCTCGGCTGCGAAAACAATACCGCCGAACAGTTCAAGGAAGAGCTGGGCGATTACGATAAGGAACGGATCCGTTTTCTCATCGCGCAGGATGGCATTGATGAGTTCACCGAGGGAATGAAGATCCTGAAAGAACTTGCAGAAGCTGCCAAAGATGACAAACGGGAACCGATCCCGGTCAATGAACTTGTCATCGGTTTGAAATGCGGTGGCTCCGACGGTCTTTCCGGTATCACTGCAAACGCACTTGTCGGAACTTTCTCTGACAGACTTTCCGCTTGCGGAGGAACAACGATCCTCTCCGAAGTTCCGGAGATGTTCGGAGCAGAAACCATCCTCATGAACCGCTGCAAAACACGGTCTATTTTCGATAAATGCGTAGATATGATCAACGGTTTCAAAGAGTATTTCATGCGCTACAAGCAGACCATTTATGAAAATCCCTCTCCCGGCAACAAAGACGGCGGGATCTCCACTCTGGAAGATAAATCCATGGGCTGCACTCAGAAAGCCGGAACGGCTCAGGTCGTAGACGTTCTTGAAATGGGGGGAAGAGTGAAAGAACAGGGCTTGAACCTGTTGAGCGGTCCCGGTAATGATATGGTCGCAACGACGTTGCTGACTGCTGCCGGAGCGCATATTGTCCTCTTCACTACCGGACGCGGCACCCCCTTCGGCGGCGTTGTTCCGACTTTGAAGATCGCCTCCAACTCCGATCTGGCAACCCGGAAAGGACACTGGATCGACTTCAATGCGGGCCGTTTGATCGAAGACGGCGCAGATCAGCAGGCTTTGGAAGAAGAGTTCTTCCAACTCGTCCTGAAAACAGCCGACGGCGAACCCGCACGGAACGAAGTTTATCACTATGAAGAAATCGCCATTTTCAAAGACGGAGTAACCCTCTGATATGGCAATTACTTTGAAACAGCTGGCTGAACTGTCCGGGGTCTCCATCCGGACAGTCAGCCGTGTTCTCAAAAATCAGGCACATGTGCAGGAAGAGAAACGGGAACGGATCCTTGCACTTGCCAAAAAACACCATTATGTTGCCAACATGGCGGCACGGAATCTGCGGCTCAACCGCTCCCGGTTCGTCGGGATCCTCTGTTCCAACGCGCCTTATGAGATTTTCCGGCAAAAACTCCAGGATCTGGAAACCCGGCTGGAAACAAAAGGCTATTATCCCATCATGGCTTGCTGCGACGGATCTGCGGAACAGATCGAAAAAATCTTTTCCGACTGGTCCGGGCTGGTGGATTTTGTGGTCGTCTCTCTTTTCGATGTGCCGCTGCCGTCAAAGCAGCTGCCCGAACTTTTTGAACGCTTCTCCATGACTCCGATCTATGTGGATCAGGAAGAGGATTTTCCGGGACATCATCTGACCATCAACCGGGCGACCGGCATCAGGGATGCCATTTCCGTTCTCATCCGGAACGGCAAAAAACGGATCCTCCGCTGCGGCTCTCTTCAATCCCGTGAAACCGGACTTCAACAGGCATTTTCGGAAACTCCGGCAGAAAAACGCCCGGAGCTGTTGCGTATGGAAGAAGAGGCAACCTTTAAAAACGGCTGTCTTCTCGGGAAAAAAATCATGAAAACCGGAGCTGATGCAGTATTTTTTGACACGGATAAAATGGCTCTTGGTTTTCTGAATTATGCCGCGCAGAATAAAATTCCGATCCCGGAAAAGCTCTCTGTCATCGGGTTCGATGATGATATTTCCGGACAGATCATTTATCCGTCACTCAGTACAGTTGCCCACCCGACAGAAGAGTTGAACGAAGCGATTCTTACGATCATCAACGCACGTCCGGAAAAGCCTGTCAAAAAAGAGTTTTCCACCCGTTTCATCCAGCGTGAAAGCTGCTGAGAAAAAGTTTTATTTCCTGTTTTACAAAAAAATATAAAAAATATTATTTTTCTCCTCTTGACAATTATGTATTAATGTTGTATAATAAAAATTGATAAAAAATCATTTGCAACTTCGCATATTCTTCATTATGTTAACTCCTTCCGTTGTTTTTTTCCTTTTTTCAGGAAAATTTTAATTATTTTTTTTATAACCTGTTGATTATCAAGTGCAGCGACTTAACATAATGAAGATTATGCGTCGGAAATTCACCTTGATCGAATTGCTTGTAGTGATTGCAATTATCGCCATCCTTGCAGGAATGCTTTTACCGGCATTAAACAATGCCAGAGAGAGTGCAAGAGTTTCCAAGTGTACCAACAATCACAAGCAGATCGGCACCTATGCCATGATGTATGCCGGTGATTGCGGAGGCTGGGGGTTACCGTTACTCTCTACAAATTCGGCAGGACTGAACATCAATACATTCTATCCCGGAGTTCAGTTGTATGGTATTATCAAGTATGATCTTATGAAACCTCAACTGGCTGCAGATCTGTTTTGCTGTCCTTCTGCAACAGATCCGAATTCAAAATATGTGTATGCAGAATCTAACGGTTCCAAAATCAAAATTTATGATATGATCGTAGAAAATAACTACCGGAGCTCCTATCGTTCTGTTCCTCTGCTTGTCAGTAATTTTAACTACAGTGGAGCAAAGACTCCTAAAACCGTCGGAGCACAAATGGTGCTTTTCCACAAAATAACGACCACAAATGATGGAAAAGTTCTTTCTCCCAGCAAGACTGCGTATGTCGCAGATTGTCCATACGACCAGGCATGGTTCCACAAAGACCGTCTGAATGTTCTCTACTGTGATGGATCAGCTGCCGTTAGAACCAGAAATTCCATTACTGGAGTCACCTGGCCCGTAAGCGGTACTGCCTGGACATTCGACATGCACAAACTTGATCGATAATTTTTAAGCATCAGGAGAAATAATAATGAACTTGAAACATCTTGCTGCGGCAAGTATTGCAGCAATCACCGCCGTATCTTTTGCCCAGAATCCACTCGACCAGATCAAAGGATTGGCTCAGGAATCTTCAAAAGTAAAACTTGATTTCAAACAGAATAAAAGAGTGCTGAAAGCAAATCAGCCGCCGTACTGTACAGATAATTATACCTTTGTGACACCTTCCAATAAACTGACGGTCTATTATCATTATTTCATGAATCAGCCGCCGGAATTTACCGGAAAACATCCTGCGTTGCTGCACTCTCAAGGTGGGATCGGACTGTCCGGCAAATCTTTTGCTTTCTGGTACTACGGCGGAATGATTCGTATTTATGTCAATAACATTGATATCATGCAGCAAAAGATTGCCAAAGTTTCAACGAAATGCGGTAAGAACGGGAACATTGAATTTGTTTGGAACTGGGGCAAGGCTTCCAAGTTTACGCTTCAATTGATCGTTCCCTCGGAAGGAAACCGTGTTTATGCCCGTCTGATTCCTGAAATATCTCCTCAGGATAAGAAAGTAAATCATATCAAAATCAGATTGACCGGCTACCCGGGCGGTTTCGGTCCTGCCTACAAACAGCCCTCTCACCGCTATGTAAAATTTTCCGATGGCAAGGAAGAAATTCTTGATGCCGGAAAAAGCATGAGGAAACAAATCACTTTGCCGGGTGATGTAAAATGGGCTTTTCTGGCGGATAAACTCCAGAAAAATGGAGCCATCGGAATTGTTCTTGAAAAGATTGCCGGAGGGAATAACAGTCTGAATCTGAGCAGCTATGGATCATCATTCTATCTGAATTATCAGGGATGCCCGAAATCTATCAACTTCGCGCTCTATGCCTTTGAAACAACGAATGAAATTTCCTTCAACACTTTTAAGAACAGAGTATCTTCAGACTATCAGGAAATGCTTTCCATCAAATACGGAGAATAACAACGATGAACAAATCTCTTATTGTTGCCGGAGCAGCTGCACTCTTTGCGGGGATCTCTGTTCAGGCAGCCCCGCATCCACTCGGACTTGACGAAAACCAGCCCTACGGCATTTTATCAAACAAGTATGTCACGCCCCATGTGAAATGGGCAAAACCTTACGCCGGAAAGAAGCTGCGGGTTCTTGTTCTCGCACCGATTTCCACCCAGCGTGAAACTGTCGAACTTGCTCAGCGCATGGATATTGAATTTGACGGATGGATGACACAGGATTTCAAGGAGATGGAAAAATCCGGCTCCAGTGATTTCTGTTCCGCATTTTTCTGCGCTCCCGGCTCCGTTATGACAGCTGCACTTAAACAGAAACTGCAGAGCAGACACGATGTTTATGTTGTTGGAAAAATTTTCTGGGATATCATTCCGGCAGATTCCCGTATCAAAATTCTGGAACGGGTTGCCGGCGGTGCCGGTCTGGTGATCATCAACCCCTTGAAAACTCATCCGGAGCTTGATATCATCAAAAAACAGCCCGCAATTCCCGGAGGTGTCGAGTACATCAGCAGTGCCATTCCAGCAGAAGCTCTTGCACCGTTCAAAATGGCAAAGAATGAAATCAAAGCACTCTCTTTCGGAAAAGGAAGAGTTGTGATCATGGATTTCGGAGAAACGATCAGAAGTTATCAGGATAGCAAACGCTTTTTCATGCCTTCCCTGTCTCCCATCTGGGATAATACAGATAAACAGATCCATTGGCAGGAGACAGATTCTGAAGCCATGATTCTGAAAGTTCCTTATGAATATGCAATGGTACAGGTTGTCCGTGCAGTTCTCTGGAGCGGAAAAAATGAAAATAAAACGCCCGTGAATGTCTCCATGTCTGGAAAGATCCCGGCAGGAAAAGCTGCATCATTCCGGATGGAAAAGCCCTTCAAGGCTGCAGTCCGTGATTTACGCGCAGCTGGGATCAAGATGGATCTCGGCAGCAGCAATCAAATCCCCGCCCTTCCCTGCGGACAATATATGCTGGATGTTTGGAAACTGGATGCTCAGGGAAAGATCGTAAACTGGAAAACGGTTCCGTTTACCGCTGTTTCAGACGTCGAAGTTTCCTCTGTAAAGCTGGATAAATTGCAGTATGAATCCGGGGAAAAAGTTACCGGAACCATCACATTCAAGGGAACAAAGCCCGCTGTAAAAGATATTTCAGTCGTTATGTTTGACAATCTGGAACGGCAGGTATCACTTCCGGGAATTGTCAAACTCAATGCCGACGGCACTGTAAAATTCACGGTTCAGCCGATGAAAGCAGATGTTCCCCTGCATAAGATCAGAGTGAATGTCAGCAAAAACGGTGCAATTGTTGCCAATAAGGATTACATGTTTCCTGTCCGTACGAAACCGCGCCACAGATTCGTGGAAGTTGTCTGGGGATCCTGGCATAACAGTCCGTTCTGTCATTTCATGATCGAAAAATTGAAAAAAGACGATGCGACAGATGTTCTGATGATCACCTGGGCGGGTGCATCTTCCGCATACAATGTTGCAAGAGGTAATGCAAACTCTCTTCTTTATGGAGCCCGTTACGGTGTCTTCGGTAAAACAAAAGATCACATCCATAAAGTCCGGAATCGCGCAGACAGCGGATGTATGAACAATCCGAACGTTCTGAAGGCAACCAGAAAAACCATGAACCGCTTTGTCAAGGTTCACGGACCTTATGCCCCTGCCGGATATACCCACGGTGATGAAACTTTCTACTCCACTGACCCCAGTTCCTGCCGCTGTCAGTATTGTCTCGCAAAACTGCGGAATTATCTGAAGAAAAAGTTTGTCACCATTGAAAAACTCAATGCAGCCTACAAGACTGATTACAAGACTTTTGAGGAAATCGTTCCGCCTGTTTACGAAGAAGCCAAAAAGAGCGGAAAGTATGGACTCTGGCTGGCGCACCGTGAGATGGCAGCTGTTACGCTCCATGACTTTTTCCGGGCAACGCAGGATTATTTGAGAGAGGCAGGAGATCCCGCTGCACAGGCAGGGTTTGACGGAATACAGGGTCCCGGAAAGCCGAACAGCGGATTGAACATTCCTTATCTCAGCGGAACTCTGGAAAACTTGAATGTTTATACCTACGGCAACACCTCTCTCACCCGTCTGCTGGGAGATTTCACCAAAAAGAATTTTATGACTGGCGGCTGGTACGGCTCTTATGGAGACTCCAATGTGATCGGTCATAATAATGTCCCCGCAGCAAATATTTTCCCATACTTCATGCTGCTGAACGGTCTGAACTCATCCTGGTTCTGGACGATGGGATATCCCGGCGGAGTCAGCGGATTTGCCGGTGACATGACAAGCCTGCCCTATGTGGATGCAAGAACGGAGTCTTTGAAAGAGATCCATACCGGGATCGGGGATATGATCCTTGACAGCGAAAAGACCACAGACGGCATTGCGATCTGCTACGAGGACCAGTCCCGTATTCTTGAAGCCCTCTTCTCCAATGATGCTCTGGGGACCAAATGGGTCGATGCAGATGCAAATATCAGAACAGCTTTGGAAGATTCCGGCTATGCGTTCCGCTATGTTCTTGCAGCACAACTGAAAAATGCTGTCCGTAACTATAAAGCGATCATTCTTCCCCGCTGCCATATCCTCTCCGATGAAAATATTGCTTTACTGAAATCGTTCACCGCAAAAGGCGGGCTTCTGATCGCAGATATCATCCCCGGAGAATATGACGAGTTTGGAAACAAGCGGGCATCTTCTCCTCTTGCGGATCTTTTCAAGTCCGGAAAGAATGCGGTTCTCATCGGGGATATGCTGAATGGCTACCGCAATCAGCGTACCGATAAGGTCTGTTGGAAGAATAAAGTTCCGTTAAAAGGATGGAAACTCGGAGAAATCCTCAAAAAAGCCGGAATCGAACCGCGTTTCAGAGTTTCTTCCGTTGACGGAAAACAGTTCCCGCAGCCGACAGTTTACTCCTTTGCAAATGGAAATGTCCAGTATGTCGGACTGCTCCGGGACTATTGGCTGATCGATACCGGTACATACAAACTGAAAATGACAATGCCTTCTTCTGCTTATGTTTATGACAGCCGTGCAGGTAAGTTCATGGGCAAAGGAAAAAGCGTTGTCTTTTCACAGGATTACCACACGGTTCTGTTCACCCTGCTGCCGGGAAAGGTTGGCAAAGTCTCTTTGAATCATGCCGGAAATGTCAAAGCCGGGGAAACGGTCAAGGTCAAAGTATCTATGGAAATGGCGGAAGGGAAACTGCCTGATGCAGGAGCTTACCGGCTTCTGGTTTACGCCCCCAGCGGCAAACTTCTGACAGAATATGAACGTTCTGCTTCTGCAAAGCTCGGAAAAGCAGAACTGGAATTCCGGACCGCGTTCAACCAGAAACCCGGAAAATACCGTCTTATTGTCCGTGATGCCGCAACGGGTGTCGGGGCAGAAAGTTTTGTTGAGGTGAAATAATGCGTTATACTGCACTTTTAACTATGATGATCGGAATTCTCGGCTGCGCCGCCAATGGCGCACCGAAACCGCCGCCGCATGTTCCTTTTGAACCCTTGATCTTTGCAGTGAAAGCCGACTCCAAAATGATTGTCGATGGCAAAGATACGGAAGCATGTTACTCAAGAGCTCCCAGATCAAGCAATTTTGTAACGATCACCGGAGAGAAAATCGCTCCGACTTCCAATGTTCGCGTGGTGTATGATGACGAGAAAATCTACTTCTTCTACGACTGCTATGAACTGCCTGATGCAGAACCTGCCCGCCCCACTGACTCCGTCGAACTGTTTATCAACGGAACGGAAAGCGACAGAAGTTTCTACTATCAGATCTATGCGGCCCTGAATGGTAATTATGTCGTCAACATGAAGCGCAAAAGATTTGAAGACCCTGTCGGTCTGCAGGGCTTTGAAGTAAAATTCCAGAGAAAGGGAAAGGGGTTCACCTGCGAAATCGCAATTTCCAGAGCAATGTTTTCTCAAGACCCCAATTTCCTCTGGCGTGTCAACTTCAATCGCAGCCGTCCGAGAAATGACTACCCAAAAATGTTCACTTGCTGGTCCCCGACCGGAATGGACTTCCATACGCCCCAGAGATTCGGCTACATGATCCTCGGAGACAAAAAGTCCTTCATCAAAGGATATTACGGAGCCAAGGCAAAAGAAAAAATGGCTTCGATTCGGGCAATGGCAAAAAAATATCCGAAGATCATCAAAGCTGAGGACTTAAAAAAACTTGAAAAAGAATTCAAAGCATTTGAAAAATCGCTCTCCGGAAATCCGGAACTCAAAGACGGAGAAAAATTGCTCTCTGCACTTGAAAAATTCTCATCTGAAATGTCCATGAAACTGATCTTGAATAATTTCGGGAATTGATTCTGCCGCAATACAATGATTCAGTAAAAGATCATTGTATTGCTGGAACATGACCTGTCTTTTAAGAGCATTTTATACGGGATCCGTCTGGTTGCAGAGATGATTTCCGACTCTTCCCGTTCAGCAGCTCTCAGGGACGGGTCATTTCTTCCATATTGACCAGTTCGGTTTCTATTTCGATTTTTCCTGAAGAGATATAATCCGGATCATTGATCAAATTGAGCAATTCATTAACACTTTGCATTCCGATTTCTTCCGGATGCTGTTCTACACTGGGAAATTTTATCTGTCCGCAAGAGTGTTCCACATTTCCAAAGCCGGTAATACAGAGTTTCCGTTCCGGCATCAAAAGTGCTTTCGCCTGTAACAGTTTATTCGCAATATTATCAGAATCAACCATGATCGCAGTTGTTTCCGGGAAGAGTTTCATCATTTTCTTAAACATGAATTTTATAGATGTCAAGTCCAGGATCACTTCATGAAAAACTCTTTTCTGTACATTTTTGATTCCGTGTTTTTCCAATGTATCACGGAACCCGCGAACCCGTTCAGCACGGGAGATTTCCAATTCTCCGTAAGAGGTATAAATCAGGATCTCGCGGTGTCCATGCGCAAGGATTTTTTCTGCCATATCCGCTGCGCCTTTGTAGTTTGTACACGTTACGGAAGACTTTACATTTCCCCCTAAATCATATCCGTTATCGACATAAACGACCGGGAGCGGGAATGTAGACGGGATGAGTCCGATATTGGAAACCAGAAGTCCGCGAAAATCTGAATTGGCGATTTTATCAAGAACATGATTGATCGACTCCGCCCCCGGAGAGAAAATACTGACTGCATAATTTTTCTGGAAAGCAGCCATCTGGAGACCGTTCAGAATTCTGCAGTGATATAAAGAATTGATGGATCCCAGATAGGCGAGATGTCCGATCGGAAAAGGAAAACTTTCTGCGACAAATGTTCCAGCCCCTTTCGGACCGCGATTGAGCAGGCGTTCCGCTACAAGTTGAGTTGTCACTTTATTGATCGTAGGTCTTGAAGCATTGAACCGGAGCATCAGCTTGTGTTCTGAAGCGAATTTACTTCCCGGTTTATAATGACCATTCAAAAGTTCTTTCCGCAAAACATCCATTATCTCATCAATTTTTCTCATAATCGGTCTTTCTATTTTATCATTTTCTTTACTATAGTACGAAAAAGTTGTATTACAAGTATTTTTTTATTTTTTTTATCATTGCTGTTGAAAAAGATTATTGCTGTTACTATATTAACAACGATATATTAAAAAAACAGCGATAAAAAGAAGTAATACAACTTTACAGGAGAGTATACCATGAAGGAGAGAATGAGCTCGTCATTAAAGGGACATTCATCCCTGCCTGCAGGGATGAAGCACGCGTGCTTCACGCTGATTGAACTGCTTGTTGTCATTGCGATCATTGCAATTCTTGCCGGGATGCTGCTGCCTGCGTTGAATAATGCAAGAAGCACCGCAATCACAAAAAATTGCACAAGCAATCAGAAAAATGTCGGACTCTATGTTAATATGTACACGACCGACAACAATGGATGGTTGTGTCCGGCGAAAGAAAGCAATGCAAAAGTCAATGGAAGTACGGTTGTAGACTACTGGTGGTCAATGCGTCTTCAGGATAACGGTTACAGTTCAACCGCAAATCGAACTACGGTTGCGAATGAGTTCCGTTGTCCTCATGCAGAGATGTCAGGCAGACACTATGGTTTGAGAACCTGCGGACAGGTTACTGTTTCAATAAATTTCAACCGGGGGCCGTTTTATATCACAACCACCGGTGCAATGAAATCCTGGAAAAGTCATTCGGAAATGATTATGATCGGAGATTCCATGTGGAACAGTGCAAATCCGCGAAATAACCACTCACAACATGGATATCTTGCAGACAATAACGCCGCGGGAGGCGGACAGGGATTGCCTCATTTCCGTCATAATGGAACCATGAACATCCTTTATGGAGATGGCCATGTGAAAACGATCAAACCGGTTGAATTGGATGATTCTATCAGGGCGCGCACCGGATGGACCTACTTCCTCGGCTGGGACAGAGTGGGTGCCTATCCCTGATCGTAAAAAATAACAGAAGATCAACAAATTAAAATACAACAGAGGTAATTTCAAAAGTCCGGCAAAATTTGGCTGAAAAAAGATTGTTGATGAGTTGGAAATGGTAGTTTGAGCGTGGCTACCCACAGGGTAACCACCGAAAACGCTCCATTTGCAGATCGCAACAAGAATTTTCTGCCAT
>JAFTJI010000043.1 GCA_017456495.1 Lentisphaeria bacterium | reverse complement strand
AGATCGACAAAGCACCTGCAAACAAGGTCATCAAAGTTGCCGTGAAGCCTTCTGCTGCCGGATTCCTGAAGATCGACAAAGCACCTGCAAACAAGGTCATCAAAGTTGCCGTGAAGCCTTCTGCTGCCGGAACCATGCTGCATCTTCAGGGTGTGCCGATGCTCCTCTGCGGTTCAGAAGAAGCTGCAAAAGCATTTGCAAACTACGAAGATCCTGTCGTGACCCGTTTGAAGAAAGTTGTCGGCAAAACTGCAGAAGAAAAAGCATTTCTGCAGCATGTCTGCCGTTTCTCCCTCTGCTTCGGTTTCAAACCCTATTTCGATGCTCCCATGGAAGCAAAGAGATTGAACCCCGGTTTCCGTTCCAACTGGTGGGATTTCGGCGACGGCTGGTTCAAGTCCTATCCGGAAACACTGGCTCCCGCCGTGAAAGCTGACGTTATCAACCTGATGGAAAAATGGGCTTGTTTCCGTTATACGATGGACATGAGCACCTGCGTCAACCAGTGGGGAAAAATCAATGAACAGCTCGCTTACATGTACAAATATACAAAGAGCCCCATTGTCAAAGAATCTCTTGTTTTCAACGTCAGACGTATGTGCACCCCGGATGCAACCGGACGTGCAAATCCTGATAAAGATGCTTTCCTTTCCGGCCAGGAAACTGACTCAGGTATGGCATCCTGCGGTGTCATGAGCGAAGGTTTCGGACATGATAATGAGTACAATCTGGAAACGGATATGCACTTGAGCAGAGTCTACAACATCCTTCCCATCCCGGAAATCATCAGCTATCAGAATACTTACTACAAGCTCAAAACACACTTGACAGTACCCCGCGGCGATTTTGTCCCCCTGCGCGCGTTTGACCAGACTGTCAGCCCGACAGATATCAACTTCCGTACACGGTTCTATACTCATAAATCCGCTGCGATCCATGAAAAGATCGGCTATGGTGATCTCTGGATCCCCAACAATGTCAAGAACCACAAGAGTACCTGGCCCGCAATGGAAACGAAGCCGTTTGTCCGCGTTATCGGAAAACGCTATGCTTTCGTGAATACCGGAAAATACTATGCAATCATCTACCTCGGCTGGAATTATCCCATGTGGCAGACCTGGGGTGTGACCAAGACAACCGGAAACTCTGTTGATATTACAGAAATCCGCGAAGTCGGTTACGGCGGATGGCAGACAGCTGCCGCAAAGCCCGGTGCAATCTCCGCAATCTGGGTTCCTGATTGCGGACCTGTCCTCCTCGGTAACAACCACAACGCAATGTACTCCAACCTCCTTTGGGCAAAAGTCGATGAAAAGGTTCCTGCAAATGTCGTCTGTATCAACAACGATATGACTCTGGAATCCGATGCTCCGCAGTATCGTACATTTGATGAAAAGACCCGCACTCTGACCATCAAGGGAACCATTCCGCGTACTGTCCTCAATGTAGTAAGAACTGTCAAACTGATGGATAACAAACTGGTTTACACCATTACTCTGACTGCAACCAAGGACACCAAGCTGAAAGAGCTTTGGGAAACCATTCCTCTCTTCGCTGAAAACCGCACTCTGAAGTTTGATGGAAAAGAGTTCAAGTTCCCCGCATTCAAGGTCACTGGAACACACGTTCATCACAAGAACATGTCCGGAGATTCCGGTCTTGCTCCGTTCACAGCAAAGAATGTCTCTCTGACATCCAAGAACGGAAAAGGTATGTCTGTTGACTTCAGAACAGCTCAGACCATCACTCTGACTCAGGTTCTCAAGTACCGCAAAGAAGCTGCTGCAATGAGCGGTATCTCTGTCAAGCTTCCTACCGAATTCAAGAAAGGCAAGCCTTACACATTCACCTACACCATTAACATTAAGTGAGAAAGAAAAGAATGATCTACTTTTTTTCTGATAATCATTACAGTGTAGAACCCGGCAGACATCAGTATGAGTGTCTGCCGGAAAAATTCCGGAAAGAAATTGCCTTTTTCATGGATGACTGGACTCTGCTGGAAAGCGGAAAATGGGAAAAGGATTGCGATCTTCTGATCCTTAATATGATCGGCGATACCTGCAATCAGCCGCATCCCGGAGCAGGGGCAGAGGCTGCTGTCAGGCGTTATTGTGAACGCGGCGGAAATATCCTTCTGCTCCATGGATCCAGTGCCGCTTTCTGGAAATGGGACTGGTGGCGCGAAATTGTCGGACTGCGCTGGACACGCGGGAACGATCCTGATGGTCAGGTCATCTCAACTCATCCGGTCGCTCCCTGTGTGGTGAAAGTTGCAAAATCCCGTCATCCGCTGGCAAAACAGCTGCGGGAATTTGAACTTGGCGAAGATGAAATTTATACAGCTTTGGAAGAGACCTGTCCGATCATGACATTGATGACGACTGTTGTGAATGGTGAGACATGGCCCCAGTGCTGTGAAGCGATTTCTCCCTGGAACGGAAAGATTGTCAGTCTGATTCCCGGTCACAAGCCGGAATCAACAGAAAACCCCGGATTGATTTACAATCTGGAAGTGCTGATCCATTATCTGAAAAAGTAAGAGGAAGTTGAAGATGCTGTTCGGCAATGAGCTGGTGCCCGCCTTGAAAATGGAAGATTATTATGTCTGGTGCGGTTCTGTGATCCGCGGAGAAGACGGCAGATATCACATGTTTGCCTCCCGCTGGAAACGGGAACACACTTTTCATCCCGGCTGGATGACTCACTCCGAAGTTGTCCGTGCAGTTGCAGATTCTCCGATGGGACCTTTCGAGTTTCAGGAGGTTGTGCTCCCTGCACGCGGTCCGGAATATTGGGATGGCTGTGCAACTCATTGCCCGCAGATCGTCAAACGCGGCAATCAGTATCTTCTCTTTTACATCGGTACAAGTTTTACTATTCCGATCCGTGACGACAACCGGCAGGATGTTGCGACTGTTGCCCGTTCCACAAAGAAGATCGGTATGGCAGTTGCAGATTCCGTCTTTGGTCCGTGGAAACGTTCCGATAAGCCGGTTCTGACCACAAAGCCGGGAACTTATTACAGTTATCTGGTTTCCAATCCCGCGCCTGTCATTGAACCGGATGGTTCCATCTATATGCTTTTCAAAACCAGAAAGTATATCGGTAAAGATCTCAGTCCCTTTTATGTCGGAGCCGCCCGTGCAAAGAGTCCGGATGATCCTTTTGAAGTAATCACTCCCGAGCCGTTGTTCGGTGCCGGTGCCCCCAATGGCGAAGTGGAAGATCCGTTCGTCTGGATCGGAAAAGACGGTTTGTATCACATGGTTGCCAAAGATATGCGCGGCGAAGTCGGCGGCAGTGAAGCTGACGGCGTGGAGCTGGTTTCCAAAGATGGTTTGGATTGGAAGTTCAAGCAAGTCGCTTATACCAGAGGCGGTCATTCTCTGCGGGAGCGTCCTTTCATTCTCTTTGATGATAATGGCGATCCCCTTGTTCTTTACACTGCAACAGCAGACGGGTTCCCTTACAGTGATCCGTCCGCTCAAACATGGAATGCGGCTTGCCGCTTTTGAAAAATGAAACCTGTTTACACTGATTTTTCAGCAGTTTGGTGTGATCCGGCGAAATATCCCCAGTGGAAGACTTTGCCGAATTCCTATTTCGATTACAGAACAAAAACAAGCGAGTGGAACCATTCATTATTGGAGTTCCGCTTTTTTTATGACTGGGATTCCAACTCAGATTGCTTCCTTGAATTTTCTGCCGGCTGCCGTTTTCGTCTGTTGATCAACGGCGAATTTGTGGAAGACGGTCCTGTTGAGCCCGGCGGTGATTATGGCAAGAAAGATGTTCCGGATTGGTGGTTTTTTGACTTCAAAAATGTGAAAAAATGGCTTGTTTCCGGGAAAAACGAGTTCCGTTTTCAGGTCATTCCTGTGCCTATTGTGCAATCTGATTACACCACCGGATTCGGTTGGGTGTGGTGTCGTTTGAATAATCAGCAGATTTCTGCCTCAGAGTGGCAGTTCCATATTTCTTCTTCCTATTTCCCGAATGCATGGGAAGATCGTGAAGTAAAAGAGAGCGACTGGACAGCAGATTGCGTGCCTGTGACAGTTACCCAGCCGTTGTATGATCTTGATTTACCTGAATTGACCAATAAAAAATTTACTTCGTTCCGCTATCTGTTCCCGTTCGGGAAGGGCGATAATGTGAAGCGTTCCGGCAAGAAAATTCTGGTGAAGCCGGGGCGTCCTGCCACAATTTTTCTTGAGCTTCCGAAAGAATCTGCCGGACATTTTGAGGTTCGCGCAAAAGGAAATACCTATGTCCATCTGTTTATGGAATTTCAGGAGTTGTACGGCGTAAAGCCTGACATGATCGCGCAGGAACGGTTCCTGACAAAGCCCGGCGAGAGCAGTTACAGAACATTCCGGATTTACGGTTTCCGGTATGTCCGTATTGATTTGATTACCTCCGGTTTCGGGACACGTTATGATGCCGGAGAAGTTGAACTGGAGTTTATTTTCTGGAAACGCGCATTCCCGCTTGGTAGAAAACGCACCTGCAAATATCTTGAAAAATGGATGAAACAGCTTGATGATCATTGCTTGAATGCTGTTGAAATGTGTATGCAGCGATTCCATCTGGATTCCCCTGTTCATCATGAAGCTTTGGGGTGTTTCGGCGATTACCGGATCTGTGCTAATATTGCGGCGGAAGCCTATCATGAAACCAGGTTGGCGCAGGCTGATCTGATCCGTACAGCCTTTCTGCTCCGTCAGCAGGGGAAAATGTTCCATACCTCTTACGAACTCTGTTATGTGCTGATGTTGAAGGAGTTTATGGATCACGGCGGAGATTTCAACCTGATTCAGGAGTTATATGATACCGTACTTCCGATTATTTACCGACACTACAAATCCATGTACGGATCGGAAGGCTTGATCTCTGAAGCGGAAAACTACCTCTTTATTGATTGGGTTGTTGATGGAGATATCGCCTATCATCATCCTCCGGCAAACCGCGGAACGACTGCGATGACAGCTCTCTGGTACGGTGCGCTGAAGGCTATGGTTGATATTGCTTCATGGCTTGGTGAACTCACGGATTGCGAAAATTTCCTGCGGGAAGCCTCATCCGTCCGGAGCGCATTCAACAAATATCTCTGGGATCCTGAACAGCAGGCTTATGTGGATGGAATACCCGGAATGTCCAAGCGGAAACCGGGGGGCTGGCTGCCTCCGGATGACAACGTGAAAATCTGTTCATCCATCGGAAATATCATGGCTTTGGCATTTGGTCTGCCCGAGGAGAAACAGCAGCCGGAACAATTGCTGAAACGGGTCATAAATGGAGAGTTCCCGCTGCAGCCGACAACGTATTACATGGAATATCTGTTTATGGCTGCGGACCGCTATCAGCTTTCCAACGAAGATAAATTAAAGCTGTTTGCTCTCTGGAAACCTTTCATGAAAGAGGGGATACGGGAGTCCTGGATCGCAGGCGATTACTGTCACGCGTGGTCCGCTTCTCCTGCTTACTGGATGCGGAAAAAAGATTTTTTCAAATAAAAAGGAGCTTCTCAAATGGATTTGAAATGGAACAATGCCTATCCCGGAGTCTGGACTTTTCAGACAGGTGAACCGGAACTGACTCTGACAGGCGTTGCCGGACGGAAACCTTCTTCTCATCTCATTCAGCTGGATGAAATGGAGTGTCCGGAAAATCTGACCTGCGATGTGTTTGGAAAATATACGGTGATCCGGATCCCCCTGACCGATGATGACCGCGTTTTCGGCAGCGGTTTGATGTTCCAGAAAGTGATTACTGATAATCAGGCTTATCATTTACGAGTGGATCATTTCGCCGGAATGGAAGTGGGAAATTCCCATGCTCCGGTTCCTTTTGTCGCTGTGTCCAACGGGATCGGTCTGCTCTGTAATACTCCGGAGAAAGTGGATTTTTACATCAGAACGGCGCACCGGAAAGAAGATAAAGAACGAATCGTTGAACATGACCGTGCTTCTGACGGAAACTGGAGCTGCTACAATCCGCCATATTTTATAGAAATTGCTGTGCAAAGTT
Source organism: Lentisphaeria bacterium (assembly GCA_017456495.1). Taxonomy (GTDB): domain Bacteria; phylum Verrucomicrobiota; class Lentisphaeria; order Victivallales; family UBA1829; genus SIG79. The sequence continues at coordinate 9,040 of JAFTJI010000043.1, read as the reverse complement.
CCGATGTTGAGTTTGTATTGTTCCGCGGGAAAAATATCAAAGATTGTGTTGCCCGGTTCAATCTCTATTGCGGCGGCGGTTTTATTCCTCCGAAATGGGGCTTCGGCTTGTGGCACCGCACCAATATGACTATGAACGAAAATGATGTTCAGGGAGTTGTTGAAGACTACAGAAAACATGATTTTCCGCTTTCTGTGATCGGCTTGGAACCCGGCTGGCAGTCCGGATCTTATCCCTGTACCTATGACTGGTCGGAAAAGAATTTCCCCAATGCGGAAAAAATGATCCGCAATTTCCTGAAAGACGGCATACGGGTCAATCTCTGGGAAAATCCCTGTATTTCGGAACGGTCTTCCGTTTATAAAAAACTTTATCCCTACGCCGGAAGTCATTTGCTGTGGTGCGGCATTGTCCCGGATTATACCCTGCCGGAAGTCCGGACAATTTTGAAAGATCATCATAAAACCACACATTTTGCCAAAGGTGTCAGCGGATATAAATTGGATGAAAGCGACGGCTATGACAAATGGCTCTGGCCCGATCATGCACAATTTCCGTCAGGGCTGAGCGGGTTTGTGTTCCGCAACCTCTGCGGATTACTCTTCCAGCGCATTACTTACGAATTGTACCATGAACAGGATCAGAGAACTTACGGCTTGACCCGTTCCACCAATGCCGGGGGCGTTGGGTTCCCGTATATCCTTTATAATGACCGTTATGATTTCAAAGAGTTTGTCACGGGGCTTTGTTCCTGCGGTTTTACCGGTGCATTGTGGTGTCCGGAAGTCCGCGGAGCAAAAACGGTTTCTGAATGGATCCGCAGATTCCAGCTCCTTGCGATCTCTCCCATGCTGCTGTTGAACGCATGGGCAAACTATGCTACTCCGTGGATGTTCCCGGAAGCGGAAGAGACGATCCGGGAAACGGTGAAACTCCGGGAATCTCTTCTGCCGTACTTCTATACCGCGTTTGCAAAATATCACTTTGAGGGGATCCCGCCGTACCGCCCGCTTTTCATGGATTACGGTTTGTTCCTGAATGCGAACAAAGCCACATTGGGCGAACTTGATGACACCGCAAACCCGTACCAGGAGGTTCAGACAACCGACATAAAGGACCAGTTTATTGTCGGAGAATCCCTGATGGCTGCGCCGCTTGAACCGGAAACAACCAGCCGGAAAGTGATCTTCCCGCCCGGAAAATGGTTTGATTTCCATACCGGTAAGCAGGTGGTGGAAAATGGCGGTGTCATTGAAATTTTCTGTGGAGAACACGATCCTATGCCGCTGTTTGCTCCAGACGGTGCAATCGTTCCGGTCAAGGTGGATGGTTCTCTTCAGGTGAAGAAATTCGGCACAAAGCCCGGAAAATACATGCTTTATGACGATGACGGAGAAACTTTCGCCTATGAGCGCGGTGAGTATCATTGGACGGAACTTTTAGTTTGAGGGGAACCTTATGGAGGAATGGAAACTTGGCTTTGATATCGGCGGAACGAAGTGCGCCGCAATTTTGGGAAAAGTCAACGGTGAGATGATCTCTGTTGTTGAAAAAACAGTATATGCGACAGCTGAAACAAAATCTCCTTTCGATTGTATAGAACGGTTTTGTACTGCAGCGGAAAATCTTCTGAAAAAGTACCCTGAAGCGAAACCGACCTCCATCGGGATCAGCTGCGGCGGACCGCTCGACAGCAAACGCGGGGTCATCATGTCCCCGCCCAATCTTCCCGGCTGGGACAACATTCCGGTGTGTGAACTCCTGAATAAGCGTTTTTCTTTACCTGTCCGCCTTTGCAACGATGCAGATGCCTGTGCAGTGGCTGAATGGAAATTCGGGGCAGGGCGCGGAGCTGAAAATATGGCTTTTCTGACATTTGGCACAGGGATGGGCGCAGGGCTTGTTTTAGGAGGAAAACTCTACAGCGGTGCAAGCGGAATGGCAGGCGAGTGCGGTCATATCCGTTTGGCTGAAGATGGTCCTGTCGGGTATGGAAAGCATGGATCTTTTGAAGGTTTCTGTTCCGGTGGGGGGATCGCCCGGATGGGGCGTGCTTATGCAGAGAAACATCTTCCGTTGAGCTGGTGTCAGAGTGCGGATGATTTGGATAAGATTTCTGCCAAAACGATAGCAGAAGCTGCGCTTGCCGGAGATGAATCCGCCCGGATGATCTATGAAGAATGCGGACGCCGTCTGGGACTTGGTTTATCAATATTGATTGACATATTGAACCTTGACCGTATTGTTATCGGAAGTATTTTCCAGCGGAGTGAAAATTTATTGCGTCCCGCCATGGAATCTGTTTTGAAAGCAGAGACGCTTCCCCTGAGTTTATCGCAATGTGAAATCGTTCCGGCAGAACTTGGCGACAGTATCGGCGACATTGCAGCATTGAGTGTGGCACTACTGTAAGATTTTATTTAAAATTTTCATTTTTTTTCGATATTGTGAATAGAGAGGACGTTCTTTGTCCACTCTTTGCTGTTATATTACCGGTAAATAAACATGGAGTGTAAAAATGAAATACGCGCACAGTTTGAAAGATCGTTCCGTTGAACAATGGCAGTCTCTTGACGGGCATCTTCAGAATGTTTCCTGTCTTGCAGGAAAATTTGCTTCTGATTTTTCTTCAACAGAACATGCTGAATTGCTGGGCTTGCTCCACGATATCGGAAAGAGCAGGAAATCTTTTGAACGGTATCTTTTATACTGCAACGGCATTGATGATCATGACTATGATTACAGCGACCATCGTCACTCCGGGGCAGGGGCATGCTGGCTGAATCAATATCCGGCAGGGAAGTGGCTTGCTTATTGTGCTGCTGGTCACCATTCCGGATTGACTGATGGAAACAGCTTGAAATTCCGTCTTCAGGAAGAAAAATCAGTTTTGGCAGAATCAGATGTTCAGGCGTGGATCGCTGAACGGGAAACTGATTGGAAAAAACGGATCAACGCATTGAAAGCTCCCTGGAACCAATTCCAGCCGAAGGATATCTCTTTCTGGCTGAGGATGCTCTATTCCTGTCTTGTTGATGCAGATTTCCTTGATACCGAAAATTTTATGACCCCCGATCAAACTGCTGAACGTGGAGGTTTTCTTTCTTTGCCGGAACTCTCTGAACGTTTTTTCTGTTATCTCAATGATAAGCAGGCTAATGCAGAAAAAACACCGGTAAACAGGATTCGTGGAGAAATCCGCGATGCTTGTGAAAAGGCAGCAGAGCAGGCTCCCGGGATATTTTCTTTAACAGTTCCGACCGGGGGCGGTAAGACATTGTCCGGCATGGCATTTGCATTTCTTCACGCATTGAAGCATAGAAAGAAGCGGATCATCTATGTCATTCCTTATACTTCGATCATTGAACAGACTTCTGCTGTTATGCGGGAGATCCTCGGCGATGAAAATGTTGTGGAACATCACTCGAACTTTGATCCGGAAAAGGAAACGCTCCGATCATCTCTTGCTTCGGAAAACTGGGATGCACCGGTAATTATTACAACGACAGTTCAATTTTTTGAATCTCTTTACAGCAATAAACCGAGCCGTTGCCGGAAAATTCATAACATTCCTGACAGTGTTGTTATTCTTGATGAAGTTCAGCTGCTGCCGGTTCATTTGCTCGCGCCATGTTATGAAGCGATTTCTCAACTCGCAGAACATTATAAAACCACTTTTGTTTTATCTACGGCAACGCAGCCGGACATCGGACGATTGGGGAATGTGTGCGAAATCATCCCGCCGGAAATGGATCTGTTCCGTCGTTTGAAGAGAACAGAAGTTCTGTTTCCGGAAGACTTGCTGATGCGGAACAGCTGGGATGATATTGCCGCAGAACTTCTGAAATATCAGCAAGTCCTGTGTATTGTCAATACCCGTGCAGACTGTAAGACTTTGTGGGAAAAACTTCCTGAGGATACCGTTCATCTTTCAGCATCCATGTGCGGAAATCACCGGACAAAAGTGATTGCTGAAATCAAAGAAAAATTGAAATCCGGAGAAAATATCCGTGTTGTGGCTACGACCCTTGTCGAAGCTGGTGTCGATATAGATTTCCCTGTCGTCTTCCGGGCTTATACCGGATTGGCTTCTGTTATGCAGAGCGCGGGAAGATGCAACCGTGAAGGAAAGATGAAAGATCCCGGAAAGACGATCGTTTTTATTCCTCCGGAACCTTCTCCCATTGAAGAATTGAGAAATGCGGAAACTGCAATGACAGATCTGCTGGCGTTGAAGAAAAATATTGAGGATCCGGAGATTTATCCATTATTCTTTGAAATGTTCCACAGCAAGTGCAATGACACCGGGAAAGATTTTCACCGGATGCTGGTGAAGCATGTAATAGGATGGGAAATCGCTTTTGCAGAAGCTGCTGAAAAGTTCCGGATGATCGATGATCAGCATTCTCTTCCGCTGATCGTCCGGTATGGCGGTAACAGCAAGTTGCTTGAAGCATTGAAATATTCTCATCCGGACAGGATCCTTATGCGGAAACTTCAGCGCAGTACCGTAAATATTCCGCGGCAGGTCATGGCTGAATTTTTGAAAAATGGTATGGTGGAAGAAATGTTCCCGGGAATTTTTGTACAAAAGGAAGATACGATCCTGTACAGTGAAAAATTTGGAGTCAATATAAAATAGCAAGAAATGAAAGCAGAAGATTTGATCATCTGAAAACGAAAGGAAGGTGTTGCAATGAGAGGCTTTTGTCTGGAGGTGGCAGGTGACTATGCCTGTTTTACCAGACCGGAGATGAAAGTCGAACGCGTCAGTTATGACGTGATCACTCCATCTGCGGCAGCGGCGGTTTTCCGGGCGATATTCTGGAAACCTGCGATCCGCTGGAAAATTACAAAAATTGAGGTTTTGAATCCGATCCGCTGGTGTTCGATCCGGAGAAATGAGGTTGATTCCGTTGCCAGTCCCAAAAGCAAAGGAATCCTGATCGAGGATTGCAGACAGCAGCGTGCCGGATTGGTTCTCAGAAATGTCTGTTACAGACTCTATGCCGAGTTCGATTACATCCCGCCGGAACAGCGGGCAAAAATCATGAATCAGACTCCCCAATGGCTTTCTGATCAGGAGGAAGCTGAGACCGTCAGACAATACGAAAAACGTCCCGATGAAAAAGAAGCAAAATATGCTGCGATGTTTGATAACAGAGCTTCACGCGGTCGCTGCTTTACTCATCCTTATCTCGGATGCCGGGAATTTTCCTGTTCTTATTTCCGGCTGATCAAACATCTGGAACTGGAAGAGAAAAAGCCCATCGCGGATTCCAGAGATCTCGGTTTTATGCTGTATGATATGGATTATTCCGATCCGGCAAATATCAAGCCGATGTTCTACCGCCCAAAAATGGAACAGGGCGTGATCATTGTTCCGGATGTCAATTCCGGGGAGGTGTACAAATGATCCTGCAGGCTTTGAAAGAATACTATGACCGGAAAGCGGCAGATCCGGATTCCGGGATCGCTCCCGCCGGATGGGAACGGAAAGAATTGCCTTTTCTTCTCGTGATCGACCATGACGGCAATCTGGTTAATCTGGAAGATACCAGAGAGAAGAAAGGTAAGAAACTTGTCGCAAAAACTTTTCTTGTTCCGAAGAAAAATAGACATTCAAGCGAAATTGCAGCAAATTTCCTTTGGGATAATGTAGAATATGTGTTAGGGATCGTTTGTAAAAGCAAAGAAGCCAGGGTCGCAGAACAGCACGCAGCGTTTCTGGATAAGCTTGAACCTTACCGTTTTGTTCCTGTAATAGCCGATGTTTTGAAGTTTCTGGATCGAAATGATCTGGAAGAGAAACTGTCCAAATATCCTGCATGGAATGATGCACGGAAAGAGTGTGCTTTCCTTTCTTTCCGTTTTGCAGACTCCCTTGAACCTGTTTTTCGGGATAAAAACATCATTTCTCTATTAAAGTCTGCGAAAAGTTGTAATCCTGCTGACTTGAAACGTTGTTTGGTAACAGGTGAACTTACAGAAATCGCTACTTTACATACACCGATAAAAGGGTTAAAGAAAAAAAATACTTTAGAGAGCAAAATCGTTTCATTCAACTTTGATGCAGCTAATTCCTTCCGGAAAAAACAGGGCGAAAATGCCCCTGTTGGAACCGAAGCTGAATTTGCTTATTCTACAGCCTTGAATTCATTGTTGTCAAAGGAGTCTGAGCAGAAGTATTCTCTGGAAAATATAACAATTGTTTTCTGGGCGAGCAGATCAGATAAAATGGAACATGATTTCGGATTCTTCTTGTCTGAACCTTCGAAAGATGATCCTGACAGTAGAACGGAATACATAAAAAATCTTTATAAATCCTTAAAAAATGGAAAATTTATTACAGAGGATGATACTAACTTATTTTACATTTTGGGGTTATCACCTAATGTTACCCGTATTTCCATCTGTTTCTGGCAGGTCGGAACTGTTGCGCAAATCGCGGCTCGGATCAGAGAATATTTCGATGATCTGCAGATTTGTCACGCCCCCGGTGAATCCGATTATCCTTCTGTATGGCGGCTTCTTGTCTCAACAGCAGCTCTGGGAAAATCGGAAAATATAATCCCGAATCTGGAAGGGGATTTTCTGCGGGCTGTTCTTGAGGGCGCGCCTTTCCCGGAAACTCTGTTCCAGCAAGTTATGCTGAGAACCAAGCGGGAACGGCTCATCTCTTACCCGAGAGCTCAATTGATAAAAGCATATTTAAATAGAAAATGGAGAGTCTCAAATCCAAACAACGAAAGGAGTCTTACCGTGAGTCTCGACAAAGAAAATCTGAACATCGGATATCGTCTGGGACGGCTGTTTGCTGTTCTGGAGAAAATTCAAACCGAAGCAAATCCGGGAATCAATGCAACAATCCGTGAACGCTTCTATGCATCCGCTTCTGCCACACCCGGAAGAATTTTTTCTATCTTAATGAAGTTAACACATTATCATCTTGCTAAACTTAATCAGCAGAATCGTGAAAATTTCTTTAAAAAACAGATCGGCGAAATATTGGATCAGGTCAGGGAATTTCCGGTTTATCTTTCTTTGAGCGATCAAGGACAGTTCGCGATCGGATATTATCATCAGAACAGAGATCTTTTTACAAAACATAACAACGAAAACAATCAGTGAAAGGAGTATTTGCCATGAGCGAATCAAACCTCAAAAACCGCTACGAATTTATGATCCTCTTTGATGTGAAAGACGGTAATCCAAACGGAGATCCCGAAGCCGGAAATCTGCCGCGTGTCGATATTGAAACCGGAGAAGGACTTGTCACGGATGTCTGTTTGAAACGGAAAGTCCGCAATTATGTTCTGTTGACCCGAGCCGGTCAGCCGGGGTATAGAATCTTTGTAAGAGAAAAAGCAATCTTGAATAAAATGATAGCCCAAGCTTATCACGAACTCAAAATTTCTTTGGACTCTTCCGACAAGAAAGCAAAAGGGAAAAAAGACGAAGTCGATCAGGCAAGAATGAAAATGTGCAAAGATTACTTTGATATCCGAACATTTGGTGCTGTGATGTCTACCGGTGCAAACGCCGGACAAGTTCGCGGTCCCGTTCAGTTTACATTCGGACGATCTGTTGATCCTATCGTGATTCAGGAACATTCTATTACCCGTATGGCTGTTGCAACCGAAGAAGAAGCGGAAAAACAGTCTGGCGATAACAGAACGATGGGACGGAAAAATACAGTTCCTTATGGTCTTTATACAGCCTGCGGTTTCATTTCTCCTGCATTGGCTGCTCAAACCGGTTTTTCTGAAGAGGATCTGGAACTCCTCTGGACCTCTCTGGTCGAGATGTTTGACCATGACCATTCTGCCGCCCGTGGATTGATGGCAACCAGAAAGCTGTTTATCTTTAAACACAGCACAGCTTTAGGGAATGCGCCCTCTCACAAACTCTTTGATCTCGTTAAGATCTCCAAAAAAGATGGTGTCGCTGTCCCGAGAAATTTCTCCGACTATGAAGTTTCCGTAGATACAGCATCTCTTCCTGCAGGTGTTGAACTGATCGAAAAATAAAGTTCCATTTGACATGTACGGTCCCCTCGTTTTTTCTGAGGGGATCGTACAGGGGAGGGAATATGTATTATTCTGATGATGATTTGATCATGATTTCCGCACTGCAGCATTATTCTTTCTGTCCCAGACAGTGTGCGTTGATCCATTTGGAACAACAATGGGAGGAGAATTATTTGACTGCATCCGGTAGAGTGGTCCATGCAAGAGTGGATTCCGGTATCAGGGAATCAAGAAAAAATGTGAGAAAAATTTCCAATGTCAGATTGGTCTCCCGCAAACTGGGAATAACCGGAATCGCAGATGTTGTCGAGTTCCATCACCATAACGGATCAGAGGAAAATATTTATACGGTAAAACTCCCGGGCGTTTCCGGAAAATGGAAACCTTTTCCTGCTTTGAATGCAATATAGATCCAGCTCAATGGGTTACACTGAAAACGCTTTTATTGTCTGTCTATTCTCCCGGTCAGGACAGTTTGCGTTTTTATTATTTGGGCAGTAATTATAAGCGTAAGGTGGAACATTGCGGAGCGAAAGCCGCAATTGATGTTGAGGATCCATTGATTTTGTAATTATCTATTTCCGCGAACCTATCCTTGACATATTATGGAATATAGGATTCGCGGAATCTGTAATGTTTTGAATATGAACAGATTGTGTGATATGATCGGATGCTCTTTGAAAATTGAAAGAAAAAAAGAAATAAAAGTCGCGGAAACTCTTGAAAATTCGTTGATGTGGAGTAAATTATACTAAACCAGTCGCCCCGCTTACCCGCGGGGCGTGTATTGAAACATCTTATTGATGTTTTGACCAAATCCATTTACGGGTCGCCCCGCTTACCCGCGGGGCGTGTATTGAAACACCGGAAAGTATGACGGGGATCTTGACAGTTTCTGTCGCCCCGCTTACCCGCGGGGCGTGTATTGAAACAACGGAAAATTGCTGATGTGAATCCCTTTGCTAGTCGCACCGCTTACCCGCGGGGCGCGTATTGAAACCATTCAGGGT
>JAFTJI010000006.1 GCA_017456495.1 Lentisphaeria bacterium | reverse complement strand
TGAGGTAATTTCAAAAGTCCGGCAAAATTTGGCTGAAAAAAGATTGTTGATGAGTTGGAAATGGTAGTTTGAGCGTGGCTACCATCCTCCTTCGCTGAAGCTATGGAGGACAAGCCGAAAACGCTCCATTTGCAGATCGCGACAAGAATTTTCTGCCATTTTTGAAGACTTTTGAAATTGCCTCTAATGAAAGGAGTCAAAATGCACTGCCATTCAAAAAGATTCACACTGATCGAGCTGCTTGTTGTGATTGCAATCATCGCAATTCTTGCAGGGATGCTGCTGCCCGCATTGAACAAATCCAGAGAGACCGCAAGACGCTCTTCCTGTACAAACAACATGAAACAGATGGGCAACCTGTTCGCTATGTACGAGGCTGATTATCAGAGACTTCCTCCCGGAATGGTCGTCCCGGAAAACAGTGACTACTATACTGCCAGTGCGTGGAACACTTTGATCATGGGAAAACGCCAGGCTAATGGAAAATGGAGTAATAAGCGTGCTGATTGGAACTTGATGGTTTGTCCTGCCAGCCCGAATTACGGAGTGACCAGCTATCCTCCGCAGTGTTACTGGGCATGCCGCCAGACGCTCGGCTATATTCAAGCTGACGGAACCTACTGGAAAGAAGGTGATACCGGCGGTTATCAGTCCATGAAAGGAATGCTTTCCAAAGGATATAAATCACCCTCCAAGATCCTTCTTGTCACAGATTATTATCAGAAAAGTGCCCGTTCTGATGGTCCGGTTCAGGGAACGATCGAGGCTGCTTATCCTTTCAAAGCCGGAGATACAACCTATGTTGAACTGGGAGACCGCGATATGAATGCAAACCATAAAAACGGTGCGAACCATCTGTTCGGCGACCTTCATGTGGAATTTCTGGACTACAAAAAGTTCAATTTCAGTTCCGGTGCAACCAGTTATGTCGCCCGCTACTGGTACAACCATAAAGCATTTGCATGGTAATTGAATCGGAGTTCCAAATATGAAATTTATCAAAGCCTTTCTGTTTTTCTTTTCGTTTATCGTTGCGATCCAGACATTTGCGTTTGATTTTGCAAAAGATGGAAAACCGCTGTGTGTCATTGCTGTTCCGGAAAAACTTTCCGATCTTGAGATCATGGCAAAAGATGATCTTGCCGGGATTCTGGAAAAAATCACCGGAGCAAAGTTTCAAGTCGTTCCGGAATCTCAGGTAAAAGGTCCGGCGATCTATCTCGGTTTTACCAGATATACCAAAGCCAACGGGGCGGATTTTTCCAAGCTTGCGCCCGAAGAGTGGCTGATCAAAACCTCCGGTAAGAACCTTATTCTGACCGGCGGCGGAATCGTGGGACCGTACTATGCAGTTCAGGCTCTGCTCCGCAAAATGGGCTATTACATGCTGACGCTCGATCAGGAAGTCATTCCAAAGGTAAAAACGCTCTCTCTTGCCAATCCGGACGAACAGAAAAAACCTGTTTTTATCGGACGTTCCATCTATGACGGGTTCCCGGAAAGTGCGTTTGCTGACGGCATTGATTACAACAGCGCAAGAAATTACAACATGTGGCTCATGCGGAACCTGCAGAACGGCCCCGGGCAGAATGCATGCAAACTGCGCCCCTATTATATCGGTGACAGATACAACATTTTCCAGTTCCCTGTTTATCACTCTCTGATGACCTATGTCCCGCCGGAAAAATATTTCAAGACCCATCCGGAATATTACTCAATGAACAAAGAAGGGAAGCGGATCAAGCCCCGTGCTGCGGGAATCGGCGGATGTCTCTGCATGTCAAACCCGGATGTGGCAAAAGTTACAGCAGAAAATATGCTTGCAATGATCCGGAAAGACCGGAAACTGATGCCCGAAGGGTACTGTCCGAAAATTTATGACCTCTCTCTGCTGGATAACTTCCCGTATATCTGTTATTGTCCGGAATGTTTGAAAGTGATCAACGCTCACGGCGGCGAAAAAGGCGCAGGAAACACGGCTCTGATGCTGCTTTACTCCAATGATGTTGCCAACAGAGTGGCAAAGGAATTTCCCGATGTAACGATCCGTATTTTTGCCTATTCCTGCTGCCAGAAGCCGTCCAACACAGTGAAACCGGCAAAAAATCTGCTGATCCAGTATTGTGATCTTTTTGCCCACGGAGACTCGTTCCGTCCGCTTACGCATAAGTTCAACAAGACCTCCTACAACTATCTGAAAGGCTGGAGCAAAACCGGAGTAAGCATGATGGTCTGGGATTACTGGAACCTTGTCGCAGGCGGCGCGCATCGCCCGGACACGGTGATCGACACGATCCAGCCGGACTACAAACTTTTCCGTGACAGCGGCGTTTCCTGTCTGTTCATCGAATGCGGACGCCAGACATTCTGCCCGCAAACATTCTCTGATCTGCAGTATTTTGTCGGCGCACAGCTGATGATCGCCCCCGATCAGGATGTGGAAAAGCTGATCAAGGTGTTCATGGATGGCTATTACGGTCCGGCGTCTCCTGTGGTCACAGCATATCTGAACGAGATCCGCAAGGGAGTCAAGGAGCATCCGAATCTTCAGATCTCCATCCGTGTGGAACGCTGGAAGTACCTCACCAACGACTTTTTAGTCGGCTGGTATCAGAAGCTGACCGCTGCAGAAAAAGCGTTGCCGGAAGGCTCTGTCTACCGCCAGAGAGTCAGTTCTGCGAAACTGGGGCTCATGTGGTTCGTCTGCATGTCCCAGACCTCTTGCAAAGATGCCTTTGCCAAAGCCGGGATCAAGATGACCGATCTGGAAAAAGAGTGCTATGAAGCCTCCAAAAAACATCTGCACCGGTTCGGATTCAAGCGGACAGCGCGCCGTTTTGATAAAAAACTTGACGAAGCATGGGAAATCGTTTCCGCAAAGATCCCTGTTCCGGAAATGTTCAAAGGGATCCCGGAAGAGCGGATCCGTGTGCTGGGCTATCCGCTTTACCGCAGAGTTCCCAGTCACAATACGAACACCGTGCCGGATAAGGATGCAACTTGCGGCAAGGCTTTGAAATCAGCGAACCGCAGTCTGCTCTACCATGGTGCCGGAAAGATCATCAAGGAGAAATCCGGAAACTATATTGCCTCTGCATTCTACCTTTCCAACATCGGTTCTCCCGGAAAAGTCGGACTCGAACTGAAGAAGGTTCCGCAGGATGAAAAATATCACTGGTACCGGATCCCCGGAACTTACGATATGAACTCTCTGGCATATTTCTGGGGACACAGCTGGGGGATCCAGATGAACATCAGCCAGGTGTACGTCGTTGCAGACGGTATTTCCAGTGTCAATAAATGGCAGGGCTGGGTCCGTGCAAAGTTCACCGGTCCGGCATACGTCCGCGGCTCAAAACAGGAAAACGCCATCTGGGTCGATATCGTTGTCCTGACCCGTCCCGGCGAACCAAGTCTTTCCAAATATCCCGCAGGCGGTTTGATCAAGTGAGGGTGGATATGAACGTTCAACCGATCCATCTGAATTTGAATCCCGGAGCGGAATTTGATACAAAATACCGTTTCTGGCAGGGATGTCCGACGCTCCTCCGGACGAAAAAAGGACGACTCTACGCCGGCTGGTATTCCGGCGGTGTCGGGGAGCCTGATCTGGAAAATTACAATCTTCTGATCCGGAGCGATGATGACGGCTGGAGCTGGACAAAGCCGGTGGCAGTCGTTCCCAGCGAACCGGAAAACGGATTTGTGGCGATTGATATTCAGCTCTGGCTGGATCCGCTGGACAGGATGTGGATGTTTATCACCCAGAGATATCTGAGGGAGAACATGCAGATCACAGATCCGGATCATCTGGCTCTCTGGGCAGCCGTTTGCAACGATCCGGATGCTGAAACGCTGGAATGGCAGGAACCGTTCTTTGTTTCTCAAGGTTTTCTCCGGACTCAGCCCACAGTTCTTTCCAACGGAGACTGGCTGCTGTGTGCTTATGACTGGTCATCTCAGAACTACCGTTACTCCCGCAGCAAAGATCATGGAAAAACCTGGGAACGCTGCGAAGCCGGAAAACGTGCAGCTGTCCTGAAAAAAGAAGAGATGCAATTCGATGAAGCAATGATCCTTGAACGGCAGGATCACTCTCTCCTGATGTTTGCCCGCGACCGGAGCGGGTTCATCGCACAATGCACCTGTAAAGATCTTGCAGGAACAGAGTGGACTTCCGGAGAATTTACCGGTATTCCCGGCGCAAATTCCCGCTTCTTCCTGAAACGTTTGAACTCCGGACGGGTTCTGCTGATCCATAACAACTCTTCAACCATGCGGACAGATCTTTGTGCCAAACTTTCTGAAGATGACGGCGCAACATGGAAATATTCCATGCCGCTGGGTTCTGCCATTGCGGAAGATTGGGGAACGATCTCTTATCCGGATGTTGTTCAAGCCGGAGACGGCAGGATTTTTGTCATTTACGACTGCGGCAGAATCACTTCCAAAGAAATCCGCATGGCTCAGATCACGGAAGAAGATATCATGAACGGATCAATTTGTGATTACTCTTCCTACTTGAACAGGATCATCAGCAAAGCTCCGGGCAAACCGTTCGACCAGGCTTTGTTTGAACGGAAAAAACGTGACCGGAACATCTGGCTGGATGATATATTCTTCCCCATGTACGGGATCGTAAAAAAAGAAAACTCTTAACTTCATAAGGTGAAAAATGAAATATCTCGCAATATTTATGCTGTTTGTTTCTGTTGCACTGTCTGCGGCGGAAAAGGTCGTTTTTGAAGCAAAATCTATCAGAGACTGGGGCGGTGCTGTCAGAAAAACCACTTGCAAAGATGGTATCTTCGATACGAACAGGGATTTGTTTGTTCTGATTTCCAGAGAAAAATTTCCAATCAAGCCCGGGAAGACTTACCGCTTGACCGGAGATTTCAAATTGAAGCCTTACGCTCCGTTCGGAAACATCTATTTCGGATTCATTGCGTTGGATGCAAACGGAAAAACGATCCGCAGAGTTTACGCCGGACAGAGTCCGTACAACGACCGTGTCGCACCGGGCAACAATCAGCAGGTCAGAAATTTCTGGCTGACCTTTGAGGGTGTTGTGCCGTCTGAAAAGTTCAAGTTCCCGAAAGGAACAGCTTTTGTTCAGATCATTCTTCATCAGTTTGAAGATTATATCGTTGACATGAACTTCAAGAACATCAAGCTCATTGAGGAATGATATGAATAACTCCGCAATTTTCCTCGGAACCAGCCATGGGGACCCCACGCTGACGCGGTTCTGTTCCAGCACACTCTACCGTTTCGGCGATTGCACGATCCTCGTCGATGCCGGAGAACCTGTCACAGGGCTGCTGGTCAGAGAGAATATTCAGCCGTCCAGCCTGGATGCAGTTTTTCTGACACATATGCATATCGACCATGTGGGCGGCTTGCCTGCGCTCGTTCATTACATCATGAAATATCCTGCAGAAGACGGTCAGACAGAGCTGCTTTTCCCGGAAGAATCTGCGGTTGCTGATTTCAAAAACTGGATGAATGCGGCGAAGGCTTATATCCGGCAGGAAAAGTTTTTTTACACCGGATTGACCCCGGATTTTGTCTGGAACAGAAAAGGCGTGAAAGTGAGCTGCATTCCTACGGAACACGTCAAGTCCATCAACGCGCCCAGCTATGCGTTTCTGCTGGAAACAGAACATTGCCGGGTCCTGCATACCGGAGATTTGACCGCTGATTTTCATGATTTCCCGGAAATAGACCCGGAAAAGCCGCTGGATCTCTGTGTCTGCGAAGCGACTCATGTAGGTTATCGTCTGGAAGCGTTTCTGGAACGGATCGCGAAGTTCCCCATCAAGCAATTTGTTTTCAACCACATCGGACCGCTCTGGACTGACGGAAAAGAAAAGATTCTGGAAGATGCAGTTTCCGGACTTCCTTTTCCCGTTCTGGTCGCCCGTGATGGATCCAAGCTCGAATTTTAAGGATTTTTTATGGTTACAGTTCAACATCATTCCGATGTTTCTTTTGATTCATCTTCTGCATGGCTGGATGCTCTGAAAACGGCAGAACTCAACGGTGATTCCGAAATTTTCTTCCCGAAAGGAGTTTATCACTTCTATTCCGGAACAAAGCTGAAACATTTTTTCGTCTCAAACAACGATGAGAGTGTCAAGCAGATCGTTTTTTATCTCAGCGGAAAGAAAAATCTTAAAATCTGCGGAGACGATGCGAAGTTTATTTTTCACGGAAGACTTCTTCCATTTGTGCTGGAAGAAAGCAAAAATATCTCCATTTCCGGAATCTCGATTGATTTTGCAACGCCGTTCCATTTTGAAACGGAGCTGCTTGATACCGATGGGAAAAGTTCTCTTTTGAGAGTCCCCGGAAAGTGGCATCTGGAAAACGGAAAGCTGGTTGTGTTCGATGACGGTCTGGATGCCATCACAGGGAAAGTGATTTTTACGCCCTACCGGAAAGTATCCGGAGAGATCGCAAACGCATGCGGCTATCACGTTCCGAACAGAGATCTGATCTGCGAAAAAAAGAATGAACTTCTGCGCGTGCCTGTCGGGATGAAGACAGAATATCCGAATTTATTTCTGCGTCATCAGGCGCGGCACACTCCGGCATTTCTGATCGACCGCAGCGAAGATACTGTTCTGGAAAATATTACGGTTCATCACGCAGAAGGCATGGCGATCGTGGGACAGAATTCCAGAAATATCACTCTGGATCATATCAGAGTTGTTCCCGCTGAAAACAGAGATCTTTCCGTTACAGACGATGCCGTTCATCTTTCTGAATGCGAAGGAAAAATCGAAATCCGGAACTGCATATTTCTTGAAACGCTCGACGATGCAATCAACGTTCACGGCATGTACCGCCGTCTGAAAAAAGCCGGTGATACCATGCTGATGGAGGCTTGTCACTTCCAGCAGTTCGGCTTATGGAACGGAAAGCCGGGAGATGTTCTGGAACTTCTGAAAGCGGAAACGCTGCAGCCTTATGCACAGATCCGCTGCAAAGAGTTTCAGCCGGGAACACGACAACTTTACTGTCTGGAACTGGAAGACGAACTTCCGCCGGAATATGAAAACGGCGATATTGTCAGGATCATGCGTTCTGCGGAGATGGAAGTTGTCATTTCCAATAACGAGATGGCAAACAACATGTCCCGCGGGATCCTTCTTTCCGGAGCAAAGAGCGGTTTGATCGAAAACAACAGAATCCATTCCCCCGGAAACGGGATTTACATTTCCGGAGATGCGAACTACTGGTACGAATCCGGTCCCGTTCAGAAACTGGAAATTTGCGGAAATATCTTTGATCACTGCGCCTATCTTCACAAAGAGGCTGTCCCGATCAATATTGATCCCGTTATTTTGAAAAAAGTCCCGGGATTTTATTACCACGGAACCGTGAATGTCCATGATAACTGGTTCCTGACAAAAGATTCTTCGCTGGTGCTCAAGGCTCATTCTGCTGCTGAATTGAACTTTTTCAATAACTCTCTTGTATGTGATTCCGGTACAGAGACAGAACCGCATTTGCAGGCAGATTGCGGAAAACTCAACAAAAAGGATTGAAAAACAATAAAAAAGGGTATTTTTACTGTTATCATTACTTGAAAAAAACGTTCAGTTGAGGTAATGTAACCTGTAAAATTCTGCTCCGGCATTTTTAATGCAAGAGCCAACCAACACGAAGGAGAGTATATTATGTCCGGAATTTTCAAAGCGTACGACATCCGCGGGATCTATCCCGAACAGCTCAATGAAGAAATGGCAGAAAAGATCGGTCGCGCATTTGTGACCTTTCTCGGCGCAAAAAAAGTTGTGATCGGAAGAGATATGCGCCCGCACTCTGTGCCGCTGTTCAATGCTCTGGCGAAAGGAATTACTGAACAGGGCTGCGATGTTGTCGATCTCGGACTCTGCTCCACCCCGCAGACGTATCATGCAAACGGCGTTCTCAAAGCCGATGGCAGCATCATGATCACAGCCTCTCACAACACCCGCGAATGGAACGGTTTCAAACTCTGCCGGAAAGATGATGTGCCTATCAGCGGAGCAACCGGAATCGCTGATATCCAGAAACTTGTAGAAGAAAACAACTTTCCTGCCTCCGATGTCAAAGGAACCATTTCCACCTATGACATCAGTGCAGATTACAAGAAGTTCCTGCGCGGCTATGCAAAAATGGACCGCAAGCTGAAAGTCGTTGCAGACTTTGCAAACGCTATGGGATCCTATGAAATCGCCGGAATCGAAGATCTCTTTGAAATCGTCCCCATGTACCGTGAACTGGATGGTACTTTCCCGAACCACGAAGCAAACCCGCTTCATACAGAAACGCTCGATGCGATCCGCAAAAAAGTCGTGGAAGTCGGTGCTGATTTCGGGGCTGCTTTCGATGGTGACGCAGACCGCTGCGGTTTCGTCGATGACAAGGGAGAAATCATTCCTATGGACCTTTTCACCGCTCTGATCGCGCAGGATATTCTCAGCGAACCTGCTGCAAACGGTGAAAAGACAACCATTCTTTACGACTTGAGAAGCAGCCGTGCTGTCCGGGAATGTATCGAAGAAAACGGCGGACGCGCCCTCATGTCCCGTGTCGGACACGCTTTCATCAAACAGCAGATGCGGGAAAATGATGCAGTCTTTGCCGGGGAACTTTCCGGACACTACTACTTCAAAGAAAACTTTGTTGCTGAATCTCAGGGACTTGCGGTGATCAAGCTGGCAAATCTGATCTGTAAAAAGAATCAGAAAGTAAGCGAACTTGTTGCACCTCTGCGGAAATACTTCTCCAGCGGTGAAATCAACTCCAAAGTCGCAGATGTTGCACCCATTCTTGCAAAGATCAAAGCTGATTATGCCGATGGCAATATGTTTGAACTGTATGGAATTTCTGTGGAATACAAGGATTGGTGGTTCAACATCCGCTGCTCCAACACAGAACCCCTGCTCCGGCTCATCGTCGAAGCGGAAAAGAAAGAAGATATGGAAAAACGCCGTGATGAACTTCTGAAGATCATCCGCGGCTGATTTTCCCAAGAAGGGATTTTATGAAAAAAAAAGGAGTATTCCCAACAGAGTACCGTACTTTTACAAACGGTACTCTGTCTGTCAAGGTGGAACGTTACGGAAATCTGGATTACATCGGCTGGCTGGAAATCCGGGAATTTGAGGGAAAAAATTACCCGGACCGGCATGCTGTTCCCTTTTTCAGCAGAACTCATTTCCAATCAATGCGCATGGCTCCGGCGGTCAATTTCTTTCAGGAAGATGACAACGGCTTGCGCCGGGATTTTGTGCCTGCTGACAGTGAATGGTTCCCCAACGGTTATCTTTCGGAACGCTCCTCTCTCCGTGTGAAACAGAATTGTTTCAGTATGGAGTTCAAACCGTTTTCCAGCAAACCGTTTTCTGTTATGCTGCGGAAGACCAATGTTCCGGAAGGGACATTGAACACCATGAAGAATCAGATCGTCGGAAGCTGGAAAAGCCATTGCCGGTTTACCAGTGAGGATCTGAAACGGATGGGCGTTTCAGAAGAGATCCCGTTCCCGGAAAACGGAAAAGTTGAACAGAAACTCACCTCTGCCGCGTTCTCTCCGGATGAAAATGCCTTTGTCATGGAATACCGCCGGAAAGATCTCTGGAAAGAGCGGAACGTTTACCTTGCAGTCACTGGAAATCAGAAATGTTCTGTGCAGGAAACGCCTCTTTATTGGCTGCTGGAAATGGAATCTCCGGATGTGACAACGGACTTGAAACTCGGCTTCGGGATCTCTTTTGACCGTGCCGAAGCGGTTGCACTGGCTAAACAGATGAGTTCCGAACCGGTCAAACCGGATCCGTTCCCGGAATCAAAATTTGCGCTTGACTTTGAAGATATGGAACTGGCTTCCACCTTTGCCGAAGATTACCGTAAGTGGCAGTTTGCCATGCTTCTGGGAGAAAATGAAAAAGAGTGTTCCATCAAAGCCGCCGCCGGAAAATTCGGTTTCTTTGCTATGTGGGATCACGTTTATCCGATCCGGGATTTTCTGATGCTGGGACGTGCCGATATCGCAAAGAAAGCATTGCGGTACATCTCCACCTGCTACGGAGTCGCCTGCTATGAGTGGGTCGGCTTGCAGCTCCCCATGGTGCTGAACGAAATCCTCGGGTTCGACGATGATCCCGCCTTTGAACGGGAAATTTATGAAAAACTGAAGCCGGTCTATGAAGATTTTATCCGCCGCAGCGATGCAAAGACAGGGCTGTTCCCAACGCGTTACAGTGTTGGAAATGACAACTCTCTGCAGGCAGGTTTTTCCGGAGAGTTCTTCGCCTGCTGCATGAACAGCTGGTGGTACAACTCCCTCCAGTGCATGCGGAACATTGCTTTAGATCTTGGAGAACACGCTGATGCTGAACAATTTGGAACACAGGCTGAGAAAGCCGCAGAACATTATCTGGATGTGTTCTATCACCGACAGGATGGATATTTGCGGCAAGCTGTTACAAGAGAACTGAAGCCCGGCATAGATGTTTATCAGAACACAAATACGTTGGGTTTGGATTACACCCACGGAAAAGAACTTCTTCAGCAGGTAATCAAAAATCTGGCACAGTTCCAGGCATCGAAACTTTACCATGCCACCGGACACCGTGCCGTGCCGCTGGATAGTATGATCCCCTGCGAAATGTGGCACTCCTGTCACATGAATCAGCACCTCGGACACGAATGCAAACTTGCCCGTCTGGGCGGTCTTCCCGCTGAAGCCGACCGTGTTATGACAGCGTATCTGAAGAAATATGGGGAGACAGGAACCGCCGTTGAAACATTCAACTTCACCGGCTGTCCGGGCGATCAGAGCCAGCTTTCCGAATGGCAGACTTTTTCGGCAACAGGTGCGATCAAAGCTCTTGTCAGCGGAGTTGCCGGAATCGAATATCATCGCGGCGGCTTGAATTATCTTCCCGCATCCGGAAGCAAATCCCGGAAAATCAATGGATTGTGCATAAAAGACAAGGTGTTTGACATCAAAATTTCCGGAACAGGAGATTCCGCACAGCTCGTTCTGAATGAAACTCTGATCCCCGGAACGCTTCAGCTCCCTGCTGATGCCGCAAAAGACGGGAATAATCTTCTTGAGTTCAAACGCTGCGACAGCAGTTCCACTCCGCTGCTCTTCCTGCAGGCGGAAGATCTGCCGATCTCTGATTTGAAGTATGAAAACAATTCTCTCAGCTTTACTGTTGAGGCTGACCGTCATTCCGTGATCCATTTTTATGCGGCAGGCGATCCGCTTTGGAAAGCACGGGAAGATAATGATTTTGAACTGATTTGGAACCCGGAGGAACACCTGCTTCTCTGGAAAGGAACCTTCCGCAAAGGAGAACGGATCGAGGTGAAATTATGACTGAACCCGCAGAATGTCTCAAACAATTTTTCGGAAAACACATTACGCTTGTTGCTCTGGGAGACTCCAACACGGAGTTCAACCACTGGTCAAACGGCAGAAATTACCTCACCATGATCGCATGCAACGCCTATACCCGTTATGCAGGGATCACACCCGTCAACAGCGGACACAGCGGTGATGACGTGAAAAAAGCTCTTGCACGGCTGGATCGGGATGTCCTGCGCTTCCACCCGGATGTGGTCATCGTAACTCTGGGAACCAACGATTCCAACAGCAGCTCACTGGAAGAGTTCAAGGCGAATTACCGGAGACTTCTTACCATTCTGAAAGAACAGATCCCCGCAGTCATCACCCGGACTTCCAATCCGGCAATTGATATGAAAAACGGAAAAGAAGACCCCAGCTGGAACGCCTCCAAGCCGGAATTCATGGCGGCTGTCGTAGAGATCTCCAAAGAGTTGAACATCCCCTGTCTGGATCATTACAGCTTATGGAAAGCCTCAACAGAGTGCCGTTACAGCGGAGAACTCATCATGCTCATGGGCAACGGTCTTCATCCGAATGAATCCGGACACCGCAGATTCTATTCCGAACTCGCCCCCCTGCTTGGACTGGAACCCGATTTCCAATGCGAATATACCCATCTTCTCCGTATGCAGGAGAAAGAACGGGGAAATTAAAAAAGAGAACGGGGAGACAAAAGAAAAACTTTATAAGGAAAGTTTTTCTCTTTTCTCCCCGAGCCCCTCTTTTCTTTTTTCAAACCTTTTTGCGGCATATCAATTTTTTATGCAAAAAATTAATATGCCGAGGTAATTTCAAAAGTCCGGCAAAATTTGGCTGAAAAAAGATTGTTGATGAGTTGGAAATGGTAGTTTGAGCGTGGCTACCCACAGGGTAACCACCGAAAACGCTCCATTTGCAGATCGCAACAAGAATTTTCTGCCATTTTTGAAGACTTTTGAAATTACCTCATAAGTATAAAAAAAAAGCTGCAAGTCTTTTTGAGGACTTGCAGCTTTCTGATAAATGCAGTATTGCAGCGGAAATTACTTGATCTTATCAATATTGTCTTTGGTGACAAGTTCGAAACGAGCATCAAATGCTGCTTTCAGATCAGAGGGAGCGGGCTTTTCGTAATCTTCGGGTTTCAGACCGGATTTACCGATAACGGAAACGAGGATGGTACCATTCTGGAAGAAGGGCTTGAGCATCTGAACTTCGCCCATATCAAGAAGAGCGACCTGCTGTTTTGCACCGGGTTTAAAGATATCAAGTTTCAGCATTTCGGGTCCCATGGGGAGCTGTTCGAGGATGATGAACAGTTTTGCATCTTTGTTAGCCTTGAAGAACTTGTTGAATTCTTCGATGGTCGGCATGGGATTCATTGCCATATCTTCTTCGGAGCGGGTGTAGTCGACAGGTTTGATTTCTGCATCGCCAACATACTTCTTGAGGAGTTCAGCCTGTTTGACAGCATATTCATTCTTGGCATAGTTTGTACCGCCCTGAGGAACGATCACGATTTTACCGGGGTTCTTGGATTTGATATATTCCCCGAAGAACTTGACCTTTGCTTCATTGAAACGGTTTGCACTTTCCTGCTGCTGACGGGTTGCAAGATTGTCTCTTCCGATACCGATTTCGTTGTCGATATATGCATAAGCGCATATAAGCAGGAAAATTACTGCAACGACTGCGAGTGGTTTGAATTTCGGGTCATCTTTCTTCTTGTATGAGATACCCATACAAACTGCTGCGGCGAGAGCGAGAAGCACGATTAACCATGTGGGGATTGTGAACATTATTAACCTCCTGTATTTTGTTAATGCTCATTTTACGATAACGATCCATCACTACTGATAAATATAACAGTAAAGAAGAATATTGCAAGGATTTTTTTAGCGGAAACCGTAAAAAAATGAATATTTTTTCTCTTTTAACACTGAAAGTTCCACATTGGAACCATTTTTTCGGTAAATTACAGGGATCTCTGAACAGTTCTTCTTCTGCAGTTGAGCATGGAAAGAATCCAGCCAAAGGGCGGCTGCTTCATGTTCCGGCAGGACTTTTACCTCCAGAACATTTTCCGGATACTGCAGAATAGGCGTAAACCAGGCACTGTTCCGATAGAAAGTTTCCGGTTTGACACGGGTCACATATTTTGAACTTTCAGAAAGCAGCCCAGGCTGAAGTTCTTTCCAAAGTTCTTCCGTCTGAACCTCCCACTTGGATTTCATCTCTTTCAAAACAGAAAAAGCCTCATCTTCCGAAGAGTACATCCCGGATTTATGAAGCAGTTCAGCGATCTGTTCAACCGGAACTTATCCGAAAGCCATTTCCAGAGATTTGAGAAAATCCGGTCCCGGCGCGTTGGTTGATTCTGCATCACGGGCCCCGGCAGGATTGACAATGACAATATTTTCTCCATCGGTCATCAGATTTTCCACGCTGAGATCCGGAAGAGAAATCCCGGCGCGGGCTGTATCTGTCAGAAAATTACAAAGGTTCTGCAAAAACGTTGTATTGATTTCCGCAGCGGAATACCAATATTTCAAAAGAGAAGAAAATTTGGAGGGAAGAGCTTTTGTTACAACGATAGAATCATCAAAAGTCGCGGACCAGGCGGAACATTCCATACAAGGGATCCCTTTTTCTTCCAGCAGAGCAAACGCCAGAAACTCTTTTTCAGCATTTGATCTGGTGAAAGGAAAATGAAAACAGCGTTCGCGCTTCACATAATACTTTCTCCGGTCATCAGAAGTAACGCGCCAGATAGCAGAACAGCTGTCTTTCTGAACCGGTTTTCCCGGAATCTGTTCCACATCTTTCGCCCAGGGCTCGAGAAGCGACTCATCGCCGTAAATATGCCACCGCCTGCCGTATTTTTTGAGACTTATCATTTTTGACCTGAAAGACGTTTGATTTTTTTATAATACTCAAGGGCATGCAGGCTGACCTTCAGAAACAGACTGTCCTGTTTTCTGCGGATCGCGACTGCCTGTGTTTGATAAGAAATCGCGTTATCCAGCCGGCATACAGCAAATTCCGCCCGGGCTGCGATTTCCAGAACATTGGCATGAAATTCCGGATCTTCAGAAATTCCGGGTGTTTTCAGAATATCAGCGCACATCGCAGGAACCTGTTCTGCCGGGAAATAAAATCGCGGTGACATGTCCAGAAGAAAAGCGGCAAGATTCAATTTCTCATCGGGTGTAACACTGTTTTTGATTGCCTCAGCGGCAACTTTCTGCCAGAGAGGAATATTTCCGGACCGGGAAATCCGGTCAAGCAGCAGCAGACGGAGTCTGCCTGAGTTTTTTCCGCATTTTGCAATGCAGCTTTCCAGAAACTCTATTGCCTTGCTGTTTTGTCTTTTTAATTCATAAGAATAAAGAATGACCTGAATCGCTGTCATATCTCCGGGATTTTTTCGAAGGATCTTTTCAGCTGTTTTGGCTGCAACATCCGGCAGCCCTGCCCTGAGAGCAGTCTGCATCTCCTGTTTCATACGGGAGATCTGACGATAATCCTCCATGGAAAAGGTTCCATCCATGAGAGAAGCGATAATGGAATCCAGATCCATTACCGGGCCGAGCCAGGCAATCGCTCCATCAACCCCAATCACAGCTTCGGAAACTTTTGTTACGACAAAGTTCCGGAACGTTCTTCCGTTGATATCGGAACCGATCGAAACGGAAAAAGAAGGTTCCGCAAATTTGACAACACGCTCCAAAACAGACTTGTCATTCGGAACTACGACCCGGACTTTCAGGATCCAGTTTTTTTTGTTCATACGCCGGTATTTGGATTCCAGACTCTCCAGATAGCGGAGAGTCTGGACAAATTCCGGATTATTGACATCAGAGAAGACAACAATATCCATGATTTTTGTATCTTTCCCGGGACAGACCCTACGGAGCGGTGTCACCCAGTTTGCATCGACTTCCGGCATTTTCCGCCCGGGAGTCATACTGATCTGCGCCATAGCGGTACAAATCATTCCAAGAAAAATCAGGATCGCTGTAAATCTTCTCATCATCATCTCCTTAAGCCTGTTCAAAAGCGTATGCTGCGCGGAAGATCAGATCTTCACGGAGCGGTGCCGCCATCAGCTGCATGCCGATGGGCAGACCGTTTGCAGGATCTTTTCCGGCAGGGATGTTCATACCGCAAGTCCCGCAGAGGTTCAGAGAAGTGGTGAACACGTCACTGAGATACATCTGGATCGGATCGGATTTTTCACCGAACTTGAACGCCGTATCGGGCGTAACAGGGGTGAGCAGCAGATCACAGCTCTTGAAGGCTTCTTCAAAGTCTCTGCGGATCAGAGTTCTGACTTTCTGAGCGCGCAGATAGTAGGCATCATAATAACCGCTGCTGAGCACATAAGTTCCCAACATGATACGGCGTTTGACTTCATCGCCGAAGGCTTCACCGCGGGATTTCATGTACGTTTCCAGCACATTGGTCGCCTCGGGGGAACGGTAGCCGTAACGGACGCCGTCGAACCGGGCAAGGTTTGCACTGGCTTCAGCAGTTGCGATAATGTAGTAGCATGCCATGGAATATTTTGTGTGCGGAAGGCTGACTTCCACCATCTCTGCTCCGAGAGCTTTGTATTTTTCAATGGCTTCCCTGGCAACAGCTTTGACGGCATCGGATGCGCCATCCATTTCATAATATTCTTTGGGCAGACCGATCTTCAAACCTTTGAGATCCCCTTTCTGAAGAGCTGCGGCAAAACCTCCGCAGGGAGTATTCAGAGAGGTGCAATCCTTTGCATCATAACCGCCGATGGTGTCCATCAGGATCGCAGAGTCCTTCACATTCTTGGTGAAAGGTCCGATCTGGTCAAGAGAGGATGCAAACGCCACGAGTCCGAAACGGGAGACTCTTCCGTAGGTGGGTTTGAGTCCGACAACGCCGCAATAGGCTGCGGGCTGACGGATACTTCCGCCTGTATCGGAACCCAGTGAAGCGGGGACTTCATCAGCGGCGACACAAGCAGCGGAACCGCCGGAAGAACCGCCGGGGACACAGTCAGTGTTCCGGGGGTTGCGGGTCTTCTGATAAGCGGAGTTTTCGCAGGAGGAACCCATGGCAAATTCGTCCATGTTGGTTCTTCCGAAGGGAATGAAACCGGCTTTTCTGAGATTTGCAACGGCAGTGGAATCGTAGACGGATTTGAAGTTTTCCAGGATTTTGGAAGCGCAGGAGCAGCGTTCATCTTTGACAGCGATACAATCTTTGATTGCGATCGGGATTCCGTCATAAGGGGAACGTGCATTTCCGGCGGCACGGCGCTGATCAGCTTCTGCGGCGGCATCCATGACGTGTTTTTCGTCAAGAGCCAGGAAAGCCTGAATCTGCGGATCTGTCTCTTTTACCTTATTAATATAAGCGGAACAGATCTCAGCGGAAGAGAGTTCTTTCTTTTCGAGCAGATCGGAAAGATCTCCGACGGTCATAGCGGTAAGTTTGTTCTGATCCATTATGCCATACCTCCGCCGGGGAGAACCTGAGGCATAGCCACAAGCTCATCGTCGATGGTGCCGGGCGCATTTTTCAGCATAACATCTCTGGGGAAACCTGGGACTGCCTGATCTTCCCGCAGGACGTTAGTCATCGGCGCGGCGTGAGCAGTGGGTTCGATCCCCTCTACATCAAGCTCAGTGAGCTGATCGACGTAGCTGACGATTTTTTCCATTTCACTCTGGAACCGCGCGAGCGATTCCGGAGCGAGTTCGAGCCGTGCGAGCATAGCGACCCGCGCGGCATCGAATTTGTTGGCTCCGGATGACATCTTACTTGCCTTCGTGTTCGAGTTTCAGGGTTTCGGTGGTAGCATCGCAAACTTCGCTGGGTCCATAGTACTGGATGGGTCCGGGGAAGACGAAGCTGGTTTCGACAGCCCATTTATCGCGGTTTTCGACGAGTTTCTTGAAGGGTGCGCCGTCGAGTTCGACGAGAGCCTTCTTGATCACGGGCTTATCTTCACCGTGGCGGCGTTCGATGTTCATCATAGCGGTCAGAGGAACTGCGCCTGCGACCCACTGATCTGCGGGAGCGACCAGGTTGGTGATGCTGGACATGTAAGCAGTCTTGCCGTTTGCGATGATAGCTGCGGCGTTGTAACCGATGCTGTAGCAGTAGTCAGCGTCGAAGTTGGAGGGAACAGAGCAGCGGCCTTCATATCCGAAGAAGTGTGTCTGAGCACCGAATTTGATCTTCTTGCCGGATGCTTTCAGCTTGCCTTTGACCAGTTCAACGAGGAGTTTTTCGGTTTCGATGAGAGAAACCTGAACGTTTCCGTGGGGGTCGCGGTCATTGGAAAGCTGGAGCTGGATTGCTTCGGGAAGGGATGCAAAGACAGCCTTGAGTTCTGCGGGGAGACGATCGAGGATGAATTTGATCTTTTCGTCTTTTGCTTCGATGGAGGTGAAGTTTTCGCCTTCTTTTGCGAGGAGGTCGTTGAGTTCAGCGATGAGTTTCTTCATTTCGGGGATGAACTCGATGAGACCTTCGGGGATCAGAATAACGCCGAAGTTTTCTTTGTTTTCAGCACGTTTCATGACAACATTTGCGATATCGGTGACGATGTCATCGAGGGTCTGCTGTTTTGCAGCGACTTCTTCGGAAATGATTGTGATGTTAGCCTGAGTTTTGAGACCGCATTCGAGAGCGATGTGAGAAGCGGAACGGCCCATCAGCTTGATGAAGTGCCAGTATTTCTTGGCGGAGTTTGCATCGCGTTCGATGTTACCGATGAGTTCGCTGTAAACTTTTGTTGCGGTATCGAAACCGAAAGAGGTTTCAATGTACTTGTTCTTGAGGTCACCGTCGATTGTTTTGGGGCAGCCGACGACCTGGATGGGAACATTGTTCTTCTTGTAGTATTCAGCGAGCAGGCAAGCGTTGGTGTTGGAGTCCTCGCCGCCGATGATGATGAGAGCATCGATTCCGAGGGCTTTGCAGTTTTCTGCGCCTTTGTCGAACTGTTCGACGAGTTCGAGTTTGGTTCTTCCGGAACCGATCATATCGAATCCGCCGGTGTTGCGGTATGCATCCATGAATTCGTCGGTGATTTCAACGTAGTTGTTATCGACGAGT
>JAFTJI010000042.1 GCA_017456495.1 Lentisphaeria bacterium | reverse complement strand
TGACAACGCTGGTCAAACCAGTGCAGCCAGAAAACGCCCAGGCTCCGATTCCCGTCACACTGTCAGGGATGACAACGCTGGTCAAACCCCTGCAGCCAGAAAACGCACTGAATCCGATTTCCGTAACACTGTCAGGGATGACAACACTGGTCAAACCCGTGCAGCCAGAAAACGCACGGTATCCGATTTCCGTCACGCTGGCAGGAATGACAACGCTGGTCAAACCAGTGCAGTCTTCAAACGCCTCTACTCCGATTTCCGTCACCCCATCCGGAATAACAATCTCTGAGACATCTTTATTCCTGATTCCTGTCAATGTCTTTTGATCTTCACTTAAGATGATATCTTCCGCTGGATGACTGGTTTCTGCAGATTGGGAACTCCTTTTTCCGGGAAACAAATTTCTAATAAATTGTCTTACTGTAAATTTCCTCATATTTCACCTTCTCATAATTATTTCCCGTACTATATCACTCTTCTGTGTTATTTTCAAATTGATGGCGTATTTGTCTTCATAATTCACCTCCGGTGCCTGCTGTTTTTGTTCATTTGCAATATAAGGAAAACTTTTGGGCTATATCTGACAGTTTTTTTGTAAAAAAAAGAACTTTTTATTTGAAAAAAATATGAACCCGGATTAATTTACAGCTGTCTGATAAAAAATCACAAAGGAGCCGATTCTATGAAAGTACTGCTTGTCAATGGAAGTCCCCACGCGGACGGTTGCGTTTTCACCTCATTGTCAGAAATTGCAGAAACGCTGAAAAAAGAAGGTGTTGAGAGCGAAATTTTCTGGATCGGCAACAAAGCTGTTCAGGGCTGCATCGCCTGTTTTGAATGCCGCAACGGACTCGGTCATTGCGTTTTTCAGGATGAACTTTACAAACAATTCACCGGAAAAATGAAAGATTCCGATGCCGTGATCATCGGTTCTCCGGTTTATTATGCTGGCCCTCCGGGAAGTTTATGTTCCATTCTCGACCGGATCTGTTTTTCTGCTTCAGAGCTGTTCAAGCACAAACCGGCAGCATGTGTGGTCAACTGCCGCCGCGGCGGTGCAAGTTCCACATTTGACCGGCTCAATAAATATTTCACTATCCTGGAAATGCCGGTGATCTCAAGCCAATACTGGAACTCCACTCATGGTTTTACTCCGGATGATGTCAGACAGGATCTGGAAGGACTGCAGACCATGCGGACACTCGCCCGCAATATGGCGCACTATCTGAAATCTCAGGAAAAAGCCGCGCTCCCTCTGCCCGAACAGGAAGAAAAAGTCGCAACGAACTTCATTCGGAACTGAAAATTTTCTGACGGGAGCATACTATGGAATACAAAGGTCATCTGCCCAAAAACGATCCTTTATACGGTTATTTGTGCCATGACATCATGCCGCAAACCGGAGCAAGCGGAAAAGATGGATTCCGCGTTTTTTCCAGCAAATCCTCTCACGCAGTATATATCTATGAGGATCGTGAAACAAAGATACGCGTAGTCGGTAAATTTTTCGCTGCCGACGAACCGGATTTTGAACGCGCAAAACGGAAGATGTACCGGGAATACAATAATATCAATGAGTTCCGGAAATATCTCGGCGAAAATCATTACATTGCCAGAGCCCTGGGATGCAATGAATCCCTCGGCTGCCTGCTGGTTGTGGAATACTGCTACGGAGAACCGCTTGATTCTTTCATTCTGAAAGCGATTCAGCAGAAAGAGGAAAGCACGCTGTTCCGGAAGCTCACAGCTCTTGCCAATTTTCTTGCAACCATCCACAACCGCTCCGCGCGCCCCGTCATGGTGGATTTTCATAAAATCTGCACCTACTACGATAACGTGATCCGTCAGGTTTCCCCGATCCTTCATGATGGAGAAGCCGATTATTTCTATCATCTGCGGGACGAATATATCAATGATCCTCTCATGTATCAGGATCAGGAAGTCCTTGTTCACGGAGATGCGACACCGGCAAACTTCTTTTTCGGAGATGATCTCTATGTAATCAGTTTTGACCTGGAACGGATGCACCGGTCGGACAGACTTTTTGATACCGGCAGGATCGCGGGAGAGCTGAAACATTTCTTCATGGCGTACACCGGGAACAAATATGCGGCGGAACCGTTCATCGGACATTTTCTCTGGGAATACGCCTGCTGTTTTCCTGACCGGGAGAGAGCATTCGAATCCATTACCGCCCGGCTTCCGTTCTATATGGGAAAAACACTCCTGCGGATCGCACGGAACGATTATCTCTCTCATGACTACCGCAGACAGCTTGTCGAAGAAGCAAAAGAAACCTTGAAACGATAAGGCAGGAACAATGATTAAAGGATTACTATTTGATATCAACGGAACAGTGATCGACATTTATACCAGTGAAAGCGATGAACAGATCTACCGGACTCTCTCCAACTTTCTGGATTATTACCGGATCAAAGTTGCACCGGAAACGCTGAAAGAAGAATATTTTTCCATCCTGCGCCGGCAGAAAAAAGAAAGTTCCGAAACGTTTCCGGAGTTCGATGTTGTAAAACTCTTTGCGGAACTGATCGGGAAATACAGTACAGCAGACTCTCTGCCTGTCGCACCGGAAACCGCCGCAATCGTCTTCCGGGCTGCCGGAAGATATAAACTGGAACCGTACTGCGGAGTCGTTTCAACACTGGAAACGCTTTCAAAAAGCTATGCAATGTCAGCGGTTTCCGATGGACAATCCGTCTGGGCTCTGCCGGAACTGCACTCCGCTGGGCTTGACCGTTTTTTCACCCATACGATCGTCTCTTCTGATTATGGTTTCCGGAAACCGGAACCGGAGATGTACAGCATGGCTCTGCAGAAAATGGGACTTTCCCCGCAGGAAGTGATCTTTGTCGGCAATGATATGTACCGGGATGTTTACGGAGCCCATGAAATGGGAATGAAAACCGTCTTTTTCCGATCCAATCAGGGCGAACAGAATTTCTGCGGAGCCGATGCAGATTACATCATCTACAACTTTCCGGAACTGCTCAATGCAGTGGAATTTCTGCTGAACCGGTCATGACCGGTTCAGGATATAAACTTTCAGCATGCCGTCATTTTTGGGTAATTCCCGGATTCCGACGTAATCACAAACCAGATCATGTCCGTTCTGCACCCCCAGCAGAGCGGCGTATGCCTGACTCACGAACACCTGACCTTCAAACGTGATCGGTTCGATCCGCGCAGCCTTGGAAGTATTTTTTCCAATGAAATTTGTCCGGCCAATGATAGGATCTTCCACATGACTGACCACACCGGCATGCAATCCGATCCTGATCTCCAGAGGGGAGGAAAGACCTGCCCCGATCCAATCAAAGGATTTGACCCAGTCTCTCAACTCCAGCGCAAGATATCCAGCCTCTACCACATCATCCATCACGACATGAAGCGCATCCCCCCAAGTGTTCTGTGTTGCGATCCCGGCTGCATGTTTCGAAAGGATATCCCGCTGCACT
This sequence comes from Lentisphaeria bacterium, assembly GCA_017456495.1. Classification (GTDB taxonomy): domain Bacteria; phylum Verrucomicrobiota; class Lentisphaeria; order Victivallales; family UBA1829; genus SIG79. Next base: position 23,498 of record JAFTJI010000042.1, on the reverse strand, counting down.
CCCGGATAAAAATTACTGCAGAATACGAGAGCCTCACGGTCAGTCATCTTACTGAACCCTTTCACATCAGAAAAAAGCAATGCTTTAATTGTCCGCTTTGTCATTTTTTGATCTCCGGAGTAATGATTTTTACTGGAATATTTTTTTCCTGCCAAAGAGCAACTGCAGAATCGGTTCCGCCCGGCAATCCGGATTTTTCCAAATTCCAAACAGTTACACCGCATAACGGGAAGTGAAGAGCCGATGCCCGGTGGAGTGCGGACCCGAACAGGAAACGATTGGTAAATTCATAAACGATAGAATCATCGTCCACACCGATCTCATCGCATTCAGGTTCCAGGAAAATTACATTTTTATGTTCAATAATACGATCCAGCCGCTCTTTCCAGTCTGACCCGGGAATAAAATCAACACTGTTTCTGATCGTTGCTTCAAGCGGAAGCGGAGGAAGAATAAAGCACTCTCCATTATTCTTCAGAACCTCTTCTATAAAAAGAATATCTCCGCCGCATGCACAGGAAACATAAGCAAAATGAATATTGTACTTTTTCACAGCCGCTGCAAGTTCAGCCCGAACCTGTTCTTCCGCATAAGCAGGAAAACGCGGAACTTTCCGTCCGGGACGGTCTATCATATGTCCGGAAAAGATTGCAATACACGGCAAATTCATTCTCTCAATAATGGGCTGAAGTTCTTCCTGACGGAACTTTTCTCCAAGCATATAAAACTGTTTAAGCGTGGAAGCGAAACTTCCCAGAGAACCTTCTTCCAGCGCAATCTCTGAAGCTCGGCGGTAATATTCTCCGGATTCGGCAAACTTCTCTAAAAGAAGATAACATTCGCCCATCGTTGCGATCCACCACAAATCTGATTGATTTTCATCTTTCAGACAAAGAGGAAGAACCTGCTCCTCAATCAGAGTTTTCGCGGCAGCTCTTTCATCCGCCATGAACAGACAGGCAGCTGCATTGATTCCATTATAATACTGGTGTTTTTCCTGAAAGACAGCCAAACTCAAATCTGCGGCTTCTCTGAAATAAGCTTTTTTCTGCTGAGGATCGCTGCAGTTGATCGCCATATCTTTCAAAATCCGCGACTTCAATCCCACAATTTCACTGTCATGGGTCTCCGGAAAATTCTGCAAAAGTTCAGCTGCTCTTGACAAAGATCCCGACCTTGCCAGTGCCAATGCCATGATATGAAGTTTCTGAATCCTTATATTTTTATCCTCTGACACAATCTTTTCTGCAATGTCATAAGCATAAAAATTTTCCCCCATGTCCAATGCACGTTTTGCTAAAATCGGACACAGATCCTCGGTCCAGCGGGACCGATTCTGAAAAAGATCCCGAAGTTCTTTCGCAGACAATTTCTCCCTTGCCTTCAATTTTTTTACCAATACATCCATAAAATACACCTCCTGTTATGATTTTATTTTCTTTGGTGAAGATATTTATTGACAGTATTTCTGCTGTCTGACAAGTATTTCAAAAGAGTTTTCAGCTCAAAAAATTTCAAATCGGGATACAGCCCCAGAAAAAGAGCAATCACCGCACTTACTGTTGCCGTTGCATAACTTGTCCCCGTTGCCCGACGGGAAAGGCACACATTCCGGTATCCGCTTGTACTCACCTGAGCCACTTCAACATTCTCTCCGTTGGCAGCAAATTCAATTGGAGGAACTCCTGTATAGAGGATATCAAAAATGGAACCCATATCAGCTTTATCCACAGCAATGACCGAGGATAATTCCGCCGGAAAACCAAGATCGTCCTCCAGAGGATTGTTTCGCTTTGCAGCGACTACGATCAAATGATTCCGGTATGCTTCCTCACACAACGGGGCAATTCTCCGTTCTATGGATTTTCTGGCAGTGTAACTCATATTGATCACTTTGGCTCCGGAAGCTATTGCCAGTTTGAACCCTTCCAGCACCAGCTCGGAAAGCCCGCCTCCACCGGCATAATCTAAATCCAGAACACGGATGTCTATGATCTCAACATTCGGAGCGCACATCAGAATCCGGCTGGCAATCTCAGTGCCATGCCCTCCGATCGCATTACTGCAGCCGCGCCTGACTTTCACAGGCACAAACGTTCCATCCGGATTTTTATCAAAACGCCAGGACTCCTTCACGCGCCCTTTGACAAATGGATGGGCTGCATCAATTCCTGTGTCCAAAACTGCAATTTTTACTTTTCTCAGCTTACTCGAATATTGTAATTCTTTCAGATCTGTCTGTAAAATTTTCAGAAAATCAGGCATACCGCACCATGGATTAAATCAAGCCATCCAAACCATTCAGAAGAACTGAAATAGATTCTTTTTTATCCGGAGTCCGGGAAACGATCCCGCTGAATTTCCGAATCAGATTCAGTTCTTCATTCTGCACGGAAGGAACATCTTCCTGTTCTCCTGCAGATATCTCCAACTTTTTGCACAAACCGATCATACAACCGAGTACAGCTGCAAGGTGAAGATAAACCTCTCCATCCTGAGAACTGAAAGTTGCTCCTTCTGAGAAACGGACAGCTGTAATACATCCCCAAAGTTCATCCGCAAGCAGAACCGGGGCTGCCATCACGGAAAACGGATGTCCATCCCCTTCCACATCCCGCATCTGTTCATTTACCAGCCGGGAACCGATCTGCATTTCCCGGAGAAGCGCGGCATTTCCCGTAACACCGTCTCCAAGCTGAATAGTTTTTCCTATAATATCTTTCGGAGAACGCCCGGAGACTTCCGTAAAAACCAAGTTATGTTTACGGTTGTCATAGATAAGCAAAGAGCCTTCATCAGCTCCGACACTTGCGATTCCCAGACTCAATAAGGATCGAACAGATTTCAACACTTCAGGATCTGTTTGTGTCTGCCATCGTTCCACTACGGGATTTTTCCGTTTCATATATCCGCCTCTGTCTTTTGTTGATGTGCGCTGATAAAATCACGCATTTTTTGGATATTTTTATCTTTTTGGCTCTGCAGAATTTTTTTGATCTTGCAATGTTTGAACTCATGGTTCAGTAAAAATTGAAGTTCCAGCTCTATCCAATCCAGTTCTGTATATACAAGACCTTTCACCAATTCCAATTCTTTCCGGAATTTTTCACCGGCAGCATAAAATTTTGGACTTCCTGCGTGGCTGATATCTGCATCACACAAAATCTGATCCAGCTCATGTTCAGGGAATGTTCCCAATACAGTGGAACGGATCATCCGTTTGATTTCTTCGATCTCATCGTCCGTATAACCATACTCCGGCAGGATTTCTCCTGCGTAATCAGCTGAAATTCCTTCATTATCATCATATCGCATCAAATAACCGATATCATGAAATAAGGCAGCCGTCTGAAGCAGTTTTATTTCTGTCAGATTTTTACCGCACAGACCGGCAAAATATTCTGACTGTTCCATGACTTTTTCAGTATGCTCCCAATTATGGTAGGTAAGCCGTGGATCGGTTTCATCTTCCAACCTTTTTTTGATAAATTTAAAGAGATTTTCAGGTAAATACAATTTCATGCAAGTGTTCCCAAAACCGGTTGTCCCTTTACGACGGCCCCGTCCTCAAACTGAAACGAAACCCCGCCTATATTTATATTTTCTGCCAATTTCATCCGGTCAATAAAGCAAATTCCGTTTTTCACAGCAGATTTGATCCGGCACAACTCAAAATCTCCGGCAGAGATATATTTTCCATTCGTACCTGTCACTGTGATTCTCAACAACTCTTCCGTTCCGTCTTCGATCTCAAGAGCAGCCGTCCAGAAATAATCAGAGGTTTCGGCTGTCTGAGCTCTGAAATAAAGTATATTTTTCTCACCGCCGGCTGCGAGCACTTCCGGCTCCGGCTGTTCAAACCTCAAAAAGGAAAGAATTTTTGTATTCGAAATGCAGTAATCCCAAAGAATTTTATCCATCGGTTTCGCATGTTTCTGAAGCAGCTTCCGCACAGATTGCTGAGAACTTTCCCGTTCATCAACACTCAACTCCGGGGTTCCGGCGGCATGCAAAGCGATTGCTTCTCCGGTAAACGCGGCTGCTTCTCTGCAATCCTGACACTCTGAAAGATGAATCAAGACCCGTTCATCATCTTCTGCACTGAGCGTTCGATCAAGAAACGCTGCAATGAGTTCCGGTGAACAGCACCGTGTTTTATTCTTTCCCGTTTTTGAGATATTCATACATCTGCTCCTTAGCTCTTTGGTTCATTTTGTCTACATTACCGGGAGTCTTATTCAGCAGAGTCCCGACCGTTTTGCTTGACAGCTCCAGATCCTGCCGAAGCAGCAGAACAAATGCATGGGCCGGATTTTTCTGCCATAATTTTGCCAAAAGCCGGTTCTTTTCCGCAATATCATCCTGCATCGCCAGATCACTTGATCCGTCTTTACTCATCATTAGAGAGTTCTCAAGCATTGTATCTGACAACATATCTTCATTTTTTTTACAATATTTTTTCAAAATATTTTTGGCAGCACTGCGGATATACCAGAAAAGAAAACTGGTAAATTTGCAATCATAACGGAACGAACGCAAAATCGCAAAGTCATTTTTCTGAAAAATTTGGAATACCTCTCCGCCAATGGAATCAATGGGGATCCCATACTGTTGAAAAATTCTGCGGACAGGAAGTCGGTCTGACAAAACAAGCGGTTTTATAACATCTGTAATGATATAATTCCAGGCGGCTTCATCATAATTTATAAGAAGAGACACCAGAAGTTTGTCATCTTTCAAAAAATCATTATTCTCCATATAACCCCTTCAACAATACGTTTTACTGAGCTTTTCAGCTTAATATATCACATAAAAAAAAGAAATACAAATCACCATTCGGATAAATCAGAAAGTATTTTTCCTTAAATATATCCACGGGGCTCAATGATCGAGAAATTAACTTTTCTGAAAAAATTTTAACTTTTTTTGTTTTTTCACTTGAAAAATCAATAAAAAAGGCTATGTTAGGGGAGAAAAGGGGCTCTTAGGGGCAAATAGGAGACTCCTGAAAACGTTAACGATCAAATAAATATGGCTGGCATGGACACTATTTTTTACTTAAACGAGTTTGAGCACGCGCTTGACAAACAGGGACGCGTTGCAATTCCGTCTGCATGGCGAAGTGCTGACGGAACAGCCCGTTTTGTGCTCATTCCATCCTCCGATTCCAGCCTGAAACTCATGCCTCATGCCCTCTTTAACGAAATGGTTGCCGAAAAAGTAAAGAAAATTTCCCTCGGCGATAACGAAGCCGCAAGCGAACTGGCTGTTCTGGGTTCCAGCTCTCAGGAGTGCATCTGCGATAAGCAGGGGCGCATCCAGATCGGACCGAAACTTCTGGCACACGCAGGGATAAAAGATAAAGTCGCTCTGGTCGGTTCTGTTGCATACGCACAGATTTGGGAACCGGAACGCTGGAAAGTCAAGCAGACAAAAACCGCAAACTGTTATGAAGTTCTGGACAAACTGAGCAAAGCGAAAGGAGATAATTGATCATGGCTGACACTTTCGCACACATCCCGGTTCTGCCCGGAGAAGTCGTAAAACATATGACAGACGGTCCGTTCTGCCGCTGGATCGACGGGACTCTCGGCGGAGGCGGTCACGCCTCCCTGCTTCTGAAAGCAAATCCGAAAGCAGAACTGCTTGGGATCGACCGCGATGATTTTGCTCTCGCCCACGCAAGAGAAGTGCTCTCTTTCGGCGGAAAACGGGTGCATACCCGCAAGGGAAGATATTCTGAAATGACAATGTTTGCCAATGAAGAAGGCTGGGATCAGGTGGATGCGATCCTGCTTGATATCGGTGTTTCTTCCGCGCAAATTGATAATGGAAGCCGGGGATTTTCTTTCCGGATGGACGGTCCGCTGGATATGCGGATGGATTCCTCCTCTCCGCTGACTGCCAGCCGGATTCTGAACAATTATCCGGCAGAAGAACTGGAACGGATCTTCCGTGAATACGGGGAACTTGACGGCGGCAGTGCCCGCAGGCTGAGTATTGCGGTCCTTGAACGCAGAGAGTTGGAACCGTTTTCCGGAACGCTGGATTTTGCCGGACTCTGTGAAAAAGTTCTGCGGAAACCGCGGCGGAATGCTCCTCCGGTGGCAACACTTCCTTTTCAGGCTCTCCGGATCGCTGTAAACGGCGAACTGGATGAACTCCGGGAAGGATTGGAACAGGCTGTCGATCTGCTGGCTCCCGGCGGCAGATTGTGCGTGATCAGCTTCCATTCATTGGAAGACAGGATCGTAAAGAATTTTTTCCGGGACATGGCTGTGAACTGCAAGTGTCCGCCGGGATTACCGATCTGTACTTGCGGCTGGGAGCCGAAATTAAAAATCATAACAAAACATCCGGAGACCGCTGGTGACGAAGAACTTGCAGCGAATCCCCGGGCAGCATGCGCAAAATTAAGGGTTGCAGTGAGAATATAGATAAAAGAGGGAAGAGGGACAGGATCATGCCGAAACGAATCAGCACAATCAAGCCCCGGGAAAACATCCGGCGGGGGCAGAGACAACAGGAAAACACAAAGAAGTGGTACACATCATTTTTTGCCAGATTGATTTTCATGGCAATCCTGATTTGTATCGCTGTCAATATCCGTATCTACTACAACCAGCGGGCAGAACTCCTGAACCGCGAAATCGTTAAGATCGACCGGCAGATCCATGAACTTGATCTGGAAATCGAAAACCTGAAAAAACGGAAAGAAGAACTCTGTTCTTTTTCCAATATCACCAGACGGATCCGTGAAGAAAATCTGGGACTTCGTTACGCACAGCCTCATCAGATCAGAAGAACCGTTCTGATCCGCAGAAATCCCGACGAAAACTATGTGGTTTCCAACACACAGGAAAGCACCGGAAATGCACCGCGAACAGCTGCGGCACGCTAACCGCTCAAGGAGCTGTCCATGGTAAAAAGCCGCAATGTCGCCGGACGGATGATTTTATGCATTTCGATCATTACAATCTTCTTCCTGTATGTGATCGCTATGTTCTATCGCGTCCAAATCAAACGGCATACAGAACTTCTGGAAAAGGCTAGAAACAAATATATTACAAAAGACAAAACACAGGGAAAACGGGGAGAAATCTATGATAAAAACGGAAGTCTGCTCGTCGGAAATCTCCCTTGCTTCAAAGTCTGCGCAGATCCATCTCTGACCGGAGATGAAAAGGAATGCCGCGATCTTGCCCGTTTTCTCTCCCCGATCATAGATCAGCCGGAAGATGAGATCTTCCAGAAATTGATGAAAAAAAATAAAACGGTCAAAAACAAGGACGGCAAACTTGTTACCGTGAAAAATCAGTACGTTGTTCTTGACAGTGAAATCGACTTCGATGCCGGAACAGCTCTCAGGGACGCCTTGCGGGCACGAAAATGCAAAGCTGTTTTTCTGCAGGAATCCTTCAAACGGTTCTATCCCAAAAAGCAGCTTCTCTCAAATATTCTCGGTATCACCCAGGCAGACCGGAACAACTACATCGCGATTGTCGGTGTGGAAAAATTTTATAATGCCCAGATGATGGCAAAAGGCGGTGTCCGCTATTATGAACGGACCCGCAAAGGCGCGCCGATCGCATACGGAAAAATCACAACACAGGAAGTCAAAGACGGTCTGAATATCTATCTGACGATTGACGAAGCTCTTCAGACGATCGTTGAAGAAGAGCTGGACAAACTTTACACCAGCAAATACAAGCCGAAAAATTGCTACGCGATCCTTGTAGATCCATGGACAGGAGATATTCTTGCCATCGCCCAGAGACCGACCTTTGACCCGAACAACCGCAAGAGCATCAAGGCAAAAGACTGGAGAAACAAGCTTGCAGAAGACACCTATGAACCCGGCTCCATCATGAAGCCGATCACCATTGCCGGTGCAATTGACAGAGGGGTCGTAACGCCGAATACGATCATCAACTGTGAAAAAAAGAAATGGTATTATGGCGGTGCATCGCTTGGAGATGACCATTGGCTGGGTCCGGCACCCGTTTCAAAAGTCCTCATTCAATCAAGCAATATCGGAACAGCAAAAATCAGCCTTATGATGGGAAATGAATCATTGTACGGCAACCTCAGAAACTTTGGTTTTGCACAGAAAACAGGGATTCCGCTGGAAATAGAAACGGCAGGGATCTTACGACCTTTAAGAAGATGGAGAAAAATTACCCCGACACGGGTTTCGATCGGACAGAGTATCAACGTTTCAACGCTTCAGATGGCACGCGCTTACTGCATGCTTGCCAACGGCGGACGCCCCCTGAAACTGAATCTCGTCGACCGGATCGAAGACCCGGCTACCGGAAAAATCGAAAAAATCGAACGCAAGCCGGGTCCCTCGATTTTCAGACAGCCTGATACGGGAAGGATCATAACAGATATGATGGTGGGAGTTACCGTAGAAGGAACAGGAAAAAAGGCAGCAGTTCCCGGCTATCACGTTGCAGGAAAAACCGGAACAGCGCAGCAAGTTGTCAATGGAAGATACGATAAACGGCATTACGTCAGCAGTTTTGCCGGTTTTGTTCCGGCATATAATCCGAGATTTGTACTTATTGTCGCAGCGGTTGAACCTGACAGGAAAGCCGGCTATTACGCTTCCGCAGTCGCCGCACCGGTCTTCAAATCAATCGCGGAAAGAGCTTTGGAGTACATGGGTGTCCCGAAAGATTTCGAACCGGAAGTCAAGCCGAAAAAAGTTCTCCGGAAGAAAAAAACGGCATCAATCAGAAGAAAACGCTGAAAAACATCCTGAAAACAGCAGGTCTTTCCGCAATTTTGCTGTCAAAATATTTGTAAAAAAAGAAATCTGTTGTATATTATTGGATTATATTGAAACGGAGACTTTTTTATGACAGATTTGAAAAACATACGCAACTTTTCCATCATCGCCCATATCGACCATGGGAAAACAACTCTTTCGGACCGTCTGCTGGAAGCCACCGGAACCATTCAGAAACGTGATCTCACTCACGATCAGCTGCTGGATGCTATGGATCTGGAACAGGAACGCGGGATCACGATCAAGTCCCACCCTGTCTGCATGCACTATAACTACAACGGAACTGAATATACACTCAATCTCATCGACACCCCGGGACACGTCGACTTTGCCTACGAAGTCAGCCGTTCTCTTTCCGCTTGCGAAGGTGCGCTGCTGGTGATCGATGCAACCCAGGGCGTTCAGGCGCAGACCGTGGCAAACGTTCACATGACAATGAAACATGATCTGAAAATCATTCCTGTGATCAATAAAATCGACTTGCCCGCTGCAGATATTGATGCCTGCTTTGAGCAGATGGAAGAGATCCTGGCGATCCCGAGAGAAGATGCGGTCTGCTGTTCCGCAAAAGAAGGGATCGGAATCGAAGATATCCTAAAAGCAGTCATCGAAAACGTTCCGCCGCCGGAATTGAGAAAAGATGACAACGGAACCGCCGCTGTCATCTTTGACTCTCTTTACGATGCCTATCGCGGCGTAGTAAACTATGTCCGTGTCTACAACGGATCTTTCAAACGCGGAGATAAACTCCGTCTTTTCAGCAATGGACTGGAAAGCGAAGTCAAGGAAGTCGGTGTGTTCCGTCCTGAAATGACAGCGGCTCCGACCCTCTCGGCGGGCGATGTGGGATATATCATCCCCAACATCAAAACGCCGTCCGACACCCGGATCGGTGATACTGTCACGGAAACAAAAAATCCCTGTACCACTCCCCTGCCCGGGTTCCAGCAAGTCAAACCCATGGTGTTCAGCGGGATCTATCCCATTGATACGGCGGACTACGACCAACTCCGTTTCAGCATGGCAAAACTTCAGCTGAACGATGCAGCGTTTGCTTATCAGGCAGAAACTTCTGCCGCACTCGGATTCGGTTTCCGCTGCGGCTTCCTCGGGCTGCTCCACATGGAAATCATCCAGGAACGTCTGCGCCGGGAATACAATATGGATATCATCGCCACCTACCCCAGCGTGATCTATCACGTTTATCTGACCGATGGCGAAATGCTGGAGATCGACAACCCTGTCAACCTGCCCGATCCGTCTGTCATCGACCACATCGAAGAACCGATGATCGAAGCTCACATCATGGCTCCGTCCAACTATATCGGAGACATCATGAACCTGATCCTGCAGAAACGCGGGATCTGTACAAAAACCGAAAGTGTGGATGCCAACCATGTCATGCTGACCGCTGATATGCCCATGCACGAAATCCTCATTGACTTCCATGACCGGCTGAAATCCATTACCCGCGGTTACGGAAGCATGGATTATGAAATGAACGGCTACCGTACCGCAAAACTGGTCAAGCTGGATATCCTCGTCAACGGGGAACCTGTCGATGCCTTCTCCACCATTGTTCATACAGATCATGCGTATGAACAGGGACGTGAACTTGCAGAACGTCTTTCCGGTGTGATCCCGCAGCATCAGTTCCAGGTTGCAGTTCAGGCTGCGATCGGCGGAAAAGTCATTGCCCGTGAAACAGTCAAGGCTTACCGTAAAAACGTGCTTGCCAAGTGCTATGGCGGTGACATCACCCGTAAACGGAAATTGCTGGAAAAGCAGAAAGAGGGTAAGAAGCGCATGAAACAGATCGGCCGCGTGAATATTCCTCAGGAAGCATTTGTGGAGGTCTTGAAATCCAATGCCGAATAAATTTTCAGAATATTTAAAGCTCCGGAAAGCAAGAAAGCGGCTGAAAGAACTTTTCAAAGCCGCCTGCTACCGCTATGATTGCGACAGAGATATCCTTTCAGAAACAGATTGCACAACACTGAACGGGATCATTGAAGAAGCGGAAAGCGTTTGTAAACAAGGCGCGGATGAGATCACAGAATTTGTTGATCGGAACTGTTCTGTTGTAGACAGAATGAATCCTTTGCAAAACAAAACAGCCAGATCCATCAGAAGTTTTCTGGATATTCTCGCTGTTGCGTTCGGTGTTGCGTTCGGGATCCGTGCACTCTATCTTCAGCCCTTCAAGATTCCGACCGGAAGTATGCAGCCGACCCTGTTCGGGATTCACTATGTGGATCGTGCCGGATTGGAAAAACACGGCAGCTCACTCTCCAGATTTCTGATTCCCCTCACCTCCCCCAGAGCTTATCTGAAAGTTCAGCAGGATGGCGAGCTGAGCCGTTCCTATAAAGCAAAGAATTCCCTTTTTTCCGAAAATACTCAAATCAATATCGGCGGTGTGGATTATGTCCTGCCCGGTAATTTCGGAAATATCTACCGTTACATGGACTGCATGAAAGATCAGTATCAAAAAGGGGAAGTTCTCTGTGACGGCTGGCTCGTGACCGGAGACCACCTTTTTGTTGAACGTGTCAGCATCTATTTCCGCGGGATCAAGCGTGGTGACGTGGCTGTTTTCAATACGGAAAATATCGTCTCGGAAAACCAGCCTCTCGGCGGTTACTACTATATCAAGCGCATTGTGGGGCTGCCCGGGGATACGATCAGGATCGACGGCAATATTCTGAAGATCCGGAAAAAAGGAGAAACGGAGTTCCAGATTGCGGCAAAACTTCATCCCGGCTTTGCGAAAACCGATTCCATGAAAGGCGGTTATCACGGACACATCGCCGATGGGATCCTGGCGGATGGACAGGAAGTTACGGTTCCGAAGAACCATTATTTTGCCTTGGGCGACAATACATCCAACAGTCTTGACGGCAGACACTGGGGTTTTATTCCCAGAAGGAATATGATCGGTCTTGCAGTCAATGTCTTCTGGCCGGTCACCCGTCGCTGGGGATTTGTTGATACGTTAGATCCCATTGACGAGCCCACCCGGCTGCCTTATTCTATGGAAATTCAATAAAACGGAGTTTTTTTCGATATGAACACGATCACAGCAACATTTCTGATCCGCTGTCCCGACCGGAAAGGGATCGTCGCAGCTATTACCAACTTCTTTTACCAATCGGGATTGAATATCCTGATTTGTCAGCAATATACGGATATTACCCAGAATCAGTATTACATGCGTCTGAAGCTGGACTTGAACGGTCTGCCCTGTGCAAGACAGGAATTGGAACGGGAATTTACAGAGTTTGCCAAGCAATACGAGGCAAAATGGAGCGTTCACTATTCCGATTATATTCCCCGCGTAGCGATCATGGTTTCCAAGGCGGCGCACTGTCTTTACGATATTCTGGTCAAACAGCGCGAAGGTGTTCTGAAATGTGAAATTCCTCTGATCATCGGAAACCATCCTGATCTGGAATATACTGCAGACCAGTTCCGGATCCCGTTTTTCTGTCTGCCTGTCACGAAAGAAACAAAACAGGAACAGGAGAAAAAAGTTTCTGAACTTCTTGCGATCCATCATATCGACCTGACAGTTCTTGCCCGTTATATGCAGATTCTTTCCCCGGAATTTATTTCCAAATATAAGAATAAGATCATCAACATCCACCATGCGTTTCTTCCGGCGTTTCAGGGCAGCAAACCCTATCAGCGGGCTTTTGAACGCGGCGTGAAGATGATCGGTGCAACAGCCCATTATGTCACGGAAGATCTGGATGAAGGTCCTATTATTGAGCAGGATGTCGTCCGTGTTTCCCATGAATCCGGTCCCTCAGAACTTGCAAGGATCGGCAGTGATGTGGAAACAATCGTTCTTTCCAGAGCGGTCAAAGCCCATTTGGAAAGCAGGATCATTGAACATGAAAACAGAACCGTTGTTTTCAGCGGCGCAAGCGGAATGTAAAAAAAAATCATTTTCCGCTTGCCTTCTTGCAAAACTGCGTTATATTAAGAGCATTATGAAGAACAGATTCTCAAAACTTTTATTATTGATCGGGGCAGTCGCTCTCAGCGGACTGTTCTCCGGCTGTATTGCCTTTGACCGGGACACCTCCATGCTTGCGCCTCACAAATGGAGTGAAATCAAACGCAACCGCATCAATCTGGGAAAACTCCGCGTAAAAATGACAAAGCAGGAAGTTTTGGAGATCATGGGTGAGCCGCTGAAAGGTGAAATTTTCTGTAATGATAAGGTCTGGTGGTACTATACCAGAACCTGCTGGAACGATTTTATGACGACCCGGGACGAGTGCACACCGGTTGTCTTTGGCGAAGATGATGATCTTGTGGAAGGCTGGGGCGTCACCTACTATCGTAACAATTACGATTACAGACTCTGGCCCAATAAAGTGACAGAAAAGGCTATCAAAAAATGATCCCCGGGATCGTTCTTGCCTCAGCTTCACCGCGGCGTGCTGATATTCTGAGAAAATACGGGATATCATTCTGTCAGAAATCTTCCGGAGCTGAAGAGCCCGGTTCTTTTCTTGCCGACGGAGCAGCAATGAGCAACGCCCGTGTCAAGGCACTGGATGTCTCCCGTCTGAATCCCGATAAAATCATTCTTGCTGCCGATACCGTTATTGAGTTTGAAAATGAAGTGATCGGAAAGCCGGAAAATCAGGAAGATGCTGTCAGGATCCTCAAACGACTCTCCGGAAAAACTCATTTTGTTACGACAGGTGTCTGTATTCTCTATCCGCCGGAAAACGTCGACATTCTCTTTGCAGATGTCTCGGAAGTCACATTCAAAAACATTTCCGGGCCTGTGATCCGGGAATACGTTTCCCTTGTTCATGTACTCGACAAAGCCGGAGCGTACGCGTTGCAGGAACATCCGGAACTTATCATTGAATCCGTGACAGGCGATCCCGAAAATGTGATCGGGCTGCCTGTCCGTGCAGTCGAGAGTCTGAAATATCTTCAATCACTTTTTCAGTAAAGATCAACGCTGTTTTTCAGAACTTCCGCCATTGCACAGTAACCGTGAAATGTGATATGTGTTCCATCCGGTTTTGCAAATTTTTCATCCAATTCGCCAGTCTCGTCACTCACAGCGGAATGATAATCAATAAATCCGGCATATTTCCGTTTTGCCAGTTCAGCCATGCGTTTGTTCAGAGCAACGATCTTATCCTGAAATTGGAACCGGTCCCACTGATCGCCGTGACGCAGCGGAAGAACGGAACACAAATAGACTTTTGAACCGTGTTCGGTGATCAGGTCTGCGATCGCTTCATATTTCGCCAGCATCCGTTCATTTTCTTCTGAGATCCCGTTGATACCGGCAAGCATGACCACCTGTTCCGGCTGATACGGATAAAGATCTTCTTCCAAACGGCAGTACAAACCGGTCAGGCTGTCCCCGGGGATCCCGCGATTCAAGAAAGAGATTCCCGGGAAAAATTCATTGATCTGAAAGTTATAAGTAATAGAATCTCCGTAGAAGAGCGTTTTGACTTTCCGGGGCGGGAGCTGACGGTATTCCAGTTTTTCTGCAGCGCGTTCATAAGTCGGATACCACGCTTGAATTGCGTTACACTCCTGTTCAATAAAAAGATCGTTATAAATCATTATTTTCTCCTTTTTTTACGGTCAATAAGTTTAACTTTTAATATAACATTCCCGGGAGATTTTTCAAATTTGTTTGTATTGATATCTGTGATTTTTCCGAATTACGGAAAGACAGATACTCCGGATTCTTCTCAAAAGATGATATAATGATTTGTATTTCCTTGATTTTTCCGGATAAAAAATCCTGAGCAATGCAAATTTGAACTTGAAAAAAAGAAAAAAAGCTGTATAATTCTATTGAACATTGCTATAAACATAACAAGAAAAGGAAACGATTCAGCATGCTGACAGTGAAACGTTATTTTCCGCTTGATCATCAACAAAAAGGAGCTGCCCTCGGAAACGGTTATACCGGTGAATTGATCTGGGGCGGAGAAAATATTTTGAACATATCGCTGGGGTGCGCCAATCTCTGGGATCACCGCGGGGGGATGGAGTGGAAAGAACATCAGACTTTTCAGGCGATCAGAGAACGGCTGGAAGCCGGGGATCTGGCAAAAGTCAACGAGCTTTTCGCGGCACAAAAAGTCGGCGATGTCAAATGTCCAAGCCTCATTCCCGCAGGACGGCTGGAGGTAACGCTGCCGGAAAATGCTGAATTACTCTATTTTGAACAGTTCATAGAACGCGGGGAAACCTGCATTGTTTATGATCTCAACGGTGATGAAAAAATTCTGAAATTCCATGCCGATATGACAATGGATGCCGCGATTTCCGGAACCGGCTTGACCGATGATATGAAACTTCAGCTGATCCCGGCTCGCCGCCTTTGCAGAGAAAATGCAAATTGTCCGGGCAATAACAAGGATGAAATGGAACTTCGCGGTTTTGCTGAACCGGAATGTTTCACCTTTGAAAACGGCGAAGCATTCTTTCAGAAAATGCCTGCAGACCCCTCTTATGCAATGTTTTACCGCAAAGGAAAAGGATCTGTCACGATCGGATTCCGCAGAGAACTGAAATCAGATTTTAAATCCGCAATCAATGCGCTCCCGGACTACGGCAAAGTCGCGGAAGAATCCTGCAAGTGGTGGGGCGATTACTGGAAAGACGTTCCGGCGATTTCATCCGAAAGCGCAGATGTGGAAGAGGTTTATTATCACGGTTTGTACAAGTATGGCATCATGACGAATCCGGAAGGTGTCACTCCCGGACTGCAGGGCCCCTGGATCGAAGATTACAGGCTTCCGCCCTGGTCCGGTGATTATCATTTCAATATCAACGTTCAGCTCTGCAATCAACCCGGGTTCAAGGCTGGAAAATTTGCAAATTTGAAAATGCTCTTCGATATGGTGCTCTCCTGGAAAGAAAAACTCCGCAGGAACGCAAAATGTTTCATCGGGATCGAAGACGGCTATATGCTGCCTCACGCTGTGGATGACCATGGTGTCTGCATGGGCGGATTCTGGACAGGCAGCATTGACCACGCATGTTCCGCATGGGTCGCCATGATGATGGCAGATTACTGCGAATATACGGGCGATAGCGATTTCCTGAAAAATGAAGTGTTTGACTTCATGCGCGGAGTCATGAAAGTTTATTATAACATGTTGGAGGAACAGCCGGACGGTTCTCTTGTTCTTCCGGTTTCCATTTCACCGGAATATCGCGGAAGTGCCATTGACTCCTGGGGAAAAAATGCCAGTTTTCAACTCGCGGCGATCCATCGGCTGAACAGAGAACTGCTTCAAGCCGCAAAAGTTTTGGGAATGGAACCCGATCCCAGCTGGATTGAAATCGAACAGAAACTGCCGAAAGCTGCAATCATCGACAACGAAATCGCCCTGTGGGATGGACTTCACTTGGAATGCAGCCACCGTCACCACTCCCATCTTGCAGGACTTTGTCCTTTCGATGTGATCGATCCGTTCGCTGATGAATGGAAAACAATCATGGAGAACACGCTGGAACGCTGGTATCATCTCGGCTGGGGTGAATGGGCTGGCTGGGGCATGGGCTGGGCTTCCCAGATCCACACCCGCATCGGTAACGGCAGTATGGCAGAACTCATTATCAAACTCTGGAAAGAGTGCTTCACCAATGAGGGCGGCGGTTCCCAGCATGATGCCTGCTATCCGGGCTTGACCATCATCTGCCGCCGTCAGTGGCTCATGCAGATCGACGGCGCGATGGCAGCTGTTGCGGCAGTTCAAGATCAGTTTCTCCACGCTCAAAACGGTATTCTCCGGGCCTTCTTCGGCGTTCATGCAAGAACAAAAAATACCTCTTTTGAACGGATGTTTGCTCCGGGCGGATTCCGGATCAGCGGGAAAATGGAATGCAAAAAGCCGCTGTCGCTGACAATCGAAGCAACCAGAGATGCGCTTCTGAAGATCCAGACAAAAACAAGCCGGGTCTTTGAATATCAGATGAAAAAAGGAGACACCCTGAGTTTGATCCAGCAGGGCGATCAGTTGGTCATTCAAAAATAAAGGAGAATAAAATGGCTGAAAATAAAAAATGGAGTGCCGATCTTTGTGTCGTCGGTGCAGGTTTGGCAGGGATGTGTACAGCTCTTTCCGCAGCACGTCATGGTGCGAACGTTGTCGTCATGCACGACCGTCCAATCCCCGGCGGAAATGCTTCAAGTGAGATCCGGATGTGGGTTTGCGGTTCCCGCGGGGAAAACCTGCGGGAAACCGGAATCGTGGAAGAACTCCTTCTGGAAAACCTCTACCGCAACCCCGGAGCGGTCCCTGCCCTGTGGGACAGTATTCTCTATGGCTCGCTCGAATATGCCAAAAACGTTAAACTTCTTCTGAACTGCAGCTGCCAGTCCGTGAAAATGAACAAAAATGGCGGTATTGCTTCCGTTTCAGGATATCAGACAACAACTCAAACTTTCCATGAAGTCAAGGCGGATTACTTCGCAGACTGTTCCGGCGACAGCGTGCTGGCTCCTCTCTCCGGCGCGGAATACCGTCACGGCAGAGAAGCCCGCGCAGAGTTCAACGAATCCATCGAACCCGAACAGGCTGACACTCATACCATGGGCAACAGCTGCCTGATCCAGGCGCGTCAGCTCCGGAAAAAAGTCAAGTTCACCCCGCCGCCCTGGGCAAAGAAATTCCGCTGTGAAGCCGATATCCCGCCGTCTCGCAACACAAAACTCAGAGGTTTGGAAAACTTCTGGTGGATGGAAACCGGCGGTCTGGGAAATACCATCAGAGACACCGAAGAAAACCGCAGAGATCTTCTGGAACTTGCATTCGGGATCTGGGACTATATCAAAAATTATTCTCCCGAGGCTGAAGAAAATGCTTATTGGGAACTCGACTGGGTCGGTTTCCTCCCCGGAAAACGGGAAAGCCGCAGATATGTGGGCGACTACGTTATGAACCAGAACGATGTCTCTTCCAGCGGAAAGTTTGAAGATACCATCGCTTACGGCGGCTGGACCATGGACGATCATAACCCGGCAGGCTTCTATACACAGGAATCCCCCACGATCTTCCACCCTGCCCCCTACCCCTACGGCATTCCTTACCGCGCTATTTATTCTAAAAACATCCCGAACCTTTTCTTTGCCGGACGGAATATCAGTGTCAGTCATGCAGCCTTGAGTTCCACCCGTGTTATGGCGACCTGTGCCACTCTCGGACAGGCTTGCGGAACGGCTGCGGCAATCGCGATCAAGGAGAAAATCTCGCCCAGAGATGTTGGCAAAAAATTCTTGAAACAGCTGCAGCAGACTTTGATGGACGACGATTGTTTCCTGCCCGGATTCAAGCGTGAGATCCCGGAACTCTCCCGGAACGCAAAGCTCACAGTCTCCAATAACGGGAATGCGGAACTGCTGCGCGACGGCTATGACCGGAACATTGAAAAAGTCTCTCACCGCTGGGATTGTCAGAAAGGCGACAGTGCAGAATACCGTTTTGCAAAGCCGGAAAAAATCAGCTCCATCCGTCTTGTCCTTGACAGTGACCTGAGCCGTCCGGAAAAGAATATCGTTGCGCTGCGGACGACCAAACAGCCGGAACTCCGTCTGCCGGAAACCTTGCTGAAGTCATTTGATCTCACCTGGCAGTCTGCCGATGGAAAATGGCATACCATTGAGAAGATCCGCAACAACTGGAAACGGTTGATCCAGATCGACGGATTGAATCTTGAAGCAGTGGCGGTAAAATTAACAATCCGCAGCGGCTGGGGTGCTCAATTGGGAGTGTTCTCCTGGGATATTGCCTGATTGGAACAGAAAAGCAGGTCATCCCGGGTTCTGGGAATACTGGGAATACTGGGAATACTGGGAGAAAACGGGCAAAGAAAAGGTTTTTCGCAAGATCATTTCTTTGCGCACCCCGGCGCAAAAAACAGTACTCCCAGTACTCTTAGTACTCCCAGTTCCCCAGTCGATCCTTTGCAAGTGCGCCAGTCTCTCCGGCTCTGCCGGATAGGCATAATAGGTCGTATAGGTCGTATAAGCCGTATAGGTTTTTGATGCGCACCCAGGCGTTATTTCTCCGTTCAAAACCGTTTTTTCCCAGTAAATTTTCTACTTGTTCGCTGATATTTTTTTCGGTTGACAATATTCAGGAAGACCTTGTAAAAGGAGGTGCTTTTATGGATATGAAAATGTTGATGGATCTGATCTGGAATCAGCATACTTATTGGAAATTCATTGCTGAAAATGACAAAAAAAGCTGTCCGGTCTGCAGAGAATTTGATGGGACAGTGTTCCGTGATGACGATCCGGATTTTCCGGAACTTCCCCTGCATCCAAATTGCAGATGCGTGCTTGTTCAAGTGAAGTAATCCCCAACCCCGGTTTCCGGGGTTATATCATATACAAAAGCCAGGCGGCAAGCCCGGAACCCAATATCACAAAAATAATATTGACTTTGTATTTGAACTCAACAAAAAGAACGGCACAAAAAATCAGAAGGGCCTGCCATGACACTCCAAATCCGGAAAGGTTCTTAAAGACAGATTGAAGCGGTGCCGTAAAGAGGGATGTATTGGCAAAGAAAATCACAGCCGCACCGATCAGCCCGAGCATCGCAGGACGGATCCCGCCCAAAACAGCTTTTACATATTTGTTTTCCTGAAATTTTGCAAGGAAAACAGCCGCAGCCAACACAAGTGTCAGGGACGGTGTCATGACCCCAACGGTTCCGAACAATGCCCCCAGGATCCCTGCCGGATATGTTCCGAGAACATTGCCTAAAGCAATCACACCCTGCTGATAACCGATATATGTCGCGGCATTCAAGCCAACCGGCCCCGGTGTCATTTGTGCTAAAGCAACGATATTGGCAAATTCCGCACCGGTCAAATACTGATGCCGCTCCACCAATTCCAGCTGAAACAGCGGGATCATGGCATATCCGCCGCCGAATGTAAACAAGCCGATCTTGAGAAAAAGCCAGTAAATATAAAGAAGATGAATCATTGTTTTTCCTCCTTTTTCCGGCTCAAAGTAAAAATCACACCGGAAATTCCGGAGAGGATAACAAGCAGGATCGCATTCATATTGAACAGCATTCCGATAAAGCCGAAGAGGGCAAGGACGATCTCAAATTTTCCTTTGATGATCTTCTTCGCCATCCGGATCGCGGCGGCAAGAATCAATGCACAAATCGCGGCACGGACTCCCGTAAAAATATGATTGACCGTCTCAGATGCGGCAAGATGCTGAACAAGAGAGGCGATGACAACGATAGAGAGAAAAGGCGGAACAACTGCTCCGATCGCGGCAAAAAAAGCACCGCTCACCCCGGCAACACGATACCCGGTCAGAACCGCAATATTTGTCGCAATGATCCCCGGAGAAGATTGTGTAACGGCGATGATATCAGCCATATCTTCTTCAGAAAGCCATTTGTTTTTTTCGGTAAACGCTTTCTGGATCACCGGGATCATAGCAAGTCCGCCGCCAAGTGTCACAGCTGAAATAACAAAAAAAGACTTAAACAGAATCAGTTGCTTTTTCACAAAATCCCCCTTTCAAAAACATCAGGATCTGTTTTCCCTTGAACGCAATTTCGGGGGACGGCGGTAGGAAATCTTTCCGTCTGCTTCCTGATAGATCCCGTGAGCAAACAGAACATCCCGCAAAGAGGAAGCCGCAATATTCTGGGAAAGATGCAGCATATGTTCCTGCGGACAATCATAATGAGCAGCTTTCCGTATCACTTCCACATGCAAGTCCGGGTAAACATAAAGCAGCCCCCAGCCCTCAGCCAGTTCATCGGGATCGATCAAACCATCCGGCACAGCAAGGTAAAGTTCGTTGGCAACGGCTCCCTGACGGATCCGCTCAAAACGGCTGCCGCGATATAAAGCGGACTCAAACTCCGCAAGTTTTGCCAAACACGGTTTGTAATCCGGATTTTCGGTATCTTCATAGTTCCAGTATTCAATTTCGGGGAAAAGCACATCGGAATCAAGCAGAAAAGGTTCATTCTTGCGGATAGACTCTTCCAGGGAACGGCGGCTCGCCTGATATTCACGATAGGACGGCAGAATGACTTCAGAATCAGAACATTCGGGCCAGCACTCATTCCGGGAGAGTCTGCCCTCTACGACAACAGTAAGATCCGGTTGGAGCAGACGATGCCGTCCGGGACTCGACCAAAATGCTGCAGCACCCGCCCTGAATTTTGCCAGACGGGTCGGCACTCTCATAGCGGCAGCTGTCGGGTTCAAAGAAGCTAGCCACGCCAAAGCTGCGCGCTGCAGATCATGACGGGTCAGCGGCTGCGGTTCAGGTTCCGGGATATCTTCAGAGACCGGCTCTGCCGGAACCGGCTCCGGCTCTGACGGCGGAACTGTCTGAGAAACAGGTTCTTTCACAGGGGGTTGCGGCGGCGGAAGCTCAAAATCTTCGGCTGAAAACAAAGAAAATTCTTCCGGCTCCGGAATTCCCTCCAAAAGAGAACCGTCCTCGGGAGCAGCGATGTGTTCCGCGGGGACGGTTTTACGGGTATCCTCTGCAGGGAAATCAAATGAGAGCTGTAAATCCTGTTGAGACATTCAGCACTTACTCCTTCCCTGCAAAGAATTGTCAGGACATTGATTATTCCTGTTCTTTCGCGAGATCGAGGCTGTCGAAGACCTTGCTCATATCGCCGAGAGCTTCGCCCGGTTTGAGAGCAGCGGAAACTTCTTCACCAGCAGCCTTGAGATCATCTTCGGAGAAGCCTTCATCGAGAGCCTTGATGGAGAGCCCGATACGGCGTTCGTCTCTGTCGATCTTGATGACGCGAGCTTCGATATCCTGATTGAGAGCGAGTTTGTCTTTGACCTTTTCCACATGATCTTTGCTGATCTGGGAGATGTGGACAAGACCATCAATTCTGTGGGAGAGTTCAACAAAAGCACCGAAAGCGGTGATCTTGGTGACTTTGCCATTGACGACATCGCCGATCTTGTAGAGGGTATCGATGTTTGCCCAGGGATCTTCTTCGAGCTGCTTGAGACCGAGAGAGATTCTCTGAGAAGCGGAATCGATTTCGAGGATAACAGCTTCGACTTCTTAGCCGACTTTGAGGACTTCGTTGGGATTGTTGATCTTACGGGTCCAGGACATATCGGAGATGTGGATCATACCGTCGATATCGTTTTCGATTTCAACGAATGCACCGTAGGTGGTCATATTGCGGACCTTACCGGTGATCTTGCTTCCGCGGGGATACTTTTCAGCGAGAACTTCCCACGGATTGCGGGTCTTCTGACGGAGACCGAGGGAGATCTTCTTCTGTTCCTTGTTGATTTCGATAACGACTGCTTCGACTTCTTCGCCGACGCTGACGATATCGCCAGCCTTGGTGACGCGCTTGGTCCAGGACATTTCGGAAACGTGGATGAGACCTTCGACGCCCTGTTCGAGTTCAACGAATGCACCATAAGGCATGATATTCACGATGCGGCCCTTGACGGTGCTGTTGAGAGCGTAGTGAGCTTCAACATCATCCCAGGGGTTCTTGGATTTCTGCTTGAGACCGAGGGAAACGCGTTCTTTGTCATTGTCGATATCAAGGATCATGACTTCGATTTCCTGACCGATTTCCAGCATTTCGTTCGGGTGAGAGATGCGGCCCCAGCTCATATCGGTGATATGGAGGAGACCATCAATGCCGCCGAGGTCAATGAATGCACCGAAGTCGGTGATATTCTTGACAACACCCTTGCGGATCTGATTAACTTCCATTTCCTTGAGGAGGGTAAGTCTGCGATCCTTGCGGGATTCTTCGAGGAGTTCGCGGCGGGAAACAACGATGTTCTTGCGATCCTGGTTGATCTTGAGGATCTTGAAGTCGTATTCTTTGCCAATGTAGTCATCCATGTTCTTGACAGGACCGATATCGATCTGAGAACCGGGGAGGAATGCTTCAACACCGTTGAGGTCGATGATGATACCGCCTTTGACACGGCGTTTCATGAGACCCTTGATGATGCTGTTTTCACCGTATTCGCCGGTGATCTTATCCCATGCCTTGATGAAGTTAGCTCTCTGGAGGCTGATTCCGGGCATGCTGTTTTCATTTTCGGTTTCTTCGAGGAAAACGTCGATTTCATCACCGACCTGGACTTCTTCCCAGTTGCGGAATTCTGTTGCGGGAACGAATCCTTCGGATTTGTAACCGATGTCGATCAGGGCACCATCGTTTCTCTTTTCAACGATTTTACCGGAGATAATGGTGTTTTCGACGAAATCGTTCTTCTGCTCATTGCCGAGGAGAAGATCTTCCATGGAGAACGTTGCAGAAAGGTCAACGTAGCTCTTGGGAGCGTTTGCTGCTGTTGTCATTGTTTGTTTTCTCTTGTTTGGTTGCGAGATCACCCACCATGGGCATCTCTGTTTTGCTTTTCGCAGAAAACCGCACCGTGCGGTACTTTACTGCGCTGTCTGAATCGTCCAATCATCCGGAAAGGACAATTTCAAATAATATACATTCACTTTTCATTTTTTCAAGAAGAATATTCTTTGATTTTCAAGATTTTTCAGTTTTGTCAATTGAAAAAGTAAATGCACAGGGCAAAAATTATTTAGTGCGTTAAGTCTTACAAAAAGAAAAAGTGCATTAAGTCCTACAAACAAATCTTTGTGCATTAAGTATTGCAAAGAGTAGAAAAATCAGAATGAGGATAG
>JAFTJI010000041.1 GCA_017456495.1 Lentisphaeria bacterium | reverse complement strand
TATATATTACTTCTTCAGTGGATTGTTCGCGTAGGTCAGAAGGTTTGCCTTCCAATAATCCGTGTTGTACGTTGTCACATCACCAGCAAAAGAAAGAAACATTCTGTTATTTTCATCATGGAACCGTTTTGCGCCATCCTTGACGGCTGTACTCATGACATCATCACCATATATCTTGTTGTCGCTTTCCAGAAATTCCACCGTGGTGTGGGTGAGCAATGCAACTCTGGAGGCTCCGGGAACCTGTGTTATCTTAACCGGTTTGTAGATTTCGCCTGTCTTGTTGTGGAGATATCCGGTTTTCTGGTTCCAGAGGTAATTCGGCAGCAGACCCATAACATGAGAACTTGTTCCGGCTCCATTCTGGTAGTATTTTTTTTCCGGATACAGAGAGCAGTGGATCAGATTCTTATTGGAATAACGGGTCAGAGGAAGATAGCCGGCTTTGTTCATCAGGGAATAGGGTCCATTCAGTCCGTTTCCGACTGGCTGGCGGAACGGAAGATAGCCGTCATTGTCGTCATTGTAATTCATTCCTGCCAAGTAGATCTGTTTATAATTTCCTCGGCAGTTTGACACGTTGGCTTTCTCTCTTGCGTTGTTCAGTGCCGGCAGAAGCATTCCTGCCAGGATAGCTATGATAGCAATCACAACCAACAACTCGATCAATGTAAAACTTTTGTTTTTTCTCATTTCTATCTCTCTTTCAGTTATGTTTTAAGTCCGGGGCAGGTCATTCATAAAACTTTCTTGCTTCGTACATTTTCGGATCTATATCGGAATACAAATCAAACATCTTGAGGAGAAACTCCTTTCTGTCGGCAGAAAATCTGTTTGTCGGATAGGCATCAAGCGCATAGGCAAACAGTTTCGGATCATGTTTGGCGATTGCCTCGGCAAGAAGTGTCTGATGCTCTGAAAGAGAGGCAATCAACCCTTTGAACGGTGCCGGAATATACTGATTTTCCACAGGTTTGACCTCATCTTTGAAAATGTCCATCGTATATTCCAACGCCGCATAGTCCGGAAAATCAGCCACTGCACCGTAATTCGGACGTGTCGCCACGATTCGCATAGGTTCGATTCCTCCTACAGCCCGCAGAATCGGAAGTGTGATATCTGTTGTATTTTTTCCATAATTTCCGCCATCGTTCCAGTTGATCGTTTCCGGACGGTATGACTGCTCGATAAATTCCTTGAAGCGGGCTTCGACTTTTGCCGCTTCCTGTTCTGCAACGCCATCCGGATTGTAATCTTCTCTCTTGCCGAAACGGAATTTCAGGAAATCAATATTCTCTTTCGGAAAAATCTGTGCCATTCCGTCAGCTTCTGTGGAGAACATCAACGTATTATATTTTCTGTAACATTGATAAAGACAATCCATCGCCATCCGGAGCGCGTATTCCTGCCACGGATATTCAGTTTTTATCCCCATGCGGTCAATGGGATTGATCCAGTCTTCTGTCAGATATTTCGGAAAAACTGATTCGTAAATATCCTCCCCGTTGTAATCACCGCGCAGAATAAATGAAAGATGATTTACACCGGCAGCAACAACGTTCCAGCCGTTATCACACTCACCGCGGGCAAAACAGAGTTTTGTCAGGTCATATTTGTGATTGAAAAAACCTCCGCAGATCCCCAGCGCGCGGATTTTTGTGAATGTATTGACCATGCAGCTGTAAACAGCAACGGGATTCGGGAAGATCAGCAGCAACGCTTTCGGACAGAGTTCTTCCATTCTCCGGGCAATGTTCATAATGGTAAAACCAAGTTTCATGGATAAAAACGCACCGTTGACAGTCAGCTGGTCATTGGAAAAATAACCGTGTTCTACAGAGTTGAACAGCGCAAGCGTTTCTGTCGGGTCTTTTCTTGCTGACATCGTCAGATACAATACATCAAGATCTTTCAAGCCGTCATCCAGTTGATCCGGGCAGATGACTTTGCAGTTCTTCAATGCCGCAAACTCCGGACAAGCATGTATCAGCCGGGCAACCGCTTCGGAACGTTCCTGATAAAGATCTATCAGACGGATCTCTCCGTGATGGAAAATCTCCGGACTGTCAGAAAAGCAGCCCCGCAGAATCGGCAACAATCTAAGGGAACCGCCCCCTAAAAAACCAATTTTCATTATCTGTTCTCCCAATAAGATGTGTAGTTGAAATAAAAGAGTAAAATATTTAACGTAAATGTTTACTCTATGCAGTAATTCTAGCACATAAAAAATAAATTGTCAAGAGGGAAAACAGAAATAATCTTATTTTTTTTCAGTTGATCAGGAAGAGAAAGGATAAAGAAGCACGGAAATAATAGAGCTTCTTATTTTTTCTTGGATGGCTGTTCCGGTATATCGGAGATAAAAGTCGGCATAAAAAGATCATTTTTATCATTTTCAGTGACAACACGCGGAGTATCAGTCCGACAGTCAATGAAAATCGGTCTGTTCTGATTGAAAATATCAGGCTCTGACGTTTTGCATCCGCTCAGGAGTGCAGCCGTCAGAGGCAGGATAAAAAGAAAAATTTTCATGTTATTTGGTTCCGATTAAAGAAAATTGCATCCCGGAAAAAGTCCCCGGGATGCATGTAAATTTTGAAACAAAAATCGGGAGTGTTTCAATAAAAAACAACTTCAAACTTACTTGTTGATCTTTTTTGCAGGGAAGGTCACGCCGACACCTTCGGGGGTGGAACCTTTTGCTCTGATCTGAACATCAATATCGGAAAGTTTCAGCAGTCCGAAATTGCACTGGTGAGCAGGTCTTTCGCGAAGAGATGCGATTTCCTTGCGGATAATAAGGGTGACATCTTCTTTGGAGAGAGCGGGTGTCGGCGGCGGCGGAGGAGGTGTCTGTGCAGATGTTGTCGGTGCAGATGCTGTCGGAGCTGCTTCTTCACGAACAAGCTTGTCGAGGTAGATGGGAAGTCCGGTGATGGTCACAGTGTAGTTGGTTGTAGCAAAGATACGCCAGGTCGGGTGGGTGCTCTTGACGATAGAAATGTTGACCGCTACGATGTAGTCGCATTCTGCAGCTGCTTTGAACTTCATGAATGCATCGTTGGTAGCTTCTTCACGGGATGTGCCGTTTCCAACCGCAGTCATACGCTTGGTTCCAGCTGCAAATGTCGGTCTGAATGTATCTCTGGTGGGGACAATCAGAGGAGCTGTAAATGACATAGATTCCGGTGTGATAAGCTTATCTGTGTTGTGGGTGTTTTCTGTACAGGCAACAGAGATGGGGTCTGTACACATTGCACAACCGGTGAAGATCATTGCTGTGGCAACAAAAGCCGGTGCGAGGATGAACAGTTTTTTCATTTTTTTTCCTTTCATAAAATTTTTTAATCGGAGCTCTTTGTGTGATTCAGACCATGTAATATTTGAAAAAATCTCCGGAAAACCGAAGTATAACGATTTTACAGATGTTTTGTACTTTTTTTCAAAAAATTGCTGACCTCGTACACGAACTCCTCTTTTCCGTTTCATGAAATACTCCCTTTATTTCATAAAACAATTTCTGAGCGTAAAATAGCATATTTTTTTTTTCAAGCAGTTACAACTTTTTTTTTTGTTTTTTTTACAAAGGAGCCGGATAAAAATGAACGGTTGAAATCATCGGATCTCGTTATAAGTTAACAAGGTTTTGACAATATGAATTATAGAAAACAGAATAAAAAAATTGTTGCAATTTGTAAAAAAAAAGAGTTTTCTGCTCACATTGTTTTTTCTGTCAATTTTTGAGAGACTTCATGAAAATTCCTCTTGAAAAAATATTTGTTCCGTGTTATATTATGAAGATTTTGTTTTTTTTAAGTTCAGGGTAGAGCAAGGCGACGTATGGGAAAAATTCACAGTTTTGAGACATTGGATTCGACGAATACCTATGCTGTCCGGCATTTCGATGAGTTGTCGGATGGCGATCTCATTGTTGCGAAAACTCAAACAGCCGGTCGCGGCAGACTGAACAGAAAATGGATTTCCACGGAAGGAAATCTCTTCGCCTCATTTGTGATCAAAGATCCTTTCGATGAACCTTTTTATGCAACTATGGTCTCATCTCTTTCCGTTGTGGCGGCGATCAATAAACTATATCCCGATATTCATCCGGAAATCAAGTGGCCGAATGATGTGATCATCGACGGAAAAAAGATTTGCGGCGTTCTGTGTGAAGGTGTGATCCGTGAAGGGAAATTGAAAGGGATCATCTGCGGGATCGGCGTGAATCTGAATTTGACCCGGGAAGATTTGGATTCTATCGACCAGCCGGCAATTTCTCTTTCCGTGGCAGCCGGAGAAAAAATAATATTAAAAAAATTTGCGGATGAATTGGCAATTTATCTGAATTGGTATTATATTACCGGGAATAATCACATGGCGGAGCTGTACCGTGTCTGGAAATCTAAAAACACGGTGATCGGACGGCGTGTGAAATTATATCCGCCGTCAGGTGAGCCGTTTTTTGCAAAGATCCTTGATATCAGCGAAGACGGCAGACTGATTGCGGAGCAGGATGATGGGCAGCAGCTTCATTTTTCCTGCGGCGATGTGAAATTGAAACCAAACAACAACTTTGAATAAACAAAGAAAGGGTTGAAAAATGGGTCCGATTTTAGACGGATTGAAACTGATGGCAATGGGAATGGGCTTCGTGTTCACATTCCTTATCATCATGATTTTCTGTATGAAGATCATGGCAAAACTGCTGAAACCGATCGAGACTTGTCTTGATCCTGTTGCACCTGCTCCGAAGAAAAAAGCTTCTGCCGGTGATGACAATGCACGCCGTGCCGCTGCAGCAGTCGCTGCTCTTATCGCAAGCAAAAAATAACCAAATACTGAAAGGATTTTTATAAAATGGCAAAGACAATCAAATTCATGGATTGCTCCTTCCGTGACGGTTTTCAGTCATGTCTCGGAGCCCGTGTCAAAACTGACGACTTCCTTCCCGCTCTGAAGGCAGCTGCTGATGCAGGGATCAAGCACATCGAAATCGGCGGCGGTGCCCGTTTCCAGAGCCTTTACTTCTACTGCCAGGAAGATGCCTTCGAAATGATGGATCTCTGGCGCGCAACAGTCGGTCCGGACGTCAACCTCCAGACCCTCTCACGCGGTGTCAACGTCGTCGGTCTCTCCTCTCAGTCTTCCGATATCATCGACCTCCATGCAAAACTTTTCAAAAAGCATGGTATGACCACCATCCGTAACTTCGATGCTCTCAATGACGTCCGCAACCTCGAAGTTTCCGGCCGCGCAATCCACAAGCACGGACTGAAACATCAGGTCACTGTCACCATGATGGGCCTCGCTCCCAACCTGAATGAGCCCTATGCTCACACCCCCAAATTCTACGCTGACAGACTGAAAGAGATCCTCGACAGCGGAATCCCGTTCGACAGCGTTGCATTCAAAGATGCTTCCGGAACCTCAACTCCGGCAACTGTTTATGAAACCATCAAGGCAGCACGCCAGATGCTCCCCGCTGATATCGAAATCCAGTTCCACACCCATGACACCGCAGGTATGGCAGTCGCTTGTAACTTCGCTGCTATCTCCGCAGGCGCAGATGTCATCGACCTCGCAATGGCTCCCCTTTCCGGCGGTACTTGCGAAGCTGATATCCTCGTCATGTACCAGAGACTCCGCGGAACCGAATACTCTCTCGACATCGATCCCGAAAAGATCCTCAAGGTCGAAAAAGTCTTCAAGGATTGCCTCAGCAAATACTTCATGCCCCCGGAATCCATGCAGGTCTCCCCTGAAATCATCTTCAGCCCCATGCCCGGCGGTGCTCTCACAGCAAATACTCAGATGATGCGCGATAACAACTGCCTCGACAAGTACGATGCATGTATCGCAGAAATGCGCGAAGTCGTCGCAAAAGGCGGTTTCGGTACAAGCGTTACCCCCGTCTCCCAGTTCTACTTCCAGCAGGCTTTCCGTAACGCAGTTATGGGTAAAAATGCTGACGGTTCCTGGAAACTCGATCCCAAGGGCTATGGTCTGATGGTTCTCGGTTACTTCGGTAAGACCCCGATCGCTCCCGATCCGCAGGTCGTCAAATGGGCTCAGGAACAGCTGGGTAAAGAACCCACCACCAAGGCTGTCGTCGAAATCAACGATGCAAATCCCGAACTCGGTATCGCTGCTGCAACCAAGACCCTCGAAGCAAACAATCTGCCTGTCACCGATGAAAATATCTTCATCATCGCTGCTTGCGGAGATAAAGGTCTCAAGTTCCTCCAGGGCGATAAACCCATGGGTATCCGTTACAATGATGAAAAGCCCGCTGCCGGTGCTGCAAAGGCTGACAACAAGTCCTACACCGCAACCGTCGATGGCAAAACCTTCAATGTTCAGGTCGTCTCTGATGACACTGTCACCGTTGATGGCAAGACCTTCAAGGTCGGTATCGGAACCGGTGCTGCCGCAGCTGCTCCGAAAGCTGCAGGATCCGGCAATGCTAAAGAAATCACCTCTCCGCTTCCCGGAACCGTTCTCCGCATCTGCGTAAGCGCAGGCGATGCTGTCGAAGCTGGCGATGAACTCATGATTCTCGAAGCAATGAAGATGGAAACCCCTGTCAAGGCAGAAGCAGCCGGAACAATCGCTGACATCCTCGTGAACGATAAAGATGTCGTTACCGCTGGACAGGCTCTTCTTACCATTGAGGAGAAGTAATTCATGAAAATGATGAAAACATTAGTAATTGCTCTTGCCGTTCTTCTCGGAACGGCAGGTGTGATGGCTGCAAATGAAGCTCCGGCAGCTGATTGTCCGGGCGGTGTTTGCCCGATTCCCGCAGATACAGCCAAAGTCGACTGCAAGAAGGCTTGCGAACTGCCTGCACGCCCCGATTCCAAGTCCGTTCTTGCAAAAGATCCTAAAAACGGAATCGGAACTCCCCTCGCAGATCTTGCGATCCCCGGTTTCGGCAAAGAACTGAACTGCGTGAGAGATACTCAGTGGCAGTATCTTACCGAATATGAAGACGATGTCTTCTCCTGGTATAAACTCCCCGATGGCCGCTATGCTCTTGTCTACAAAGACACCAACAAGCCCGGAACCATCTACTCTGTTACTTTCCAGAAAGGACAGAAGATTTCCGCCGGTCGTGAAATTATGGTCGTGACCATCCCCGGACGCAGTAAAGCTAAAGTCAAAAACATGCACAGCTTCCTGCCGCTGGCTCTGAATCCTGAGCTGAAAGCCGCTGGAACCATCCAGCCCGGAATGATCCTTGCATACTTTGCTCCGGAAGTCCTTTCTCATGACTCTGTCAAGGAAGGCAGTTCCCAGCTGAAACTCGGTTCCATGAAAGAATTGCTCTGGGGACTTTGGGAAAGTACCGGTCTTTATGATGTTATCAAACAGACCAGTGCTGACTTCGGCAACACCTGGCTGCTCGGTCTCGGTCGTGTCCTTATGATGATTGTCGGTATCATTCTGCTCTACCTCGCAGTCGTCAAAGAATTTGAACCTCTGCTTCTGCTCCCCATCGGTTTCGGTGCAATTCTCTCCAACATTCCTGTTGCAGCGATCTCCGGTCCTGATGGATTGCTCGGTATGGTCTACAATGTCGGTATCGAATCCGGAGTGTTCCCGCTGCTGATCTTTATGGGTGTCGGAGCTATGACAGACTTCGGTCCTCTGATCGCAAACCCGAAGATGGCTCTGCTTGGCGGTGCTGCTCAGTTCGCGATCTTCTCTGCTCTGCTCGGTGCATTGATTCTTTCCAAGTTCGGGATCCCGTTCGACCTCAAGGATGCCGGTTCCATCGGTATTATCGGCGGTGCTGACGGTCCGACAGCTATCTATCTGACCAGTAAGCTCTCTCCGAAACTTCTCGGTTCCATTGCGGTTGCAGCATACAGTTACATGGCTCTTGTGCCGGTTATCCAGCCTCCTATCATGCGTCTGCTGACCACCGAAAAGGAACGGAAGATCCGTATGAGCCAGCTCCGTCCGGTTCACAAACTTGAAAAAGTTTGCTTCCCCATCCTGATCACTCTGCTTTGCGCATTCCTCCTGCCTGATGCAGCACCGCTTATCGGTATGCTCATGTTCGGTAACTTCATGCGTGAATGCGGTGTTGTGGAACGTCTCAACCAGACCGCTCAGAATGCACTCTGTAACATCGTTACGATCTTCCTGGGACTTGCAGTCGGTTCCAAACTTTCTGCCGACCAGTTCCTGAACTTGCAGACTCTTGGTATTTTGCTCCTCGGCTGCGTGGCATTCTGCTTCGGTACCGGTGCCGGTGTGATCTTCGCCAAGATCATGAACCTGTTCCTCAAGGAAAAGATCAATCCGCTGATCGGTTCTGCCGGTGTTTCTGCTGTTCCGATGGCAGCACGTGTCTCCAACAAAGTCGGTCTGGAAGCTGATCCTCAGAACTTCCTGCTGATGCATGCTATGGGACCCAACGTCTCCGGTGTGATCGGTTCTGCTGTTGCAGCCGGTCTGCTCCTGAAGGCTCTCGGCGGTCTTTGATCCTCTGAATCAGTAAAATGATCAAAATGACGGTTTCCGGTAAAATGGAGCCGTCCTTTTTACTTTCTGTGATATTAGTTTTAAAGAATATGAAACTGTATTTTTCGGATTGAAACCCGGTGACAAAGTGATGGTTGCTTACAGCGGCGGAGTTGATTCTGCCTATGCTGCCGCACTGTGCCGCGATTTGGGGTTTCAGGTCGAAACTGTAACGATGAGTCTTTTTGCCGATGCCAAAGAGACCGCTGAGTTTGCCGAGCGAACGGCTCTGGCTGCCGGTTACATTCATCATACGTTAGATCTCTCTGCAGAGTTCAGAGAAGAAATCATGCACCACACCTGGCGGCAATATTCAGCCGGGCTGACTCCGAACCCTTGTGCCGTCTGCAATATCAAATTCAAATTCGGTCGCCTGAAAGAGTTTGCGGAATCTCAAGGCTGCAAGGCGTTGATTACCGGTCATTATGCGCGGATCATACAGAACGGATCCGGTGAAATAGAACTGCGGAAAGGTGTCTGCGAAGAAAAGGACCAATCTTATTTTCTCTTCGGGGTTCCCAATGAAGCACTGGCTTTCTGCCGGACTCCTCTTGGCATTCTGCAGAAAACGGAAGTCCGTTCCGGGGCTGCTGAAAAACAGCTGGAAGCCGCAAAATCAAAAGAGAGTCAGGATGTCTGTTTTGGCGGAGATTCCATGCCGGAGACTTTATCTGCAATGTTCCCGGAACCGCCGGAAACCGGAAATTTTCTTTCAGATGAAGGAAAAATTTTAGGTCAGCACAAAGGGATCCAGTTTTACACTATCGGTCAGCGGAAAGGGACCGGAATTGCCTTGGGATGTCCCGCTTACATCACAACGATCAACGGAAACTCCAGAGATATTACGATCAGCACAGATTCCGCAAAATTGCTGCGAACGGAATTGACTGCCATTGATTGTAATTTTCAGACAGCTCTACCCAATGAATTTCCGGCAGAGATCCGGATCCGCTACCGGAGCAGGGCGGTAACCGGAACAGTTATCAGGCAGTGCGATAACAGCTGTAAAGTCATCTTTTCTGAACCTGTCCGAGCTGCCGCTCCGGGGCAGGCGGCAGTCTTTTACAGCGGCGACCAAGTTCTGGGCGGCGGCTGGATCGCTCCTTTTGTCTGACATTATTTGACAATTCAAAAAAGCATGCTATAGTAGATATCAGTTAAGGAGAATAGCATGTTTATATTGTTTGCATTTATCGCATCAGCATGTATAGTAACATACTTTTCCGGCTGGATCGGTGTGTTTGTTTCTGTTATTGTTTTTTTGGGGCTTTTTTTCGGAGATCCTGTCAAACCGTCAAAAGGAATTTTGCAAGAAATTATTTCTATCTTTTGGAATAAATAAAACAGGAGATTACGGAGATGAAAAATAGTTTGGTTTTCCTGTTCTTTCTTTTTTCTGTGATGTGCTATGCCGGAGAAGCATGTCCGGAATTTATCTCATTGAAAATCCATAATGGCAAGGTGCAAGGCGAAAATTTTGAATCTGCCGTAACACCGCATGTCCGGACATCTCTGGAGAAAAATACTCTGAAAGTTGATATTCAGAGAAAATTTCAAGGACAGGGAAAAATTGATTTTTCCATTCCGGAAAACGCAAAGAGTATTCAGCTGTTCGGTTGTGAATTTGAGCTTCCGCCGCGTGATCATACCGCATATTTTCATTCTGTTCTTCTTGCTGACATCCGGCGTCCATGGTGGCAATTCAGCCGGGATGAACTTCAGCGTTTCATGCTGCTCATTGCTTTTGCACCGGATAAAAAATCATTCCAGGCACAATTCTGGCTTTATGGAAAATCCAAGAACGATGTTTGGAAATACAAAAAGACCGTTTCCTGTATTATTGCAGATGATGGTCAGATTTTCGAAGAGGTCACACCGGAATGGCAAACAGCAATGGGACCCGGTACAAAATATTTCTTTTCCGGATTTACCAATCAGAATAGAAAATTGCAGATCCGTCTGGGAGCGGCAGGGAAATATTACAAATATTACAAAGAAAAAAATTTTATCCTGCAGACTGTCGAATTACCGAAACCGGAGACGAAACCTTACACTTTATTCTTTTTGAATATGCCGTTCAAGGAAAAGTATCTTTCAGAACATCAATCAGGGCATTTTGCGGTCAAAAAGAACGTCGCGGAATTTCGCCTTTTCGCAGAAAAACTGAAACGCCTCCGCTGCGGCATGACACCGGAAGAAACCGCTGCGATCCTCGGTGCTCCCGATGATTTCAGCACTCATGCCCCAAAAAGAAGAAGCAAAACAGTTTATGGTTCTGCCCGATATCTGTTTTTGAAAGTCGGGGAATCCTCTCTGAAAAATTTGACCGTAACGCTGTCTTTTGAAAAAGATTCTTCCGGAAAATTCTGTTTGAAGAGAATATATTGAATGGCATATCTCTGTTTAACTTGCAAGGATATCAATATGTAAAAAGCATATCTCATTTTGTGGAGATCCCAGCTTGTTTGCGCAAATCATGTGCAGTAAAATATAGAAAAAAATGAGTTGAGTGTTGGATTTTTGCAGCCTGATAATCAGAATGTTATCCAAAATATGGGGCTGCAGAAGAGAACTCTGCCTTTTTTGATGGACTTCTTGCAAAAAGATGAATAAATTTTCAGATTCTGTTTGCAA
Organism: Lentisphaeria bacterium; assembly: GCA_017456495.1. GTDB lineage: Bacteria > Verrucomicrobiota > Lentisphaeria > Victivallales > UBA1829 > SIG79. The sequence continues at coordinate 858 of JAFTJI010000041.1, read as the reverse complement.
TATCTGCAATATGGATGTATAAATATGCGGTAATTGATTTCAAGGTGGATATTCAGGGGTATGGAAAAAGTCTTGGCTTACGATAGCGGATCCTGATCGGCAATATGAAAAAAACTGGGACAGAAAAATGTCTAATACGGAAAATCTGAAAGTTCCGCTGATTGTTGGTGTTTGCGGACATAGAGATATAGCAACATCGGAAGAAGAGCTGCGTGTACAGATACAGGATTTTTGGACCCGTCTGCGGGAAGAAATCGGTGCTGATACACCTGTTATATTATTGTCTGCAATCGCTGTCGGTGCGGATCATCTTGCTGTAAAGTATCTGCCTGATGATGTGAAATATTGTGTTGTTTTTCCGTTTTCGCCGGAGGAGTATAAAAAAGGTTACAGCGAAAAAGAGCTTGAAGATTTCAACAGTGATTTAAATGGTGCATATAAATGTATTTATTGTAATGGAGAAAACGGAGATTACGGAAAAGCGTCAGATTATATAAGAACACATTCCGATATTTTAATGACCTTCTGGGATGGTTATGAGTCCCGGGATTCTGCCTGCAATGCGCTTTTTAAAGGCGGAACATATTATTTTATCAGACAGGCATTCAATATAGATGCTCTTTTGCTTACACAAACAGAAAAAGCTCATCTGGTTGTAAATTTTCCGGTCACCCGGAAATTGAGTCATTTCAGCCAGGAAAATAAATGCCTTGAACAGAATTCCTGGGGAGTCCTGAACTGGTCGGACGATGGTGATTGTCTGCGTTTTACTCCGGGATTGGTTTGGGACAGAAACTCAGAAATTTATAAGAATATAAAAAGTATATGTTTATATAACATCTCTCCTAAAAATATACC
>JAFTJI010000005.1 GCA_017456495.1 Lentisphaeria bacterium | reverse complement strand
AGCAGGATCGTTTCCGAATTTGATATCACTGAATTTGTAAATGTCGGGACAAACGTCATTGCTGTTCAAGTGATGAAGTGGTCCGATGCAACATATCTGGAAGATCAGGATATGTGGTGGCTCAGCGGTATCTTCCGTGAAGTCTCCCTGACTGCAGAAGCGGTGGTTTCCATCTACGATGCTGTTACCGAAGCATCTTTGGAAAAAGATTTTACCACAGGAAATCTTTCTGTTGAAGCGATTCTCTGCAACATCGGAAAAGCCGTAAAAGGCTATACAGTCACGGCTGAACTTTATGACATGGAAGGTTGTCCTGCATTCAAAGATGGTGTCAGTGCAGCTGTTACGATGAAGAGCAGTGAAACAAAGAGTGTAAAGCTGAAGTTCCCTGCCCTGAAAGATTGTGCTGCTTGGACCGCTGAAACACCCAATCTCTATACGCTTCTGATCTCTATCCGGGATGCAAAAAAGAATATTCTTGAAGTCCGCACTCTCAAGGTCGGTTTCCGGAACGTGGAAATCAAAAACGGAAATATTCTGGTCAACGGCAAACGTATCATGATCTACGGTGTGAACCGTCATGAGTTCCACACGGATCTCGGACGCGCTGTGACCTTTGAAGCAATGCTGGAAGATCTTCTCCAGATGAAGCGGCATAACATCAACGCGATCCGTACATCCCACTATACCAACCATCCGGAATTTTATGATCTTTGCGATCAATACGGTTTCTACGTTATGGCAGAAGCTGACCTTGAAACACACGGTTTTATGTATTCCGAAGGCATGAACCCGACCATGTGGAAAGAGTGGGAAACACCCATTGTGGAACGCGGAACCCGCATGGTTAAATCCTTCCGCAACCACGCATGTATTTTCAGCTGGTCCATGGGAAATGAAGCCGGTTGGGGCTGTAATACCGCAAAGATGATCAAAGACATCCGCGCCATTGATCCCAGCCGTCCCATCCACTATGAACGCGATACAAAAATGGAAGGTGCAGACATCTTCAGCCAGATGTATCCCCGTCCGGATATGTGGAAGAAAAATGCTGAACCATATGCCGGAAAATATCCTGCGATTCTCTGCGAATACGGTCATGCCATGGGCAACGGTCCCGGCGGTCTGCAGGATTATTTCGACACCTTCGAAGCAAACAAAAATATGCAGGGCGGCTTCATCTGGGAATGGTGCGATCACGGAATCCGTACATGGAACGAAGACGGACAGGAATTTTTTGCATATGGCGGAGACTTTGGAGAATATCCCAATGACGGCAACTTTGTTGCTGACGGTTTAGTTTTCCCGGATAAGACCCCCTCCCCTGGTCTGGTGGAATATAAAAAGGTCATTTCTCCGGTCAAAGTCACCAGCGGGAAGAAAAAAGGTGAAATCGCCATTTCCAACTTCTACGACTTCATCAATCTTGATCATCTTGTGTGCTATTGGAGCTTGAATGAAAACGGAAAACCGATCCAAAGCGGAATGATGATGCTCCCGGAAATTCCCGCCCGTACTACAAAAATGGTCAAAGAACCCTGCAAGCTTCCGAAAAATCTGAAACCCGGTGCAGAATATTTCCTGAACCTGACATTCCAGCTTGGGAAAGACACCATCTGGGCAAAATGCGGACATGAAATCGCATGGGGACAGCTCCAGCTTGCTGTCGCGTCCACTCTGCCCGCATCCGGAATCGCAGATGTCATTTTCGCCGAAGAAAATGACGATCTCATCCAGATCCGCGCAAACGAAACGCTCTATCAGTTTGACAAGGCATACGGAACGCTGAACGCATGGGAACGGAACAATGTTCCGCTGATCCTGAAAGGTCCTGAGCTGAACTTCTGGAGAGCTTATACCGACAATGACAAGCCGCTGATGCTCCCGAAGTGGAAACTCGCCGGTTATGATCACATGATGAGCCGGACGGAATCAGTCAAACTCATCAAAAACAAAAAGAGTGTCAAGGTCCAGATTCTTACACGGATCGCGCCTCCGGGATTCCATCGCTGGGGAATCAAGGCTGAATATCTCTACGATTTTGCTGCTGACAGCTCCTTTACGTTGACCGTTTCCGGTAAGTTCCAGACAGAATATAACTATGCCGGGGCTAAAGCGGAAATGAATATTGTGACCGGCATTGAAACGCTTCCGCCGCTGCCGCGAATCGGTCTGACCATGCGCGTTCCCGGGGCATTCAGTAATGCGTCCTGGTATGGACTTGGTCCGGGAGAAGCCTATTCTGACACAAAAACAGCGCAGAAAGTCGGTTATTACAAGATGCCTGTGGATGCCATGTTCACCAACTACGTCCGTCCGCAGGAAAACGGAAACCGTCACGAAACCCGCAGAATGGCGATCTATGATGTCAAAATGTGCGGTCTGATGGTTGCCGGAACTCCGTACTTTGATTTCTCTGCAAAGCATTGTACGGATCAGGCATTGGATGAAGCGAAGCATCCTCATGAAATCGCACCGGATGATGCTGTAACATTAAATCTGGATTGGAAACAGTGCGGAATCGGCTCCGGTTCCTGCGGTCCGATCCCGGATGAAAAATATCAGATCCCGGCAGAGGATTTCAGCTTCACCATGAAATTCCGCGGTCTCGGTCCGGATGAACTCAATGATGACTCATTCTTCACACTGATCTGACAGGATTGACTCATGCCGGATCCATCAGCCAACATGTGTGTGATCATGCTCCCGCCGGAACGGAACGATGTGCTCCGTTCCGCGCTGGAAGCTCATTGCTGGGAGTTTTCTGATCATCAGTACGCAAAATTCAAAGCTGTAAAGGAAAAGACCTCTGTCATTCTTTATAACAGCGGAAAACTGGTCATTCAAGGGAAAGGAACCCGGGATTTTGTTGAGTTTGTTCTTGAACCGGAAGTTCTCGGAGAATGCCCGATTACCGGCGCAGAACAGGAACAAAAGCCGGAACTTCCATTTGTTGCTCATGCCGGAATGGATGAAAGCGGGAAAGGCGATTTCTTCGGTCCGTTGGTGGCATGTGCCGCTTACATTCCGGATAAAGCAACGGAAAACGCATTGATCCAAGCTGGTGTTTGCGACTGTAAACTCATTAAAAGCGATGCAAAATTGCGGGCAATTGCCTCTCAGGCCGCAACGATCCTGAAAGGAAAATTTGCGATTGTCAGCATTGGTCCCGAAGCCTATAACAGAATGTATCAGAGTTTCCGTTCCATCAATACTCTTCTTGCGTGGGCTCACGCACGTGCTTTGGAAAATCTTCTGGAGAAAGTACCGGAATGTACCGAAGCGATCGCCGATAAATTTGGAGATGATTCTCTGATTTGCAACGCTCTTGGAGAACGCGGAAAACGGGTGCTTCTTGTTCAGAAAGTCCGGGCTGAAAGTGATATGGCAGTTGCGGCGGCATCCATTCTTGCCCGTGCAGGTTTTCTGAGGAAACTGGATGAATTGAGCGAACAGGCAGGTATTGTTCTGCCGAAAGGCGGCGGAGCGCAGACGGATGATCCGGCTTCGCGTCTGGCTGTTGCCGGCGGACGTGAACATCTTGGAAAATTCGCAAAACTGCATTTCAGGAACACTTATAAAGCCCTTGGAATTGAACCTCCACCGAAGCCGGTTTGGCAAAAGCACGAATAAAAGGCTCGTTTTATGTTAATTTATTTATCCTTGGTTCTCGCTCTGTTTTGTTTTTTTGTCGCAATATTTCCGCTGAAGATCAACCGATGGTGGAAGTTGATCATTTTTCTGATTCTGAGTGCCATATCACAAAAATATCTGGTTATGTACCTGTTTGGCGGGAAAGCATTCTTTGCCCCTGCCCTGCCAAGGGACTTTATGCTTTTTACAGCATGGCTCTATGCGGTTCTTATCTGTTGGTTCGGAACGCTTCTTGTCAGTGTGATTGTCCGGTGCGGGATTCATCTTTACCGGAAATACAAGCAGAAAGAAAAACCTGCCAATTGGGATAAATGGGTATGCAGAACGAACTTTATTCTGCTCGGGATTTCAATTTTCTGTACTCTGCTGGGGCTTCACTGCGGGACATCGCTGCCTGCTGTGAAAGAACGTACGGTTTATCTCAAAGATCTTCCGCAGGAAGCAGATGGAATGAAGATCGCGCTGCTTTCTGATCTGCACATTGATTATATCTCCAAACCGGAACACCTCAAAATGATTGTACAAATGGTCAATGATGCAAAACCGGACTTGATCGTAATTACGGGCGATTATGTTGACGGTTCTGTGGAACGCTGCGGAAAAAAGGTGGCAATTCTGAAAGATCTCAAAGCTCCGTATGGTGTCTGGGGCGTACCGGGAAATCACGAGTATTACTCCGGGTATCAATCCTGGATGTACTTTCTTGAACGCGAAGCCAATGTCACGATGCTTCTGAACCGTTCCGTCAAATTGCCCAATGGCGTTTATCTTGCCGGGACAACAGATCCGGCAGCGAAACGGTTCTGGGAAGAGATTCCGGATGTTGAAAAAGCTGCTGAGGGGATCAAGCCGGAAGATTGTGCGATACTACTGGCACACCACCCGAAATTGGCTCTTAAAGCAAAGGATTTTTTTGATTTTCAATTATCCGGGCACACCCATGGCGGCATGATTCTGGGAATGGATCTGGTCGTAAAATTGATGAATGGAGGATTTGTTTCCGGATTATATCAAGTCGGAAATATGCAGCTTTATGTCACGAACGGAACATATATCTGGAGCGGTTTTCCGATCAGATTCGGAAGACCATCTGAAATCCCCCTGATCACTCTCAGAAAAAAGTAAGGGCTATTGCAAAATATTCCATTTTTGCAACAGCCCCCTGCATCCTTATCCAATCACAGATTTGAGATAATCTTTCATGGATTCGACTGAATAGAAGACCAAGCCGGGATTATTCTTTTCCAACTCATCGATTCTTGCCGAGGATGCCCAAGCTGCAGAAAGGCAGGTGATCCCAGCGGCTTTGCATGCCGTTATATCAGAAAGGGCATCTCCAATATACAGGATCTCATCTTTCTGCAACCCTGTATCCTGCAGCAATTTGAGAAGATGTCCGCATTTATCGTTTTTCTCAGGGGAACCGTACTGGAACCGGGAGAAGTAATGCCCCATCTTCAAGCACTCCATGGAGATCTGGCAAGTGGTTTCGGAACGTCCGGTGAGGATCGTCATATCAATTCCTTTTTCCTTCAAAAAATCAAGCAGAGAAATCACGCCGGGGTACGGTTCAGGACATTTTTCCATATGAAGTTCCCGATGGATCCGGTAAAAATCCTGTTCAGCCTCCGGATTCTCTTTCCCGAGAAAAAAGCGGATCACACCGGGTTCATTCATCCCGAAATTCTGATAAACAGCTTCACGATCCGGAGCCTTATCACCCATATATTTTTTGAAAACCACATCGAATACCGCAAGGCAGAACTCTACGCTGTCTGCCAGAGTGCCGTCAAAATCAAAAGCTGCCAGTTTTAACATGTCAAAATCTTTCCCGTACACTAAAACTGCCGGAAAAAGGAATGCTTCATCCGGCAGATATTTTATGCTGATAATGCTGAAAATTACTTTGCGCCGTACTGTTCGTAGTAGGCGTTGATCGCTGCCATCAGAGTATCATCAATGATAACTTTCCCCTTGTAAGGACGGTTATAGAGATGTTCAATGACTTCTTTCATTGTAACGATTGCACAGGTTTTCAAGCCGTATTTTTCGGAGATTTCGTTCAGTGCGCTCTTTTCGCCCTGCCCGCGTTCCATACGGTCAACGCTGACAACAAGCCCGAGGACATTCACATTGCCCTGAGCCTGCAGGATCGGGAGGGTTTCGCCGATGGAGGTTCCGGCAGTTGTAACGTCTTCGATGATCACAACTTTATCGTCATCTCCAACGGGTCCGCCGAGGAGGATCCCTTTATCGCCATGGTCCTTCACCTCTTTTCTGTTGGAGCAGTAACGGATATCCGCGCCATACTTTTCAGAAAGAGCCATGCTTGCAGTCACAGAAAGGGGAATTCCCTTGTATGCAGGACCGAACAGGACATCGAACTCCACGCCGAACGTTTCTTTGATCGCCTGAGCATAATATTCTCCGAGTTTGCGAAGCTGAGCTCCGGTACGGTAGAATCCGGTATTCACAAAAAACGGGGTCTTTCTTCCGCTCTTGGTCACGAAATCACCGAATTTCAAAACCTGACAATCAATCATAAATTCAATAAAGTCTTTTTTGTACTGTTCCATGGTATTTTCCCTTTCGTTGTTTTTGCTTTTCCTGTAATATAACACTCTTTCATGGTAATAGCAAGGAAAATTCCTGATTTTTTATTTTTTCTGTGAATATTATGAAAAATTGATCAGATGCCGCGATTTGTAAAGCTGTTTTGGAAAAGAAATATCAAGGTGATTTTTTAATCATATTATGTTTCTGAAGATTGTTTTTTGCTTTAGGTATGGTATATTATCCTGTCTTGTTACCTCAAAAGGAAATTACATTATGAAAAAACTCTTTGCGCTTCTGCTGTTCATCTTCTGTACTGTCCCTCTCATGGCAAAAGAAAAACCGGTTTTGAAAATTGTTATTACCACTGATATCCATGCTCAATGGGATGTTCTGGATAACGTTTACGCTTTCATGGCAAAGAAAAATCCCGATGT
>JAFTJI010000040.1 GCA_017456495.1 Lentisphaeria bacterium | reverse complement strand
TGAAGTTCCGTAACTTCGGTAAGAAATCTCTGGAAGAGATCAAAGAAAAGCTCGCCGCGATGAACCTCTCTCTTGGAATGACCTTCAAGAAGGAAGTCGCTGACCTGATCAATGCAGATGCCGAACAACTTAAAAACTCTAAGAAAGAGGAGGCTTGACACTTATGCGTCACCTGAAACATACAGCTAAGCTCGGCCGTAACTGCGGTCACAGAAAAGCTTTGCTCGTCAACCTTGCCTGCTCCATCCTCGAACATGAACAGGTCAAGACCACTGTTACCAGAGCAAAAGAAGTCCGCATTCTCGTGGACAAGCTCATCACCCTCGGTAAGGCTGGCACCCCCCACGCACGCCGCCTTGCTGCTGCCAGAATGAAGATCAACACCGAAGCCGGAAAACTTCAGTCCAAGAAGATGGTTCTCGATAAGCTCTTCTCCGATCTGGCTCAGCGTTTTGCAACCCGTAACGGCGGATACACCCGTATCGTCCGTATCGGTCACCGCATCGGTGATGCTGCTGAAGCATGTCTGATCCAGCTCGTTGAAGCTGCTCCGGCTGCTGAAGAAGCAAAAGCTGAATAAGCTTTACGCCAATCAATAAACGGCATGGTAGAAATACCATGTCGTTTTTTTTTGCTTTAAAATCGAAATTTTTCCGGTTCCGCTCTTGACAAATAATCGACAATATGCTATAATACAAGCAAATTGTTGGGTATTTGTTGGGAATAATATGGAATCACCACGCTTAAAACAGGATATTATTGCTGAAACTGTCAGAAGTTGGATCCTTCAGGGGAAGTATTCTCCCGGGGAAAAGCTGCCGACAGATTCGGAATTGGCGATGCAGTTCAATGTAAACCGCTGTACCGTTGCGGCTGGTTTGAATCAATTATCGGAAGAGAACCTGATCGACCGCGCTCCGAAGCGGGGTTCTGTTGTCAAACGCCGGGATCATCTTCTGCGGACAAATGCCGTTTCGCTTGTTGCTCCGTTAAGCGGCGAAACCTATTCCACGCTTATAACAAAAATCAATGAACTTCTTCAGGAACATGATCTTTTTCCCATTCTGATGGATGAAAAGCTGATCAACAAGGAGGAAGAAGTTTCCAAATTCATGCACAAAGTGGTCAAGAAAAGTTGTCCTTACGGCAATCTTGTTTTAGGGGACTGTTTCCCTTATGAAGATATGAACAAGCCGCCATTTACGCTTTTTACGACAGTATTTCTGCTGCGTTATCATTATTTTGAAGAGTTTCCCCATGCGAAATACGCGCTGCTGGATTACGAAGACATGGGCCGTCAGGTTGTAGAATATTTTGCGGAAAGGAACATCGGAAGGATTCTTTATCCGGCGATTCCGGAAATTGTTTTCAGGGGTGCATGGTCATCACAGCAGGTCATGCTTTTGAATCACATTCTGAAATATGCGGAAAAAGCCGGGTTGGAAGTAGACTCCTCATTTTTCTGGCGGACACACGGGGGAGCGGATATTGATGTTGTTCTTCCCATGGCACTGGAACAGTCGAAGGTCTCCACCGGATTCTTCTCATGGAGTGACTGGGTTCTGGGGAACAAAGTCTTCCCTGTTTTGCAGAAGATGGGATATGATCCGATGAAAGATTTTTCAGTTCTCGGGAACTTCAATACGCATTTTTCAGAAGAGTTTGGTTTTGACACCTTTGACCAGAGAGTTGAAGAGATCGCCAAAATCGGCGTTGATATGCTGACAGAACAAATCGACGAAAGGAAGGTTCTTCTTCCGCCGAAATTGATTTGCCGTGCTGGAAAATAATAAAAGAAAAAACTATATACGATTGGCTGAATAATCCAACCAAAGAGGAAGGAGCTGATTATGAACGTCAAAATGTTGTTGTGTGCTGCAGCTGCAGTAATGGGATCCGTTATGTTTGCACAGGATAACGGAAAAGTTGTCTTCAAAGAAGATTTTGAAAAGGCGAAGGTCAACAGTCAGGGAAAACTGACGATTCCGGCATGGTATTCCCCCATCAAACTGAAAGAGGGACATGAAGTCACCGTCACCCGTGAAAAACTGAATGTTCATTCCGGGACATTTGCCTGCAAGTATGTGAACCTGAACGAAAAGGTTTCCATCTACATGCTTCATGAAACCGGAGTGATTGATCTGAAAGATTCTGCAAACAAAACTCTTCAGCTTTCGGTTTCACTCAAAGGGACCGGCAGTATTGTGATAGCATTTGTCTTTTACAAGAACGGTAAATTCCTCCGGTCTGCGGGAGTTTCTGCGGTTCCGGGGAAACAGGCACTTCCCAGCACGAAGAAGCCTTTTGATGATGCAGATTGGACGACCTGCTACGGTCAGATTGCGAAGATCCCGGCAGATGCAACGAATTGCAAAGTGGCGATTTTTGTAAGTCCGAAATCCGAGCTTTTCCTTGATGATCTTGAAATAAAACTGGTTGATAAGAAATAAGATCCCAGTTCGGAGTATAAGGAGGCTCGAACCACATGAAGCGTAGCGGTATTCTACTGTTATTCAGCCTGATCTGGAGTCTGACGGCAGCCGTCAGTGTGATTCAGAAAGGGGATCATATTATTCTGAAAAATGATTTTATTGAAGCTGAGATCATTCCTTGCGGGGGCAGTTTAACCCGTCTGGTCAACAGAGCCAATAAAACCAATATGACAGCAGAAAATCCTGAGGGGAACAATTCCGGCGGCGGAGCACGAGACCGTCTTCAGCCCGGTTATATGAAGTTTGCCCATGGCATGCACAAACTGCAGATCATAAAGAATACACCGCAGGAAGTGATTGTGCAGACCTTCATCCGGGGGACGGATGCGTTCTCCTTTGTGGAACTGACCAAGACTTATACTCTGAATGCCAAGTCTGCAAGATTGGATATCCGTGTTGATTTGCGGAACACTCCGGAAAGCATGGGGGATATTGATCTTGCATATGGCTCCCATAACTATTATGGTGTGAAGGGCGGGAAAAACAGAGTTTTCATTCCGTTGCAGGATGGAATAAAGAAGTATTTCCCGTGCGAAGCAGAAAATAAAAAGTACAATAACACACCTGTCCGCGGCTGGATCGGTCTTGTTGACGGCAAAGGCAGGGGCATCGTGTCGATTTACGATCTTTCGTACAGCGACATTACCTATTCCTGGCACTATGGAGAAAAGGCGCAGTTTCATACCGTTGAGTGGCAGCTGAAAGCGTTCCCCACACCTGCAGGAGAGACTTATACTGTCCGGCATATGCTTGCAGTTCCCGATGGTTTGAATGGGATTTCCGGGGCAGGAGCAGAGGCTGTCGGAGAAATCGTTGTTCCGGAGAAAGCTGCGCCAGGAAATATAACGGCAAAAATCCGGCTTTATGGTTTGGAAAAACGGACTTTGAAATTGAAAGTCAGGCTCGGCAAAGCGGAAAAGGTTCTTTCCTGCATGATCCAGCCCGGTAAAATCACGGAACAGACCGTTACATTTTCATCTGCTGCAGCCGGAACAGAATTTGTAATTTGCGATATTCTGGATGAAAAAGGCAAAAAGCTGTTTGATTTGTATGAAAAGATCCAGATCGGCAGCAAAGTGACACCTGCAGAAATGGCAGATTTCCCTGCAAGAAAGAAAATTTCGACCGGCGGGGACGTCTGGAACATTCCTCTTGACTGGAAGAAAGCATTGTCGCAGAAAACAGAGTTTGCCTGGGGCAGAAATTCTGCTTATAAAACAATGAATGCGCTTGTGCTGATGCCGACGCTCGGTGTCAGAGATGCGATTGAACTTGCCAGACGCGTAGATATGAAAGTCACCTTCCCCACCATTTTCCCCGGAGGATGGCAGATGGCTTGGCGGGAGAAAGTTCTGCGTCCGGGCGAAACGGGAACGGATACGCTGAAAGAGTATCTCGGTCAGAAGTATGATCTGTACCTCATCGGCGGAAGTTACCGTCCCAGCGGAGATGCCCACCTGAGCTGGAACAAATTACCGCAGTCCACAAGAACAAAGATCCTGAACGATGTCAGAAACGGAGCTTCCCTGATCTACATCAACCCCGATGGACTTGATGCTCAGCTGACCGGAATCCTGAAGACTCTGGATCAGGGGGCAAAAGCAAAAACGATTCTTTCCTCCTTTGATCTGGCGGAGGCACCGTTATTTGAGAAGACAGTTATCCGCAGCGGAAGCTATGGCAAAGGAAAGATCTTTGTCATCAAATATCCTTTTGAAAAAGCGTTTCTGATGCCCTCTTCCATCAAATGGACAGGCGGCACAAATCTTTTCCTTGCACACCGTTACGATTACTATGATTATCAGTTTGCAGTGCTTGCGAAGCTGGTTCAGCACGCATCCGGCGCACCCGCAAGACCGATGATCTCTGCGGAATATGTTCCTGTCAGCAATACGGTTAAATATACCTGTTCACCGGAGGCTGCCAAGGTTCAGTATGCAGTCTATAACCGTTACGGGGAATTGCTTGCTTCGGGAGATGTTCCGGCGAACGGCGGCACGATCAAACTTCCGGCTCTTCCTGTTGGAACGAACCGGCTCAAGCTCCGTGTTCTGAACAAACAGGATAAAGTTCTGGATTTTGCGTTCAAGAACCTTAAGAAACCCGGACTCACCATGATTCGTGATGTAAAATGGGCAAAACTTCCGATCCATGCCGGAGACAAGGCACAGGGAAGAGTCAGATTTCTCGGTTCTCTGCCTGCCGGAGCTGAAATTCAGGTTGAGATCACGGATGCTGTCGGGCGGATCGTCCACAGAAGCACTGGAGCGGAGTTTGTCTTCAACACTTCTGATGCTCTGGTTCTTTCCCATGAGATCACGGCAAAAATCGTGAAAAACGGTGTTGTTCAAGAGATTTTCCGCAACAACTTTGCCGTTGTGGGAGCCGGACAGGAGAACTATTATCCGACTATGCTCTGGATCGCACACAGCAATGTTTCCGACTACTGCGCCCCGCTGTTTATGGATCTGTCGGCAAAATATGGTTTCTCGCTGATGTATTCCGGTTTCCCGAATGCCCAGGAACTGCTGCCGCTGCAGTATTCCCCGCTGGAAGTTTCTTCCAACACTTACGCCGGTCTTTCCGGTGTATTGCGGGCGCAATCCACTGTAAAGCTGCAGAGTGTACCGAAGGCGCAGAAGATCCGGCAGCCCTGTTTGAATGATCCTGCCATTGCTCCGAAGCAGAAAGATTTTGTCAAATCTGCCTTGAATCTGCAGAAGAATTTCGGCAGTGAACGGTTCTTCAATATGGGCGACGAAATGAGTATTACCTGGTACACCGTGCCGGTGGATATCTGTTTCTCCCAATATTGTCTGCCGAAATTCAGAGAATATCTGAAGACGATCTATCCCTCTTTGGATGCGCTGAACAAGCACTGGGAAACAGAATTCAAGAGCTGGGACAAAGTGATGCCCATGACCTTTGAAGAGGTTCTGACCCGCAGCAATGCCGCGCCGTGGAGTACCCACAGAGAGTTTATGGACAAACTCTTTGCTGACAATGTCAATATGCAGGCAGATGTCATCCGGAAGATCTTCCCGAAAGGCTATTACGGGCCCACAGGTCTGGAAGGAAGTCCCCATGTTTACGGCGGCGGTACAAACTTCAAGCACATGCGGAAACTGACCATGCTTTCCGCTTATGGCGATGCCAGAATCCCTCTCTCCTTCGACCGGAAAAACCGGATGATCATGTGTTATCGCGGCTACAAGAGAACGGAAATCTCCCAGCATATCAACTACTGGGAAGGACTGTTTGCCGGGGAACGCGGTGCAAACCACTGGTACACCTGGAGTTTCTTCCAGCCGGATGTTGAACCCGCTGAAAAGAGAATGTTCTACAGTGATATCATGTGGGAACTCCGCTCCGGAATCGCTGCGCTGATGGTCAATTCCGATAAGTTCACCGATGAAGCAGCGATCCTCTATTCCCATCCCTCTGTCCGCTCCAACTTCATCAAAGAAGATAAGATGAACTTCTATGACAATCTTCTCTCCTTTGCGCGTTACTTTGAAGACCGTGCCGTGGGCTACCGTTTCATTCTTCCCGAAGAGTTGGAAGATGGAACGCTGAACAAATTCAAAGTTCTTGTTCTTCCGGAAGCCACGGCTCTTTCTGAAAAACAGGCACAGGCGATCCGTCAATTTGTGAAAAACGGCGGTACAGTCGTCGCAGACTATGAAGTTGCGCTGGAAGATGAATGGAACGTTCCGCAGTCAAAGGGAAAATTGGATGACCTGTTCGGTGTCCGACAGAGATCTTATGGTCTTGCCAATATTGAACAGACACGCACTCTTGCGATCAGGAAATGCGGTAAAGTGAAGGTAACGACCGGAAAAGCCCATGGAATGCTCAGGGATGCTCTGAACCGGAAATATCCGATCCTTATCACAAATACATTCGGAAAAGGAAAAGCTCTCTATCTGAATTTCCGGTTTGACTACGCCAAGGAACGGATTTCCGGAAATGACAGTCTGCGTACCCTTCTCGACCGGTATCTGACCTTCCGGACGAAATACACTCCGCTGAAAACAATGAACGGCAATCCCGTCGGAAGAACCATGACAGTTTTCTATCACAACGGCAAAAACAGTTACATCGGACTTCTTCCTGATCTTCCGAAAGGGAACTGGGCAAAAGCAAAACCGGATGATCTGAACAAGTTTGCATTCAAAGCCAAACTCACCCTGCCCGGAAAGAGCCATCTTTACAACGTAAGAACCGGAAAATATTACGGTTATACAGCGGTCTGCACGCTTGATATGATTCCGGCAAAAGCTGTCATGCTTTCCAGTCTGCCATACAAAGTTACCGGATTGACTTTGAACTCAGCAAAGAGTGTCAAGCCGGGGTCTGCGGTAAAAGTTGCGGTATCTCTCAAAACATCCAACGGAGCTGCCGGACATCATGTGTTCCACCTAACCGTCAAGACACCTTCCGGAGAATTTCCGTGGTTCTTCCGTCAGACGAAAGAGACAGCAAACGGCAAAGCAGTTTTTGAAGTTCCGTTTGCCCTCAACACCGCAGAAGGAACCTATGAGATCACAGTAAAAGATGCTGCGACAAAAGTCACAGAAACGATCCGGATCCAGTGTAAAAAATAAAAATCTTCCGGACAGCTCATTCCCCCGGGCTGTCCTTAAACAAACAGGAGAAGAAAATGAATAATCAAACGAAGTATTCAAAACTCACGCGTTTTACTTTGATTGAGCTGCTCGTAGTTATTGCTATCATCGCCATTCTTGCCGGAATGCTGCTCCCGGCATTGAACAACTCAAGGCAAAAAGCTGTTGCTATACAATGTATGGGAAATATCAAACAGCTTAATTTCTGTTTCAGACAGTACAGTGATGATAACAATGACTATAAAGTTCCAGCGTACAGCAGCGTACTGAGTGCCACCTGGTACGACATCCTGAAACCGTACCTGAATAACGCAAATATCAATCGTCCGAAACAGACGATTCTGGAATGTCCTCCGAGAACTGCTAAATTCAGTATTGATCCGGGATACACTCTGAACGGTACCGGAGAAAATAATGATGGTTTTGTGAAACTTACATATTTCAAGAGTCACAGCAATGCGTTCACATTCGCATGCCGCGGAAATATCAGCGGAGGTTCCTATAAATTGATCAACCATAAATCCTATTATGGTGTATGGCGTGATGGTGACGGCAGATATATCCACGGAAGAGCAACCGGATGCAACTGGGGCTTTATGGATGGACATGCGGAATCTCATTACATTGAAGCGATGGACGGTGTTTCCGGATATCTGGGAGCAGGAACAGCATCAAACGTTCCCTGGGGTACGATCTTTGCAAAGACCGGGACATATTACGGCTGGTAATATTCAATCATAAAAAGGCACGATCTATCTTATGATGTACGAACATACCCCGCAGATTCCTGTCGCCACGCAGGAAAACAGCAATATTTTGAAGATTTCAAATGACTTCTTTGAAGTCAGACACGATAAAAACGCAGGCGGGACACCGGTTTCCATTCTTTTCAAAAACGGTTCCGGAAGCAACTTTCTGGAAAAACCGGTCTCCGCTCATGCGGCACTGAAAAAAGATGGCCAGGTCGTCTTCTACCGTCAATGCAACGGAAAGGCAGATGCGTTCTCCTTTGAAACCCGCGAAAACGGCGTGGAAATTCACACAGAAGGTCTGCTCACAGACGAAAAGGGAAATACGATCCCCGTCCGCTATCAGCAGACATTTTTCTATCAGGCTTGGGGTCGGGTCAACGTCACCCTGCAGCTCCGGATCGAAGAACAGCTCAACGATGTTTACGAGATCGGAACCTGCGGTTTCTATGTCCCGGAACGGGTCGACACTCTGGGCGTCCGTCCCTCCTGCCCGCCGCCCCCGCCCGCTGGCTATCTCATGTCGGCTGAATCCAATCTGAAATGGTTCGATTTGACCCGCCGCCGTTCCTATACCCAGCAGGAATGTGCCGCTTATAATCTGATCCCATCCTACTTTGCTCTCTTTGAAAAAGGCGTGGAAGGTTTGGAATTCTGGCGGGAAGATTGCGGAAAATCCTGGGATTCTCCATTCGGAAACCATATCGGCGGAGGGATTTTTATTGACGATACAAAACGCCTTGCGCCCGGATTGAAATACATCCGCGTGGAGCCCGTCAACTCCTGGAGTTATCCGAAGAGCTTCCAGCCCGGAACAGAAACGTTCCGCTACACCATCGGTCTGCCCTTTATCCGGAAAACTGATGATGCCCGGAAAGCAATTTTCCATATCGCCATCACTTCCCGGATCTGGCCCGACAGAGCCGCTATGAAAAAGCTGGCTGATGCCGGAATCAAACTGATCCGTCTGCACGATGACAACACCTTCCTTCAGCCATCATGGCGGGATTGCTGTTATCCGCCCTACGATGAAGCAAACATGAAGAAGATGGACGAAGTCATTGCACTGGCACATGAGTTCGGAATCAAAATCGTCCCCTACTTCTCTCTGAAAGAGTTTCATCCCGACTGCCCCGAATATCCGGAAAAATCCCATCAGTGGAAACGCTGGGTCCACAGCGACGGCAGGATCATTGCAGAAGAAGGTCCTTACGGCGGTTATATGTGCATGAAAAGCGGCTGGCTGGAATTCCTCAAGAGTACCATCAAGCGGGTGTTGGATCGTCATGATTTCGACGGCGTTTATTACGATCATCTCTGGTTCCGTTACTGCCGTCATCCGGAACATGCCGACGGTTTGTGGCACAACGATGCCGACGAGATCCTGGATTTCCTTTTCTGGTCCCGTGAATGTGTGGGCAAAGACGGCGTGATTTTCCTTCACACCTCCGCCTGCCCCACGATCATCGGAGAAAACCTCTCTGACCTGATGTTTATCGGGGAAGACATGCCCTATGCACGCCCCCTGCCGGACACCTATCCGCCCGACATGGAGTTTGTCCCCGTCATCCCCCGCAACTGGGTTCCCGCCGGGGCTCACTGGGACAGTGAGTTCAGAGAATCCATGATGCTTTCCTGTCTGAAACATTGTCCCGGCGGACCGATGGGACTCAATGATTTCATGCTGGAAACAGCTTCCGTTTTCAAACGGTATGCCTTGAACGATCTTCCGTTCCAAACACGGCTGGCGTTCCCGCAAACTGAAACGGAAAAAACGGTCTATGTCAATGTCTATTCCGATCAGAAACGGCTGGTCTTCCTCTGTGCAAATCTTGCAAAAGAAGCGCAGACGATCCGGCTGAATGTCTCTGACTTTGCAGCAGCCGCAAACGATTTGCAGGTGGAAAACGCCAAAATCACGGCAAACGCTCAAGATCATTCATGGGTCGAAGCAGAACTCCAGCCGGAAAATATCGGAATGATCGAATTTGCCATTTGAGGTAATTTCAAAAGTCCGGCAAAATTTGGCTGAAAAGAGATTGTTGATGAGTTGGAAATGGTAGTTTGAGCGTGGCTACCCAGCTTGTCCTCCGTAGCTTCAGCGAAGGAGGAAGGGTAACCACCGAAAACGCTCCATTTGCAGATCGCAACAAGAATTTTCTGCCATTTTTGAAGACTTTTGAAATTGCCTCATTTAACAAAAAGGAAACTTTATGATTTTTACAGATGTTATTGAACGGTTTCAGACAAGCGAACATTTCCGGGTCGTGGGATTCGGAGCTTCAAACACGGAACGGTACATGCCCTGCATGCACTGGCTGGATGTGCTGGAAGTCGGCTTGCGGAAACGGTTCGGTCGGAAATTCCAGATCATTGATTCCGGTGTCAGCGGCAACAATACCAGAGAAGCTCTTGCCCGGTTCGACCGTGATGTGGCTTTCTTCCAGCCTGCAGCGGTGATCGTCACCCTCGGCGGAAATGATTGCGACCAGCGTCCGGAAAAACATGTTCCGGAACCGGAATACAGAGCCAATATGGAAGAGATCGCAGACAAAATCAAAAAGCTGGGTGCTATCCCCATTTTCCAGACCTATTACAAGATGGATCTGGAAGCCATGGAGCCGAATCTTGCCAGAGATTTTGTACATAATATGGAGATCGTCCGCGATCTTGCAAAGAAAAACAATTGGAATCTGGTTGACCATTACAGTGTCTTTGACCGGCTTGATCCGCTGGTTCACCGCTACAAGCTCATGATCAATCCCATGCACACAAACGAACAGGGAAACCTGCTCATGGGTGTCGAACTGCTCCGGCATTTCGATATCGATCCGACAACCATCGTCCATCCGGAAAAACTTCTTCCGGCAGCAGCTCTGCTGAAGTCTGTAAACTGAAGAAAGAAGAACCGTTCCTAATCAGGGTTGATTCGTGATCGGGGAGACAAAAGAAAAAATTTTAAGGAAATTTTTTCTCTTTTCTCCCCGTACCCCTCTTTTCGTTTTTCAAACCTTTTTGCGGCATTCCGATTTTTGCTCTGCAAAAATCAAAATGCCATCATAAAGTTAAAAAAAGAATTTTCCGCACCTTATTTACACAGAGTTGTTTCTTTGCAATTCATAGAGGTAATTTCAAAAGTCCGGCAAAATTTGGCTGAAAAAGGATTGTTGATGAGCTGAAAATGGTAGGGTGAGCGTGGCTACCCAGCTTGTCCTCCGTAGCTTCAGCGAAGGAGGAAGAGTAACCACCGGAAACGCCCCATTTTACAGATCGCAATAAGA
>JAFTJI010000039.1 GCA_017456495.1 Lentisphaeria bacterium | reverse complement strand
TGGTCCCCTTGTTGTTATCACAAATAAATTCAGCGCATCTGCATCTGAAATTTTTGCCGGAGCGATCCAGGACTATGGACGCGGTATTATTATCGGCGATAAGAATACCCATGGCAAAGGAACCGTGCAGACGATCGTTGACGTTGGACAGTATTTCCGCTACCTCGGGCTGAAATACAAAGGCGGCGCGATCAAGCTGACAAAATCCAAATTCTACCGGATCAACGGACATTCTACTCAGTTGCGCGGAATTATTCCGGATATCACCGTTCCGTCTTTCACGGAAGCTATGAAAGCCGGCGAAAGCAGTCTGGATAATCCCCTCCCCTGGGATGAGATCCGACCGGCGGGAACCTATGAAACAAAAAATCTTTCTTCTCTGATCGCAGTTCTGAAAAGAAAATCAAAAGCCAGAGTCGAACAGGATCCTGAATTTCAGAAACTTCAGAAAGATATTCTCCGTTACCTCAAAAACAGAGACAAGAAATTCCTCTCTCTGAATATCAATGTACGCTGGCAGGAATATCTGGATCAGAAGCGGATCCTTGATGAACAGGAAGCTCAGCTCAACAAAGATGCCGATGAAAAAGATCCTAAGAAGAAAAAGAAAGATATTCTTCTGGATGAAGCAGTCAGAATCGCCAGAGATTACGCAGAACTGGTTCGATAAAAACAGAAAGGCGGTCTTAACTTTTCAGAGACCGCCTTTTTTATTGCCCCGCATCACTTATCAAAATTCAAACGTTCTTCTTCCACAACCAGCGGGCGGTTTTTGACATGGGTCCAAATCGCACCGATATACTCACCGACCAGTCCGATAAAGATGAGCTGAACCGCACCGAAGAAGAACATGCCGATCATCAGAGGCGCAAGCCCGAAATTAAAAGAATCCCACATCACAAGTTTCATCACCAGATAAAACATAGCGACAAGGAAGCTGAGAAAAGCCAGAACGAATCCGGTAAACGTTGCCAGCCGAAGCGGCAGTTTGCTGTAATTCACAAATCCGGTCATTGCCATATCATAAAGCGTGAAAAAGTTGTTTTTGCTTTTTCCATTGATCCGTGCTTCCTGATGGAATTGGACCTCTGACCGGGGAAACCCGATTTCAGAAACCATTCCCCGGAAGTAAGGATAAGGTTCCTGAAAACTGCGCATGGCATCCACAGCAACGCGGTCATACAATCCAAAACCGGTGAATTTCCGGATCAATTTCTGTTCCGGAGCCAATTTCTCCAACATCCAGTAATAGATATTACGGAAAATCTCAGTAATGCCGCGATTATCAGTTCCGCTGCGGACTCCGGCAACAACCTTGTAACCCTCTTCCCATTTTTTCAGAAAATCCCGGATCACTTCCGGAGGTTCCTGCAAATCGGAACACATGATCACAACTGCATCACCGGTTGCATTGACAAAAGCATTGTAAGGGGAACGGATATGACCGAAATTATTGGCATTGAAAATAACCTTGACACGGGAATCTTTTGAAGCGAGGTCACGGAGGACCTCTCGGGTTCCATCAGTAGAAAGGTTGTCGGAAATCACAAATTCAACATCATACTGCGGAAATTCTGCCATAACTTTCAGACAGCGTTCATAAAACAACGGTATATTTTCCCGTTCATTCCAACAACTTGTTGTAATGCTGATCTTTTTTTTCATTGTATTATCCCTGATAAATATTCTGCTTCATTTCATCTTCCGGCAGGAAGGGGAACATATCTTCCAGAGAAGCAGAAATCATTGTTCCGTCGGGAAGTTTCCGGGAAGAGAGTTTCGGTTCGAAACGATATCCCGGAACGAGTTTTACTTCAACAAAAACCGGACCTTCTGCGGTCAGGATCCCGGGGAGTTTCGCCTCAGCTTCTTCTGCAGAATTGATCTCTTCATACCTCCAGTTGAAGGCAGAGGCAAGGATCTTCCAATTGGGGAATGTAACGCCGGAACCGTTGTCACAGCCGGAGTGACGCCCCTCAAAGAAATTATCCTGAGTCTGGCGGATGGAGCAATATTCGTTATTGTTGTAAAGAAAGAGCTTCATATTCAAATTAAGATGCCGCACAGTCTGCAGCTCCTGCATATTCATCATCAGGGAGCCATCGCCTTCGAGACAAACCGTAAGTTCGCCGTTTCTGGCGGAAACAGCCCCGCCAAGTGCCGCCGGAAGCCCGAATCCCATTGCGGCACAACCGGAATTGCAATACATGATCTGTCCTTTTTTGACGGTTCCGGACTGGAACAGTGCAAGGCTGGGAGTTGCATTTGTGCATGATACGATCGTTTTTTCCGGGAGCAGATCAGTCAAAATCCTGGTAAAATGATAAGGATTGATCCCGGGCAGATTCTTTTCTGTTTCAGGGACAACATTATATTTCCGTTCCCGGGCGATACACCACTTCAGCCATGAAGAGAAATCCGGAACGCCAGCGGATTTTGCAGCGGCAAGGAATTCTTTCAGGAAATCTCCGGCATCGCAATGGATCGGATCCGTTACGCGGATCGTATTCTTCTGCAATTCTGCAGGATCAATATCAACGACTGCAACGGTTTCAGCGCGTTTGGCAAAGTTTTCGTAGTTGTAACTGGCTTGCCGGATGTTGTTTCTGGTTCCGATACAAAGTACAAAATCAGCATTCTGCAAAACAATATTTCCTGCCCGGGTCCCGATCGTTCCGATCCGTCCGGCATAATACGGGGAATCAGAAGGCAACATGTCAAAACCTTCAAAAGTTCCAAGGAGAGGAATCTTTAATTTTTCGATCAGCTGCTCGAGTTCACCGACCGCATCGGCAAGCCGGATTCCATGTCCGGCAACGATGACCGGGCTTTTCGCTGTCAGGAATTTCTGATAAAGAGCAGCGATATCTCCCGCCGGGATCTCACATTTTTCTTCAGCGGGAGTATAACGTTCCAGCTCAGATTCATTGACCTCTGCTGATTGAACATTGATCGGGATATCCAGCCAGACAGGTCCTTTGCGTCCTGTCATGGCAATATGGATCGCCTTTTCCAACTCATAACGGATTTTCCGGGGTTCTGTCACCATCACCGCATATTTGGTAATTGGACGGACTATATCAACGATATTGATCTCCTGATCCCCAAGCTGCCGCAGCGGCAATCCGGGACGGGAGGCGATTGAAGTGGAAAATTTCACCTGACCGGAGATAAAAAGAATCGGGATGGAATCAAGCCATCCGCCGATGACTCCGGTTATTGCATTGGTTCCGCCGGGACCGGTCGTTACGCTTGCCACAGCCAGTTTTCCGGTTGCCCTTGCGTACCCTTCAGCAGCAATTGCGGTTCCCTGTTCATGATGATTGCAGATCGTCCGGATCCGCTTTTCCTGTCCGAGGGCATCGTTGAGAAACATCGCCCCGCCGCCGGAAATCATAAAAACATCCTGAACTCCGTTATCTGCCAGATATTTGAAAATAAAATCAGAAACTCTCATTAAAGCACCGCCGCACAATGTTCATGATACTTGATCAACTGCTGGATCAAGGAAGTTTTCAAACGGGTCAGTTCATACCCGGGATTATATTCAAAACGTTTCATCAGCACTTCTGTCGGAATATTTCCGTCGTACCATTTCCCGCCGATTCCCATAAGAGTGGAATCGGTATAGATACAGCCATGATCCAGAGCAACGTCCAGAAGTTCTTCCGCTGTGCCGTTTTTATTATGAAGATGGATTCCTGCCTCAACGCCCTCAGCGCGGCAGGTTTCCAACGCATTGATCACATATTTCGGCGTAAAAATACTTTCCGTATCAGCGAAATAAATTACCGGAACGCCCATTTTTTTAGCGAATCTGGCAAAGGCAGTATTTTCTTTGACCGTGTTCCGTCCGGCACTGGTGAAGTTAATAAAAATCTCATAGCCGAGATTCTGCAGTTCTTCCACATGCCGGGCAAGATCTTCCAGATCCGTCTGTTTGGAACGGGTCAATATGCGGATCGCATCAATTTCGGAATCTTTTCTGGGCGGGACTGGATAAAGGGGACGCTGAATGTCACGCATTGCGCTGAGTTTCAGGATATTTTTGGTCCGTCCGAACACCTCCCGGATCTTTGAGGCATTCAAACCGCAATAACGGGTCAGCCCCCGATCGGGATCGGCTTCCGGGTTATGAAAGAAACCGAGTTCCATGTAATCAAAGCCTGCCGCTTCTGCAAACCGATAGTAATCACACAGGAAAGTCTCATCAAAAAACCATCCTGTCTGATATCCGGCTTCGCGAACCGTACAGTCAAACAATGTAATGCCATCCATCATAAATTCAGCTCCGGGTTGAACAGAGAACTATACCTCCATTTCCGGCATTTTCAAGAGAGAAAGACCGAAAACCCTCTATTTTGCGGAATAATTGTCATTTTTCAGCCGGTAAAGCCGGGGAGATTTCAGCATTTCTTCCGGAAAAACAACCGAAAAATCCCCCCTTTTCATTTATCCGAAAACCTCTACTGCATCTTTTTCACAGGTGATTGCAGGACCTGAAAGCGCAAGTGCATGCCACTCTTCCGTGAAAGAAATGGATTCTCCCGGTGCAAGATTGTAGAGCGGAGAGAGCGTTTCCATTTCCTGCATTTTGTCGTTGGAATAACACTCTGCGCTGCAGCCGCGATCCGGGTATTCCCCTACCTCCATGTATTCAAACTTCTTGATAAAGGTGATCCCGTTATTCTGATATGCGATCCAGCCATCACTACAGTTGTAGCCGATCTTCATCGGATTCTTTGCAGCGGGATCCTGACGGAGAAGAGTATATTTTGAACCGATGGCACAACGTCCGTCTGCCATATCGTTGTAGGGCCAGAATGCGAAAGAAATATTGGGGAGGAGTCCTTTTTTATCACTCTGCGGCATGGGGAAGATCCCGGTTCCGCCGGGTGCCATCATCGTAATCGCCCATGCGCCGCAGATAACATTCCAGGCATTCCGGTTCGTCAGGGTATGAACGATCTGGAACATATCTTTCTTTCCGGGGATGATCTCAATTTGCTTTTCGATTCCGCTCCTGCTGTCTGCCGGCTGGGAAAATACAACGCCGGTCTTCGATATTTCACATTCAACCGGAGAGTTGTCGACGGTGTATGTTCTGGGGAACGCTTCGGGAGAGTGCCAGAGACGGTGTCCGCCGAACCCGTTCCATTCATTCCCGTCTTTTTTTCCAGCGGTATCTGGATCGACAAAAAAGAGATTTTCGCTGTCCCCGAGAAACGCCCCGATAATTCTCGGTCCGACTTCTGTTGTTGCGATCAGGCGGAAGTCTCCGCTTGTGATCTGAATACAGTTTTTCCAGCCGCAAAAATTCACTTTTTCAATATTCATTGTCAAACTCCTTATCGTTTCCTTGATTTGTTCTGCGGTAAAATAGCACCAGAGCGTAGCTCTGTCAAACAGATTTTCCGGAAAAACAACTGGAAATTCTCAAAAAATGTGCTATGTTATTGGGAAATGCAGTCCTGCCCGCAGGGCAACAACAAAACTCCGAACAGAAAGGGGACAGCATCATGAGACTGAAATTATGGATTGTAATAAGCGGACTTCTGGCGATCTCGCTGCTGAATGTTGCCTGTGCAACCGGATCTTATCAGGATAACAATCTCTATCATGGAAAGATCAATGACAGAATGACTTTGATGTCCACTCAGTACGAGGGGCCATTGAGGAATCCGGTGATCGTGATCCACGGGTTGCTCGGGGCAAAAATCACCGGAAAAGATGGCAAGACG
Organism: Lentisphaeria bacterium; assembly: GCA_017456495.1. Classification (GTDB taxonomy): domain Bacteria; phylum Verrucomicrobiota; class Lentisphaeria; order Victivallales; family UBA1829; genus SIG79. Next base: position 8,576 of record JAFTJI010000039.1, on the reverse strand, counting down.
GTGTGGGGGCATTTCTCCCCTGCGCAGATGGCATCCGGGAAACATTTTCCCGCGCTGGCACACCCGATGAAAAAGGGAGTTCCACTTCCGCAGCTGAAAAACGAAACGTACCCGTCCGGTTTGCTGGAACAGTCGGAAGTCAGGATCCTCGGTCTGCAATTTTTCCTCGGGAACTATGAAATTCTGCTGAACTCTCTGAAAAATGCGGGATATGTTCCTGAGCAGAACGGGTTGCTCCCCAATAAGCATTTTCCGTCGCTGTTCGTCTTTTACTATGACTGGCGCAGAGATATTTCAGAAAATGCGGCAGAACTTGACCGTTTTATCAAGCAGAAAAAGGAGATGCTCCGGAAACAATACCGTGCGATGTACGGAAAGGATTATAATATCCAGTTTGACCTTGTCGGACACAGCATGGGCGGTTTGGTGGCGCGGTACTATCTGCGCTACGGCGGAAAGGTTCTTCCGGATCAATTACAGAAACTTCCGAAGCCGGATTGGTCCGGTGCAAAGAACGTGGATAAGGTGATCGTCATCGGCACCCCCAATGCCGGTTATGCGGATACGCTTCTTGAAATGCGGAACGGACTCCGTCTGGTCTCCGGAAGTCCCGCTTATCCCCCTGCTCTGCTTGGAACATTTCTCTCCTATTACGAAATGCTCCCTGCTCCGGAAATGGGGTTGGTGCGTGAAAAAGGAACCGGAAGAGTAATTGATCTTTACGATCTTAACACTTGGATCAAATACAAATGGGGGTTGGCGGATCCGGAGCAGGATAAATGGCTCATCCGTTTTCTTCCCGGGATAAAAACAGCCAAAGAACGCCGGGAGATCGCATTAGATCATCTGCGGAAATCATTGATTAAAGCCAAACTGTTCCGGGAAGCGATCTCCAGCGGAACAGATGATGCACCGCAGGATGTTTCTCTCTGGCTGATCGCTGGAAACTCTGTTGAAACAAATGCCGGGCTTGAAGTAGATAAAAACGGAGAGATTACAGTATCTGAACGCGCTTCCGGTGATGGAAAAATCACATTTGCCAGCAGCTGTCAGGACAACCGGGCTGGCGGGGTATGGTATCCGTATATGGTTTCTCCGATCAAATGGAAAGCGGTTTATCCGGTTCCCGGCGGGCACATGGGTATCATGAACAGCAGTTTTTTTGACGCGATCCTGCGGCATATTCTGCTGGATATCCGGAATCCGGAAGAGCATCCGGCACAAAAGAAAGGAATCTCCGCAGCCCCATGATACAGAAAAAGAAAACCCGACTCAGAAAACTTTTTGACTTCTGGTCGGTTCAAAATATTATTGTCATTTCCATACTGAAAGTTCTTCAGTTTTTCCGCAATCTGGGGGCAAAAGCGGAATCTGCAGGATGGCGCAAAGTTACAGGGATCTTCGTCAGAAATGAATATTCAAAGTTCATTCTTACGACTTTCCGTCTCAATTACGCCGAAACTGTACCGGGCACCGAAGCTCAGGCAAAGGCTGTCCTGATCCGGAAACTGCAGGGATTCATCCGGAACAAAGAGCCGCTGAACTGGGCAGTCAGTGTCGGTTATCTCTCATTCAAACCGAAACGGATCACTGTCTGTGACATCATGGAAGCGGAAACGGATCCATCCGGCAATATTCTCCGGATCACGCCGCATTTTGACCGGAACTTTCCCGTCACCCACTTTCTCGAACCGCAGATCAACTTTATCATCCGGCATATAGTCGTTGTGTACAACACCATGCGCTATCAACCGGCAAATGTCCGTACGAAACGGATCGAACGTGCATTGAAAGTATGGACAGCCCGGCATTCCGGATATGATATCCGGGTCAGGCTCCAGCTGAACCGCTTGATTGAGCGAATCATGAGTGCAGTTTTTCTTTTCTGCGAAGTCCGCCCCGGCAAAGCAGACGGCAACTCTTATGCCCGGTTCCATATTCCAGATCTGCGGAAAGTCCGGCATCCCGGCTGGGGAATGCTTTGTATTGCCGCAAGATTCTCAGAAGATTTGAGCGAAGTGGATCTCTGGTGGCAATTCAGCCATGTTACAGCAGACGGTGCCCCCATGCAGGAGATCATGAACGAACTGAAATCTGAATGGGGAACGGTTGCCCCCCTGACCTATCCGCCGCAGCATCATACGATTTCCGTGCCGGACATTGTTTATTGCGGGGATAAGATTTTCCGGGCAAAGGCCTTTGCAGATTTTTCCGCACTGGTCGAGATACGGAAAAAAATCAATGAGAAATGGGAAAAAGAGATTGAAGGGAAAGCCACCATTGCCGGAATTTTTCTCTGGGGGATCTCTGCTCATCCGTTCTTGAAAAATAAGAAATTCCTGGTTCCGGTTGATATGGGAGTACGCGATAATGAACGTGAGCTCGGGTTGCTGGTCATCCGTCCGGGAAAATTCCGGAAAAACAGCCGGAGCGAATTGCAGGGGTTTCTGAAGTTCCATAAGGAGTTCAGCAAAAAAATGAATGCTATCCGGGAAGGACGCGGGGAAAGTGAAGAGTTTTTACAGCTTTGTACCATGCTTCATCCGATCTTTTATCATGTGGCAAAATTTCTTGCGCCCTCCTCTCTTCAGGAAATTCTTGGAACCGTCGGGTTCTCCATGATCCGTGATGCTGAGATATTTGTCAGTCCATTTACGGATTTTCAAGTCAACGGTTTTCTGACATTGGGAAATATTGCAGTTCCGACTCAAAATGGAATGAAAGCCGGATCCCTGTGTATCTGCGGTGATAAAAAGAGAATCAGATCGCATCTGGAAGCTCTCCGTTTCTTCATGAATGATCCGGAACGGTTCTTTTCAGACGATTCCGAAACAGAAGATTTTGAGGGAGAGGATTGAACATGAATGAACATTCTCCGGAAAAAACGGTCTATCTCTGTAATCAAAGCGGAGGGTTTGTATCATGAAATTTCTCAAGCCGGAAATGTTCTGGCATCTTGTTTGGATTCTTCCTGTTATGCTGGCTGTCTTCATCTCTGCATGGTACAGGAGAAAAAAGGTTCTTTCAGCTCTCACCGGAATCAATAAACCGGATAACATCTCTGTTTTTTATTCACCGGGGATGCGGATCTTCCGTTTTATACTTCTGGTGCTGACCGTCATATTTCTGATCATTGCGCTGGCTCGCCCCGTTTGGAATTACCAGACCATTGATATGAAAGGTTCCGGAAGAGACCTCCTCGTGGTGTTCGACACGTCAAAAAGTATGCTGAGCAGAGATGTCCAGCCGTCAAGACTTGACCATGCAAAATGGTTTATCAGGGAACTTGTAAAACAGAATCAGGGTGCTCGTTTCGGTTTGGTCTCTTTTGCAGGAAAAGCCTTTCTCGAATGTCCTCTCACTGTGGATAAAACAAGCTTCCTTCAGCATATTTCTGAGCTGGACACCTCGACAATCCCCGTCGGAGGTACAAATATCGAAAAGGCGTTGAGTCTTGCGCTGCAATCCTTTGAAGCGGCAGAAACGCCCCATAAGGCGATCATTCTCGTTACTGACGGTGATGAACTTACAGGGAACAGCGATGCGGTCATTAACGAATTGATCAAAAAAAAGATCCCGCTTTTTGTCATTGGTCTGGGGGATCCCTCCCAGCCGCCAATCATCCAGTATAAGGCTGAAGATGGAACTCTCCGGATCCTCAAAGATTCCTCCGGGAACACCGTTAACAGTCCGCTGAATGAAAAGAAACTTATTGAGCTGGCACAGAAAACCGGGGGGATCTATGTCCGTTCAACAGCTGTCGATACCGGACTCAAAGCGATCGACAACAGGATCCGGAAACTTGATGCGGCGGAACATTCTCCTGCAAAATTGCAAAAGCCCATTGAAAGGTTCGCATATCCGCTTTGGGCAGCTCTTGTTACACTCCTTTTGTGGATGTGTCTTTCTGAACGGGGAAAGGGAAAAAAAGTCCTTCTGGTACTCTTTTTCGCAGGATTCTCTTTATCAGTTCAGGGGCAAACTGACAGTAAGCCGATGACAGCAGAAGAGCTTTTCAACCGCGGGGTTCAAATTCAAATCGGAAAAACAATTCCGGCACAAAAAAACGGAGAAAGAGCTGTTGATCCTTTCGCCGCTGCAGAAGATTTTTATCTCAAAGCAATCGCTGCAGGTCCGGATAAAAAACTGGCTGGAAAAATTTACCAGAACCTCGGAGTCATTACTCATCAAAAAGGACAAAAGCTTGTACAAAATGCCACTGATTTTCAGAAAGCAAGCAAAATTCAGGAAGCAATAAATGAACTTAACAAGGCGTTGGATCTGCTGAAAATTGCGGAAAAATATTATCAGGAAAGCATGGTCTCATCTGATAATGTGCGCGGAATCGTAAGAAATCAATCCAAGCTGCTTCAGCTGAGAAAACAGATTTTAAAACTGAAAAAAGAGTTGGAAGATTTCCTGAAAAAACAGAAAAAAGCCCAGGAACAGATCCAAAAGGCAAAAGATCAGTTGAAAAAAGAAGATCAGAAGAATCAGAAAGATCAAAAAGATCAAAAAGATCAAAAGGATCAGAAAGATCAAAAAGATCAGAAGGATCAGAAAGATCAGAAAGATCAGAAAGATCAGAAAGATCAGAAAGATCAAAAGAATCAGAAAGCTTCTAACAGCCAGAAGGGGCAGAATCCTTCCGCACAGGATGCAATATCTCAGGCAAAAAAGGCTTTGGACGAAATGAAAAAAGCTGCAGACAAACTTGGTTCGAACGGAAAATCAGAACAGGCTGATGCTGCAAAAAAAGAATTGGACAAGGCAGAAGAGGAACTGAAGAAAAATAATCCCGGGAATGCACAAAAACATCTTGATAATGCAGCCAGAATCATAGGCTCCCCCGATATGCCGAAAAATGAAGATCAGAAAGATCAGAAAGGTCAGAAAAAGCCGGACAAGCTGCAAAATGCACCTGTTCCGCAACAGGGAAAACAAGGCAAAAAAGAAGAAAACATTGACAGAAATCAGGCAGAATCCATACTCGGTCAAATGGGAGAGGATGAAAAAGCGCTTCGAAATGCAATTAAAGCATACAGACTCAAAAATTCCAAGATTCCCCCGGTAACAAAGGATTGGTAATCTATGAAGAAAATTATTGCTCTTATTATTCTTTCGGCAGCATTGTTCTGTTCTGCAGATAATGACATTCGGGTCGAACTTGCACCGAAAACGATCATTGCCGGTATGCCAGCCCAGCTGATCCTCTATGGAAAAGCCTCAAATCAAATCGTTTTTACAGAAATGCCGAAAGTTGACGGCTTGAAGTGGACAAATGTTACTCACTCTGAAATGAGATATCACCATAACTTCTACGGTAGATCTGATATTTTTCTGAGACAAACATATACATTTATTGCGGAAAAAGAAGGAACTTATACCATACCGGAATCATGGATCAATGTAGACGGCAGAAGAGTCAAACTCAAGCCCATAACGATTCATGTAAAGAAAATGGAACTCCGTTTTCAAGACAGTAACGGAGAAGAAGTAAAACTGAATGATATTGTTTTCTCTAAATTTTCTGTTCCCGGAAACAAAAAGTCATACTATGTCGGAGAATATATTCCACTGGATATCAAAGTCTATCGTCGGTCTGACCTGAAAATCGCCCTTTTATACCCCGTCATTTCTTCCGGCAATAAAGAAGTCATCTATCGCAGCTACCAAAGGATCAACAGACAGAATCCCCATTTTGATCTGCCGAGATATGGAACTGAAATAATAAATGGAAAAGAGTTTGTATATACGCAATTCCGGACAGAAATCAAGGCTCTTGCCACGGGAAATCTGGACTTGAAATCGCAGACTGCAGTGGAGCTTCATATTCCATCTGAAGAAAATCAGCAAATGACAGATGTTCCTTTTCTCGGCAGTTATATAACTTCTTACCAGAGAATACCGCATAAGCTCCTTGCAGTTGCTCCTGTTCTGGAAATAAAACCGCTCCCGCCACTCCCGGCTGACACCTATTTTCTGGGTCCTATCGGCAATTGGGACTTATCAGCTAAAATATCCTCTCAAAAAACAAGTGTCGGAAATGCCATTACACTAACGCTGGAAATTTATGGCAAAGGAGAGCAGGAATCCATTCAGCCGCCGGAACTGAAACTTGATGGTTTCCGCATTTATACCCCCGAAGTTTCCAGAGAAAGGAACTCTGCTGAAATCCGTTACACACTGGTTCCTACAAAAGCCGGAGTTCTTCCGATCTCGCTGAAATTCTGTACATTCGATCCGGAAACAGGATCCTATGATACGGCAAAATTCTCAGAAAAAATCACCGTTGAAGCCGCGCAAGGGATCATTCCCGTGCAACAACAGCCTAATGTCGTAGATGCAGATATTCCGGATCCGCAGCAGAAAAAACAGGAAGACCAGACTCCTGTCGGGATCATGTATCTCAAAGAGCTTTCTGAAAGTGATTCAGCACAAGAGAATTATTTCCTGAGCTGGTTCATCGGAATCATTGCAGCCGGGATCCTGTTCGTGATCATCTGCGAAATCCTCGCATATCTTTTCCGGGGAACCGGCACCGCGGCAAAACGGCGGGCTGATGCAAGAAGAATGAAGAAAAGCCTGTTAACAAAACTGGAAAAATCAGAGCCGGATGAAGTTTATAATCTGGCTCCGGAAATCTCTGAATATCTTAACAATGCTCTGGATCTCTCCCCGGGAACAGATTTGAATGAATCCGCAGATTGGATCAGCCGGAAAAATCCGGAACTTGCCCGGGAACTGAAAAATATTTCTGCCGGAGCATGGGTTCCCGGTGCAGAAGCATTCTCGGAAGAAAGGAAAGTGTTACTGATGAAAATGCTGAAAAAACTGGTCTGCCTTGTACTTTTCTGCCTCGCGCCGTTCCTCTCCGCAGCGGAAATATCTCAGAAAGATATTATCAAGGCGTATGATGCAGGAAAATTCAAAATGGCAAGAGAATGGTATGCTGGAAAAGTGGAAAAAGAAGGTGCCACCCCTGCCCTGCTCTATAATATCGGGAACTGTTATTATCAGGAAAAAAACTTTATAATGGCATTATTCTGTTATGAAAGAGCTCATCTTCTTGCCCCCCGCGATGCTGAAATCTCCCGGAATCTGGAAATTGTCCGCAGAGACTTGAAACTTCCATCAGAAAACAAGCTTAATACCCCCTCAGATATCCCCGTTTATCTCCGGGATCAAATGACTCCGGAAGAGTGGATGATCCTTGCTGCGGCTGGAATATTTTTCCTGCTGGCTGCATTCGGTTTGAGAAGATTCACCGAACGCAGGCTCACCGTTCCTGTTGCCATTGCCGGAGCAATTGTTCTGATCCTCGGAACAGCGATGACGATCAGTCAATATCAAACGACGTACAATGCAGACCGGGCAATCATTCTTAAAAACGGCGTGCAGCTCCGGACTCTTCCGTCAGAAAGCGCAAACGATCTCAATGCGGAAAAGCTGAAAGAGGCAAAAGATGTTCAAATCCGGGAACGCAGAAACAAGTGGATCCGGATCAAAGCCGGAAATGCTGTCGGATGGGTTCCGGTTGAGTCTGTCGGACAATTGAACGGAAGAAAATTCAGCGTTTTCTGATACTGCCCGGCGGCACAAACTGAATAGAACTGCAGGCGATCCCCAACTGTTCCAAGCGGGCGGCGATCGCCGTTTTTACTTTTGCATTATCCAACGCCAATTTGAACGCAGGATGATTGATTTCGACTTTCAGAACACCGTCACGAAAGAAAATCGGACGGCATAATTTTGCGTTGGCAGCACCGATGATCCCGTTCCATTCCTGAGAGATCTGATCCAGCAAAACAGCTCCTTCAGAGACGATTCCCTTCATATATTTATCAAGAGCATCTGAAAAAGGATGGAGCTGAGGATTTCTGGAAATACGCTCATCCAGAGCACGTTCCGGACCATACCACGACTGCAGAATGGAGTCTTCATCTTTTTTTGATAAAGGCACAATACACCCCTGAACGCCAAAAACGCTACCTTGTTATTTTAAAAGCAGCGAATGGCACACACAGCAAATGCCACGACAATTTGAATGGAGCAATCAGACCATGAATAAAATAATTGCATCCACGCATGAAAGTTCCGAATGGTGCGCCTACAGTCATGAGCAGAAGACCAACGGGCAACTTGAACAAATTAATAAAATCCGGAATCGTCTTTGAGGCGGCAATTGCCATATTTCTCAAACCGCGCAGCACGTAAGGCGCAGCGATCTGGGCAGCTTTGATTGCAATCGGCGTAAGAATCGCAATCGTAACAGGGTCAATAGCCTTTGCTTCAGGTGCGGGGGTGAGATAGCACCCGAAAATCACGCTGAAGATCAAACCGAAGATGATAATATTCCGTTTCATTTTTCGTTCTTTCTATGCATCAGAAGCGCGTACTCCACAGAATCTACAAGGGCTTCATAGGATGCATCAATAATATTTTCACTGACTCCGACAGTTACCCAGGACTGCTTGCCTGGAGCACCGGACTCAATCAGCACACGGGTCTTCGCTGCCGTTCCGTTATCACCGCTCAGAATACGGACTTTGTAGTCATGCAGACTCATTCCTTTC
>JAFTJI010000038.1 GCA_017456495.1 Lentisphaeria bacterium | reverse complement strand
GATCTGCAAATGGAGCGTTTTCGGCTTGTCCTCCATAGCTTCAGCGAAGGAGGATGGTAGCCACGCTCAAACTACCATTTCCAACTCATCAACAATCTTTTTTCAGCCAAATTTTGCCGGACTTTTGAAATTACCTCATAAAAATCCAACCTTCCGGTATCAAAACCAACCGCAGTCATTTTATTCAGAGTACCAAGCAAAATCAACTGCGGAAAAAGTGATCTTTTGCTAATTATCTGCGGAAAAAATCAAAAAATTGCTCAAATACAAGAGCGCAATCATTCTGTAAGTTTTTTTTCTATCTCGGTAATTTCGGCAGTACAGCTGATATCAATAATAAAGCCAAGTACAACCGCACCTATGGCGGCATATATATCCCAACTCTCCCAAATACTGGATTTACTCATATAAAATATCAATATGCCTACTGCAAGACCAGCAATCTCCAAAATCGTTCCAATGGATTTTACTTGCTTTAACATTGCTTTTTTTTCAATCAGCAATTTTTTTGTTTCCTGGTCCATTTTTAATACCTCCGTGATATCTCTATTGTCTAATTTTGCCGGACTTTTTGAAATTACATCTAACATAACATGAAATTACCGGATTTCAAGTTTATTTTCTAATTTCAGCTTGACAAAAACTTTAAAACAGAGTATATTCGTTCAAAGAGTGTTGAAATATTGTTTTTTATTGAAAAATATACGGTGATTTTTTGAGGATGAGCATGAATATTTTAAGTTTTCCATTTTCCGGAAGGACATTTTTCCGGATTCCGGTTATCCGATTGTTATCAGCAGTTGTTGCGGTTCTTGCAGTATTGTATTGTCCTGCCGAAGCTGCAGGACAGCATAGAAAAAAGAGATTTGCAGTTAAAAAAATTGGAAAAAAAACAATAACGGTCCGGCAGCTCAAACCCTCTGATAGAAATATTCGCGGGACTCTGCCGCCGGCGGCTGAGGTTTCTATCGCTGCAGAACGTTTTTTTACGGCAATCGGAAAATTACCGGAAGATTTTGTCAAGCGGACCGGAATCAAATATGTTACCTTTCTTCGGAAGCCGACGTTGAAAGGGATCTCAATTGGCGGAGTTGCAGTTGGCGATACCATTGTTTTGAGTGTCTCTTCCGGGGAGAAAGCTATTTTTCATGAATTATTTCATGTATTTGATCTGCATGAGGGAAAGGCGAAGAAATGGAACAGGATAAATCCGAAAAAGTTCGTCTATACGGGAAGTGTTTATTATGAAGCGAAACTGACACTCCGACAAAAAAAGCGGAAAAAGAAAAACATCGCTTCAGGGGCATTCAAAGATGATTTTGTTTCATCATACGCAATGAGTAATGAGCTGGAAGACCGGGCTGAAACGTTCTCCTATATGATGGTAGAAGGGAAAAAATTTCTCCGTCGTGTCAAAAAAAGTGCTGTGATGAGAAAAAAAATGATATACATTATCAATATGACGGGCAGGCGGAGACTTATGGGCAAGGAGTTCTGGTATGATCATTTAGGGATAACCGAAGAAGATCTGTCAGACAGCCCCGATCCGGAGTGATGATTTTTTTTGAGTACATGTTACAGTCGGATGCTGCCGACACTTTGAGATTACATTTTCAACATAAAAATATTTCAGACTGCTGTGCGGAAGAGTTCCTGAAGTTTATAAAAACAGAAAAAAACTGTAAAAACGCCCTAAAAAACGCTTTTTTTCTATTGACATTCACGAAAAGATGTGCTATAATCATACATAGACCATACAAATAAAAGGCTTTGTATGATTTGTCCGCGATGAGGTTGTGAAAGGAAAAAAGCGTTATTCCGTTTGGCAATGTTGTTCAACCGGAGAAATATTGTTTCAACAGACAAAATCCGGTTTGAAGTTGCTTCATCATGGAAGTATATTAAAGCAAAACAGAAAAATAAAACATAGAGGAGTCGAAAGCAATGAAAAAACTTTTGTTGTTCATGGCTGCATTATTGAGCTCTGCAATGCTTTTTGCAGCGAATGTGGCATTGATCAAAGGCGGGAAAGTGAAATCGGTCATCGTGATCGAAAATGACAACGTCTCAACGAAAAAGGCAGGGGAAGAACTTCAGCAGATGCTGGAGCAGCGTACCGGCGCAAAGATTCAGATCATTTCCGCAAAGGATCAGATCCCCGCAGGAATGATCCCTATTTATCTCGGGCTTTCCGAACGTACAAAGAAGCTGGGCGTGGATGAAAAGAAGATCAAATATGACGGTTATTTCTTCAAGGCGACTCCGGAATATGTTGTGATCGCCGGACGGGATAATCCTCAGACAAACGAAGCCATCAGCGGTCATACGTTCATCGTTTGCAACTACAAACTCAATTATTACGCATACGGCGAAAAGGGCACCGTCAACGGCGTTTACAAGATTCTGGAAAAATTTGCCGGAAACCGTCACTATATGCCAGGCGCACTCGGGGATGTGGTTCCGAAGTCCCCCGATTTTGAAGTGCCTGTTTCCCAATACACCGATGCCCCCGCATTCAGAGAAAGATACTTTTACGGTGTCTGGTTCCGCGACGGGAATCCGGACTTCCTCAGATGGTATTACCGTGTTTGCCACGGCGGACAGAACAACTCCATCAACCACAGTTACAATGTCATGCACCGCAGATACAAGAAGACAAATCCTGAATATTTTGCACTGATCGGCGGACGGCGGGATTTGCGGAACCTCTCCACTGCCAACCTTTTCGGAAACCTCTGTATGACCAACAGGGAGGGGATCAAAGCATTTGCAAAGATCGCACAGGATTTCTTTGACAGGAATCCGAATTATACCACTTACGCAATCGTTCCGCAGGATGGACTGTTCAAGATCTGCGAATGTCCTGACTGTAAGAAACTTGCTTCACCGCATCTTGGACAGAACGGCAGATTTTCCAATGCGGTTTTCTATCATGCGGCAGAGATCGCGAAAATCGTCGGAAAGACTCATCCGGGTAAACTCATCGGAACGCTTGCTTATGCCGGATACCGTATTCCGCCGGAAATGGATCTCCCGCCGAACCTTGCGGTCCGCATCTGCTATCGGCGGCAGGCATTGCGCGATCCCAAAATGAAGAAAGAGATCGAAGATTCCATCAGAGGTTATGCAAAGAAGAAAGTGCCGATCCTTGTATGGACCTATGGTCTTTTCAATTACCGTCCGCCCATGCGCGGGATCCCGGTGTTCTACCCCAATATTCTGCAGCAGAATATCAAATTCAACCGTGATCATGGCGTGATCGGTGAGTTCAGCGAAAGCACGTTTCAGGCAGGAGCCGGGGATCAGGATGTGAAGGAACGCGCTCAGTTCGCATTCCCCGGATTCACTCACCTCAACAACTATGTCCGCGCCCAGCTCCTCTGGAACCCCGATCTGGATCTCAAGGCGATGATGGACGAATATTACACGCTGTTCTATGGTCCGGCTGCCGCAGAAATGCGTTTCTTCTGGGAAACCGCAGAACGTCTGTTCCTCAAGAACGGTGCCGCGACCGCTTACACCACTGAGGACCTGGAACTCTTCCTCAAGATATTGAAAGATGCAGAAAAGAAAGCTCCTGCCGACACCGTTTACGGCAAGCGTGTGAGATTGATCCACAATGAGATCAAACCTTTCTTTGCAACAATGCTGCGCCTGCGCGACAAGAGCAAATTTCTCGGCGTTACTGTCGTCAAGGAAGATATCCCTGTGGATTTCAGCCTGAACAGTGTCTGGGGAAAAGCCCGCGTTACAATGCTGGGTTTCAAGAACGGTCTGACTAATGTTCCCAAACAGAATCAGACCTTCCTTTATGCTATTGCCAACGAAAAAGGGCTTGGGCTTCACGTTCTCTGCAAAGAGCCGGATGTCAGCAAACTCAAAGCTGACTGCATGGTTCGTGACGATGGGGAAAACGCATGGCGCGATGACTGTCTGGAACTTTTCCTTGTGACCAGCGACCGGAAAGAAAACCGCCATTACATCATCACCTGCGGCGGAAATATCGTTGACGGTCTGCGCACCGTTGATATTCACACCTCCGACTGGGATTGGACCTCGAAGCTGAAGCTGAAAATCAAGAAAGGCAAGGGCGAATACAGCTACACCATGGTCATTCCGTGGGAAGATCTGAATATGACCTTCAACGAATTGCCCGAACTGCGGTTCCAGCTTTTCCGCCGTCAGACTCAGGGAAGAAAACACTCCGGAACCTATTATACAGTGTTCCCGGCAATGGGATATCACAACTACTCCCCTGAATATTTCGGTCCCATCAAGTTTATGGGAAGCGAAAACCGTCTGCCCAACGGAAACTTTGAAAAGGTTGATGCCAAGGGAAAAATCGTCGGCTGGATCGGTGACAATACTGCAGTTGCCAAAGCGGGAGCCGGAGGAAAATTTGCCGCAAAGGTTTGCGGAGTCAAAGGAAAATCCAATCAGACGATCTATTCCGGCAAGATCCCTGTTACTGAAAATTGCGACTTTGCGTTCAATTTCAAGTATATGGGTTCCACTTCCTACGCTTATATCATGTTCTACGACAAGAACAACAAGCGGGTTCCCTACAAGAACGACCGTCCGGAATGGCTTGCCGGAAAGAAGACCTGGACAGCCCGCTCCATTCAGGGCAGAGTTCCTGCAAAGGCAGTGAAAGTAATGGTTGCGTTCCGGAATTTTGACGGCGATACTGTTGGCGGCTGTTGGTTCGATGAAGTGGAATTCCTCGGCGGCGTGAAGTTCGTCAAGCCCCATCCGAAATTTGTGAACGGCTCCTTTGAGAAGCTGAACAAAAACGGAAGTCTGGTTGGCTGGAGCAAGCCTTTCAATTTGGAAAAGAGCGGCGCGGCTGACGGTTCCAATGCGATCTGCGTAGCAGCAAAGAACAATGATTTCCTCTTCTCCGACAAGATGGATGTCCGTGGCGGAACGGAATACAAGCTCAATCTGAAACACCGCGGCAGTGCCGGATTTGTTTATTTCTTCTTCTATGACGGAAAAGGAAAACAGATCGGGAATGCAAAATACCATTGGATCAAAGAGGGCAAAGCATGGAAAGATGTTTCCATCAGCGGAGTTTTCCCCAATGAAGCAGCAAGGTGCATGATCGCTCTGCGGAACTTCACTCCCAACATTGACAAAGGTGCCTGGTTCGATAAACTTGAGTTCCTTTGCGAGTAACAAAACAACCCAAAAGGCATCACGGCAGGATCAGCTTGTTCTGTTGTGATGTCACATATAATAAGGTGTAACATGAAAACAGCATTGCAGAAAAACCTGAACTGGTTTGAAAAGTCCGGAGTCATGATCCCGGAAAACGGCATCTGGGGCGTCGCAGAACGTGTCGCCGTGGCAAAAAACAACGAAGCGATCGAAAAAATGTACGCTTCATTTGTCGCATGGACCCCCCATGGAGATTACAGTATCATTGAACAGCGGCGTGCCGACTGCAACTTCCAGACGGCTTATCTTTATCTGCTGGCGTATGAAGTGTTCGCAGACAAAAAATATTACACTGTCGCGGTGAATATTCTTGATTTTCTCTACTACCGCAGCGGTCTTTTATGGCGGAACGAGAAAGAGTACCCCCGCGCAAGTTGGAACTGGTCCCACATCAAACGTTCCAGCGATGTCTATTTCGATGATGAATCCTGGTGTGTTTTCCTTCAGCTGGAAATTGCCAAACGCTATCCGGAACTGGATCAGAAATATTCCATGAAGCACTGGGCAATGCTTCTTGCGGATGAACTCTGTGCCGCATCCCTCCGAGTGATGCATTCTGAACGGGAAAAAGATGACTGGGCAGATCTGGAAAAGAAAGAGTGGCTGGGTCGGCTGCAGCTGCCTCACTGGGGCTCTCTTGTTGTGATGGCTCTCGCCCGGGCTTGGAACGAAGAAAACAAGCAGGATTATCTTGACTTCATCAGTGAGTATGATGCTTATCTGAACGAAAAGCCGGAAAAGTTCAATGTCAGTGAATTTTCCTATGCGGTGATCGGAAACTGTGCGGCTTACCGTTATACCGGCGATGAAAAGTATCTTGCATCTGCCCGTATTTTCGGGGATCTGGTTCTCGGAAAGATGCGTGAAAACGGCAATATTCCGGCAGAACATTACGAAGCCCCCTGCGGAGAACATCTTGTTGATACGATCTACACAGCGAACTGGGCATTGCTTGGCTTACAGCTGCTCTCATCTGCCGATGCCAAATACGCTGCGGCTTATGAAAAACTGCGGAATCTGATCATTGAGATCCAGGATCCCTCATCCGAACCGCAGTTCAGCGGTTGCTGGCGCGGGATGTATGATATGGAACAGCGTTCCTGGGGCGGGGGAGACCGCTTTGAAGGCGGTGCCGGAAGTATTTACACCGGCTGGACAAATGCCCCCATCTCATGGGCGTTGGCTATGGATGTTCTGAAACGGAATTTATTTACCTAAAGAGGTAATTTCAAAAGTCAGACTTTTGAAATTACCTCTAAAATAAGGAAAATACAATGAAAAAACTTTTGCTCTCAGTGATTGCATTGTTTTCGTTCGTCTGCCTTTTTGCTGCAGATGTGGCACTGGTGAAGAATGGAAAAGCAATGGCAGTGATCGTGATCGAAAACGATAATGTTTCCACGAAGAAAGCCGGAGAAGAACTTCAGCAGATGCTGGAAAAACGGACCGGTGCAAAACTTCAGATCCTCTCTGCCAAAGATAAGATCCCTGCTGGAATGATTCCGGTCTATCTCGGTCTTTCCGCGCGTACCGCAAAACTGGGAGCAGATGAAAAGAAGCTCAAATATGATGCTTATTTTTTCAAAGTGACTCCGGATTATGTTGTGATCGCAGGGCGGGATATCCCGCAGACGAATGAAGGCTATCATGGTCATAACTTCATTTACTGCAACTATCAGCATCACTACTATGCCTACGGTGAAAAGGGAACTCTGAACGGTGTCTACAAGTCTCTGGAAAAATATGCCGGAAACCGTCATTACATGCCCGGTGAACTGGGGGAGATCGTTCCGCGTTCTCCGGATTTCGTTCTTCCCGTAACGGAATATATCAATGCGCCCGCTTTCCGGGAAAGATACGTCTGGGGTGTCTATTTCAAAACTGCTTCTGTGGATTATATGAGATGGTACTACCGCATGTGCAGCGGCGGTCAGAACAACAATATCAACCACAGCTATCGCGGAATGCAGAAGTATAAGGATTCCAATCCGGAGTTTTTTGCACTGATCGGCGGACAGCGGGACTTCAAAAACCTTTCCACTGCAAACCAGTTCGGAAATCTCTGTATGACCAATCCGGAAGGAATCAAAAAGTTCGCTTCCCATGCACAGAAATTCTTTGACCGCAACCCCACTTACAACACCTACCCGGTTGTGCCGCAGGACGGCATGTACAAAATTTGCGAATGTGCCAACTGCCGGAAACTCTATTCTCCGCATCTCGGACACACCGGAAGATTTTCCAATGCAGTGTTCTATCACGCTGCTGAGATTGCAAAGATCCTCGCGAAGACCCACCCCGGCAAAATGATCGGAACTCTTGCTTATGAAGGCTATCGTGTTCCGCCGGAAATGGATCTCCCGCCGAACCTGGCGGTCCGCATCTGCTACACCCGCCAGTCTCTCCGCGATCCCAAGCAGAAAAAACTTGTGGAAGATGCCATCAAAGGGTTCCATAAGAAAAAAGTGCCGATCCTTGTCTGGACCTATCCTCTGTTCAACCACAGACCGCCCATGCGCGGACTGCCCATCTTCTATCCCGCGATCATGCAGGAAAATATCAGATTCAACCGTGACCACGGTGTCGTGGGCGAGTTCAGCGAAGGCGGTTATTCCGGCGG
The DNA here is from genome assembly GCA_017456495.1 of Lentisphaeria bacterium. GTDB lineage: Bacteria > Verrucomicrobiota > Lentisphaeria > Victivallales > UBA1829 > SIG79. The sequence goes on along the minus strand of JAFTJI010000038.1, from coordinate 23,577 downwards.
AACCGGTGATTCAGCTGTCCGCGGCGGAACCTTTGCCTTCCCCGGCACAACTCACCTGAACGATTATATCAGATGTCAGCTCATGTGGGATCCGGATCTCGACATGAAAGCGACTCTGGAAGAATATTACAGACTCTTCTACGGTCCGGCAGCCGCCGAGATGAAAGAGTATTGGACAACCGGCGAAAAACTTTTCATGAAGTACGGTGAAGCCACCATGTACACTACAGAGGATCTGAAGATGTTTGAAGCGATCCTGAAGCGTGCTGCTGCAAAAGCTCCCGCCGGAAGTGTCTATGCAAAACGCATCCAGCTCATCCGGGATGAGGTCACGCCCATCTTCAAGACAATGTATATGCTCCGTTCCAAAGGGAAATTCTTCGGTGTTTCCTATACGAAAGAAGAGATCCCCATGGAATATAATATCGACGGTGTCTGGAAACATGCAAGAGAATATACTCTGACCTTCAAAGATGGCAGAACCGTACCGGGTAAGGACAAGACAAAACTTTATGCTCTTGCCAACGATAAAGGTCTGGCGTTCCATGTTATCTGCAACGAACAGAACCCCGGAAAGCTCATTGCTCTTGCGGGAAAACGGGACGAAGTCGGAAAAGCATGGCGCGATGACTGTCTGGAATTCTTTATCGTTACCGCTGACCGGAAAGAAAACCGCCACTACTTTGTCACCGCAAAGGGACAAGTCGTTGATGCCAAACGGACGATCGACGTCAATGTGGCAGACTGGGCTTGGAACGGCGGAATGAAAGTAAAAACTGTGATCGACAAAAAATCCCACACCTACACCGTGTTCATCCCGTGGTCAGATCTCGGCTGCACGTTCAATGATCTGCCGAAAACCTTGTTCCAGCTCTTCCGCAGACAGAATAACGGTGATTACAAGAATGTGATTTATCAGTCACTTTTCCCCACAACCGGTTTCCACAATTACTCTCCGGAATACTTTGCCCCCATTGAATTTCTGGGCGATGAGAACAGACTTCACAACGGCAATTTTGAAGAATTTGCATCCCCGGAAAGCTTTGTCGGCTGGGCTGGACACAATGTCAAAACTCAGGATCGGGTCTTCGAGGGAAAATTTGCTGTTCGCCTTGCAGGCAACAAATCAGGGAATCAGTCTCTCTATTCCGGAAAAATTGCCGTAACAGAGGATTGCGATTATTCTCTGACCCTCCGTCACTACGGAACCGCGGCATTTGTTTATGTTCTTTTTTATGACAAAAACGGAAAAGGGGTGGAGGATCCTGCCCGGAAATTTTTCTGGACGAACAATTCCAAAGCATGGCGGACCGTTGTATTCCAGGGACGGGTTCCGGCGAAAGCGGTTGCCTGTTCTATTGTGCTGCGGAACTTCAGTGCCGGAAAAGCCGGAGGAAGCTGGATCGACAACGTGGAATTTCGCGGGGGTGTTAAATTCCTGCCGCAAAATCCCAATTTCAGAAACGGTTCTTTTGAAACACTTGCTCCCGATGGGAAACCTGCAAACTGGAGCAGACCCTGCAACCTTGAAACCTCCGCTGTTGAAGGAAAATATGCGGTCCGGGTTTCCGGAAAAGGAGGTCCCATGATCAGTTCCGGAAAATTTGCAGTTACCGGAGGAAGCGATTTCCAGCTGAAAGCAATTCATTTCGGAAGCGGCGGCTATATTTATGTGATCTGTTATGATGCCAATGGAAAAAATCTGGGCGCGCCCTATTATTATGTCCCGGAAACAAGCGTCTGGAAACGCTGTTCCATTGCGGGAAAACTTCCTGCAAACGCGGTTAAATGTGAAATCCTTCTGCGGAATTTCACCCCGTCTGCGGCAAACGGAACATGGTTTGATGATATTAAATTTTACAGTAAATAATAAACAGAAAGGGGTAACAAATGAAAAAATTGCTTTGTCTGATCCTGACAATTCTTTCCGCATCATTTCTGACGGCGGCAGAAGTTGAACTGATCAAAGGCGGAAAAGCAAAAGCAGTGATCGTTGTGGAAGATGCAAAGAATGTTACGGCGCAAAAAGCTGCAGAAGAACTTCAGTCCATGCTGGAAAAGCGGACGGGAGTGAAACTTCAGATCATCACCGGACAGACCCCTGTTCCTGCCGGAATGATTCCTGTCTATCTCGGTCTTTCCGACCGTACCGCAAAACTTGGTGCGGATACAAAAAAGATCAAGTATGACGGTTATTATTTCAAAGCAACTCCGAATTATGTGGTCATTGCCGGACGGGATAAACCCCAGATGACAGAACGGTACTATGGTCATATTTTTATCTATTGCAACTTCAAAAAGAACTACTATGCTTACGGAGAACGGGGAACAGCAAACGGCGTTTACAAATCTTTGGAAAAGTATGCCGGGATCCGTCATTATATGCCTCATGAACTGGGGCATATCATCCCGGAATCAGCAGATTTCAGCCTGCCTGTCAAGGAATACACCGATGCTCCCGCATTCAGGGAACGCCATTGGCACGCTGCCTGGTTCCGCGATGCCAGCCAGGAGTTCCTCGACTGGTACTACCGTATGTGCAGCGGCGGTCAGAACAACTCCATCAATCACAGTTACAACCGCATGGGCAGGTTCAAAAAGACCAATCCGGAATATTTTGCGCTGATCGGCGGTCAGCGTGATTTTACCAATCTTTCCACAGCCAACAACTATGGAAATCTCTGTCTGACCAATAAGGAAGGGATCAAAGCATTTGCGAAACTGGCTCAGGATTTCTTCAATAAAAATCCGGATTACACCACCTTTGCCATTGTGCCGCAGGACGGACTTTTCAAAATCTGCGAATGTGCTGATTGCCAGAAACTTTATGCGCCCCACCTTGGCGTGAACGGCAGATTCTCCAACGCAGTTTTTCATCATGCCGCAGAGATTGCGAAAATCGTCGGAAAGACTCATCCGGACAAACTGATCGGAACACTTGCTTATGCCGGATACCGTGTCACTCCGGAAATGGATCTTCCGCCGAACCTGGCGGTCCGTATCTGCTATACCCGCCAGTCTCTCCGCAATCCGAAAGCCAAAAAGGAAGTGGAAGATGCCATCAAAGGTTATGCAAAGAAGAAAGTCCCTATTCTTGTCTGGACCTATCCTCTGTTCAACCACATTCCGCCTCTCCGCGGATTGCCCATCTTCTATCCCCATATCCTGCAGGAAAATATCAAGTTCAACCGTGACCATGGCGTGATCGGGGAATTCAGCGAGGGCGGCTATTATTCCGGCGGCGGGGATCAGCATGTAAAACGTTCTCAGATCGGTTTCCCCGGGTTCACTCACCTCAATGATTATGTCCGTTTCCAGCTCCTCTGGAATCCGGATCTTGATCTCAAGGCTCTGCTGGATGAATATTACAAACTCTTCTATGGACCGGCTGCAAAGGAAATGAAGAATTTCTGGGATACCGCTGAAAAACTCTTCCTCAAAAACGGGGAAGCGACCATGTACACAACAGACGATTTGGATCTTTTCACGAAACTCCTGAAAGAAGCTGCCGCAAAAGCTCCTGCCGGAAGCGTTTATGCAAAACGCATCAAACTCATTCAGGATGAACTCGCTCCCTTCTTCAAAACAATGTACATGCTCCGCGCAAAGGGAAAATTCTTCGGAGTCTCTCTCACCAACGAAGAGATCCCCATGGATTACAGCATCGACAATGTCTGGAAACATGCAAGACAGTACACCCTTACCCACAAAGACGGCAGAACTGTCACCGCAAAGCCGAACCGGACGACACTTTATGCGATCGCAAACCGGAAAGGTCTGGGGCTGCATGTCGTCTGCAAAGAACCAAGCATGAAAACACTGGTGGATCTTACCACAAAACGCGATGACGGCGATAACGCATGGCGCGATGACTGTCTGGAATTCTTCCTTGTTACTGCTGACCGCAAGGAAAACCGCCACTATATCATCACGGTCGGCGGACAGATCGTTGACGGCCGCCGTACCATTGACGTCAACACCTCCGACTGGGATTGGAACAGCAATCTCAAGCTCAAGCAGTCACGCGGAAAAGATTTCCATACTTATACGATCTTCATTCCGTGGAGCGACTTGAACATGAAATTTGAAGAGCTTCCTCAGCTCATGTTCCAGATGTTCCGCCGCCAGACTCACGGAAACAAGACCACCGGGACGTATTATGTGGTCTTTCCCTCTCTCGGGTTCCACAACTACTCCCCCGAATATTTCGGCAGGATCGAATATCTCGGCGAAGACAACCGGGTTTTCAACGGCACGTTTGAAGCTTTGAATGCCAAAGGGTTTCCCCGTGGCTGGCAGTCTCCCGTTCCCGTTCACAAACTGGGCGCAGATGAAGGCAATGCCTGTATGCTCATGGCTGGCAGAAAAGGCGGAAAAGACAAGATGATGGTCTCTGATCTTATTGCTATGGAACCGGATTGCGATTACTCCCTCACCTTGCGGCACAAAGGAGACTCCGCTTTCGTATATGTTCTCTTTTACGATAAAAACAACAAGCGCGTACCCGATCCCGCCAGAACATTTTTCTGGACAGAGACCAAGAAGAACTGGAAAACCGCAGTGTTCCAGGGCAGAGTTCCCCCCAATGCCGCATATTGCAGAATCGGGCTCAGAAACTTTGACGGTTCAAAATATGGCGGTGCATTCTTCGATAAAGTCGAACTGCGCGGCGGCGTGAAGTATCTGAAGAAGAACCTCAACTTCAAGAACGGCTCTTTTGAACAGCTTGCTCCCGACGGAAAACCTGCTGACTGGGGCAGACCCTGCAACCTGGAAACAACCGGTGCCGCAGATGGAAAGTTTGCGATCCGCGTTACTGCAAAAAAAGGCGACAGTCTTTATTCCAAGCCCTTTGATATCAAGGGCGGAAGCAGGTTCCAGCTGACACTCCGTCACAAAGGCAGCTCCGGATATGTCTATTTCATCTATTATGATGCAAAGGGCAAGAAGCTCGACAAGACGAAATATTATGGCTTTGACGGCTCCGCAAACTGGACAAAACGCACGGTAAACGGTGTTTTTCCGAAAGATGCTGCAAAATGTTCCATTATGGTCCGGAACTTCTCTCCCGGAAAAGCAGGCGGTGCCTGGTTTGACGATTTGATTTTGTTCAGCGACTAATTGAACTCAAGGGGCTGTTGCAAAACCTATATGCAGAAAACGCGTTTTAAAAGAGCCTTTGAACAGAGTGAACGGAGTTTACAGAGATTACGGAAGGTGGTTTGGTAATAAAACAACCGTTACCCAAGAGAAAAATTTTTATTTCTTTTGAGAAATCAGCCGGTGATAACCAAAAATGTTTCCGTACACTCTGTACTCTCCGTACTCTCCGTATGAAGCTGCGTTTTCAAAAATTCAGGTTTTGCAACAGCCCTTCACTTTTTAACAGAAGAATCACTGTAAGATTTCCGGTTCTTCCGGAATATCTGCAAAAAAAAGATTAAAATCTTTTTCTTTCATTGGAAAAATCGTGTTCTGTGTGCTAAAGTACCAGTGAAAAAGAATCACGATATCCGGGGGCTGCTGCGGATTTTGAAACCCGGTACAAGGAGAATGACAATGAAAGATCTGATTATAAAACGTCCACTGGTCTTTTTCGATCTTGAAACGACGGGGACCAATATTATCAATGACAGGATCGTAGAGATCTCTATCGTCAAAATTTCCCCCGATGGAAGCCGGGAAGTCAAGACACGCCGTCTGAACCCGGAAATGCACATCCCGGAAGAGGCTTCCGCTGTTCACGGGATCTATGATAAAGACGTGGAAAATGAGCCGACGTTCCGTCAGATCTCCCAGAGTCTTTATATTTATCTGGAAGATTGCGATTTGGGCGGGTACAATATTGTGAAGTTTGATGTCCCAGTTCTGGTGAAAGAGTTTGCCCGTGCGGGTTTGCAGTTTTCTCTGGAAAACCGCCGGATCATTGATGCTTATAACCTCTACTGCAAAATGGAGCCGCGGACACTTTCAGCGGCATATAAGCGGTTTTGCGGCAAGAGTCTGGAAGATGCCCACTCGGCAGAAGCTGATACACTTGCGACAGTAGAAGTTTTTGAAGCGGAACTGGAACGCTATTCCGCTATGGCGAAAGAGGATATGCCGGAAGAGGTGGAGTTTGCAAAAGATTTGGATGTTCTGCACAAGCTTTGCAATCCGGTGATTCCCGATGCAGTTGATCCGGAAGGAAAATTCCGCTGGAGAGGGGAAGAAGTCGTGATTGGTTTCGGCAAGAATAACGGGATCCCGCTCCGTCAGATCGCGATTGAAAATCCTGATTTTCTGCGCTGGATCCTCCGTGCAGACTTCTCTCAGGAAGTCAAGCAGATCGCACAAAATGCGCTGAAGGGATTTTTCCCGGAAAAGAAATAAGAGTTATGAACGACGACTTCAAGAATCTGTTGAGTTTGCTGGATGATGACAACGAACAGCTGGTCGGGATCGCGATGGCGGAACTGATCAGCCGCTCGGATGCCCGTCTTGACCGCATTCTCCGGACTCTTCAGGAAAGCCCGAATCAGAAATTGCGGAAACGGATCCATCAGCTTCAATCCGCGATACTGAGCCGCCGGAAAAGAGCTCTGTTTGCAAAAGAGTTTCGGGCAGGCGGACTTTCTTTGAAAGATGCCGTTCTTCATTTGCATCTGCTTTGGTTCGATAATGATACGCTGGAAGAGATCACGGAACAATGGAACGAGTTTCTCGAAGGGCTTGGCGAGCCCGGAGAACCGGGATCCCTGGAGATATTGCTTTCAAGAATAAGGAAGACGATTCAGTTCTATACCGCTCCGGGGAATCCGGAAAATCCGGAAGCCCTTTGTCTCGGGACAATTCTGGAAGAGCATACAGCCACCGATTTTATGGGGTGCATCATTGCAAAACTTGCCGCTGCTCACCGGGGCTTTGAAACAGAGATCCTTACCAGCCACAGCGATTTTTACCTTATGTCGGAGGGCATGGTTTACGATCCCCGCAAGGATTGGCAGCCGATCCCCCGGAACGAGCTGATGGAAAAGGTGTTCCGCCGCTGGAAAGATCCGGAGCTGATCTCCCTGCTTTCCTACTCGCTGTTTACGGATGCTGTCGCAACTGACAGTTTCCGCTATGTTCATACTTTGGGGTGCTGCATTGGAAAACGGCAGAACCTTGATTTTCTGCCATATCCCTACGGGAACGACAACCTCGGCGAAGGTTCTTCCCGGGAGGAAAAATAACGATCCGGAGGTTTTCTGTTGGATACGATGTGTTATGATGTTGCGGTCGTCGGCGGAGGTCACGCCGCATGTGAAGCTGCTCTCGCAGCTGCCCGGATGGGGGCAAAAACGATTCTCTTTACCATCAACTTGGATCATATAGCCCAGATGAGCTGCAACCCTGCCATCGGCGGCATCGCTAAAGGGCATGTCGTCCGTGAAATTGATGCCATGGGCGGTGCAATGGGAAGCGTGACCGATGCGGCTTCTCTGCAGTTCCGTATGCTCAACATGGCAAAAGGTCCGGCTGTCTGGTCCCCCCGCGCACAATGCGATAAATATTGTTATCATCAGTGCATGAAACGGGTCCTGGAACTTCAGGAAAATCTTACGATCCGCAACGCAACGGTCATGAATTTTCTTCTGGAAGACGGCAAAATCTCCGGAGTGGAAGCCTTCCCCGGCGGACCGGTCAGAACAAAAGCTATTGTCGTTGCAACCGGAACGTTTCTCAACGGAAAAATGCACTACGGATTGAAACATATGTCCGGCGGCAGATCCGGCGATCCCGCTTCCATTGAACTTGCCGCCGCATTCCGGGAACAGCTTGGACTGAAAGTCGGAAGATTGAAGACCGGAACCCCGCCCCGCATCCTCGGCAGTTCCATCGACTTTTCCAAAATGGGAACTCAGAACACCGATGTGATGGAGGAACATTTCTCCTACTTTCCGCCTCTGGAAAACGGTTTCAAAGTTCAGGAACGCCACTTTCCCTGCCGGACAGTATATACCACGGAAGAGACTGCAAAAGTCGTACAGGAAAACCTGCATCAGGCTCCCATGTACAGCGGGATCATCGAGGGGATCGGAACACGGTACTGTCCTTCCTTTGAAGATAAAGTCGTCCGGTTTGCCCATCATCCGAAGCATCTTCTCTACATCGAACCGGAAGGGGAAAACACGGATGAATTTTACATCAACGGGATCTCCACCAGTCTTCCGCCGGATGTCCAGATCAAAATGCTCCGCACCATCCCCGGACTGGAAAATGTTCAGATCGCCCGCTTCGCATATGCTATCGAATATGACTTTGTGCATCCGGAAGAGATCCACCGCGGCTTGGGCGTGAAACGGTATCCCGGCTTGTTCCTTGCCGGACAGATCAACGGAACCAGCGGCTATGAAGAAGCTGCCGGACAGGGGTTGGTCGCAGGAATGAACGCCGCCCGCTTCGCTGCAGGAAAAGAACATGTGGAAATCGGACGTGATGAGGCTTATATCGGTGTGATGATCGATGATCTTGTGACAAAAGAGATCGTGGAACCTTACCGGCTCTTCACCAGCCGTGCCGAATACCGGCTGAATCTCCGTCAGGACAACGCCGACTTGCGCCTCTCCAAAAAGGCATACGAATGGGGTGTTCTCCCGGAAGAAAAATACCGTCAGATCCGGGAATATTCCGATCTTTGTGATAAGACAGAAGCCCTTGCAAGAAGCATCAAAAAGAGCGGTTACTCCCTTTATGATGCGCTGCGTGACCGTCACGGCGACCTTGATTTCAAGAGCAATCCGGTGGATTACAAAGCGTTGGAACTGGATGAAAACAACGCCATGCACCGCCGCGTCATGCGGCAGCTGGTGATCCGTTCCCACTATGCCGGATATCTCCGTCAGGAGGGCAGAGCAGTGGAAAAACTTCACGCTCTGGAAAACTGGAAGATCCCGGAAACCTTTGATTATGCAGTTGTGACCGGACTTCGGAACGAATCCCGCCAGAAACTGGAAAAGACCCGTCCGACGACACTTGCCCAGGCAGGCAGAATCGACGGTGTCACCTCCTACGAACTGGGACTGCTTCAGGTCTTCCTGAGCCGTGACCTGCAGAAAAAGGAAAAAGAGGCATGATCCGGAAAAATTCCGTCTTTCTGATCACAATGAAACGTCTTCTCGGACAGAAGACGGCTGTCATTGCGCTTGCTGTGCTGTTCTGTTATCTCGGCACGGCGATCTGGACGGAATGTTACATGGTGCATTGCAAACGGACCGGCAAGGAGTCGGTCTGCAATATCCGGAATGCGGAAGAGAAGAATCTTGCGCCGTCCGGAAAACATTGGCTTGGAACGGATTATCTTGGGCGCGATGTTTTTCTGCGGAGCGTGTTTGCCATCCGGACAGCGGTGAAAGTAGGGCTGATCGCTTCAGTGATCGCCGTGATCTTCGGAGTCGGACTCGGGATCGTTTCCGGGTATTGGGGCGGGACCGCTGACGACATGATCACCTGGGTCCACAGTACCTTTGCGGCGATTCCATCGCTGCTGTTCATCCTTGCATTTTCGCTGCTTGTGACCAAAGGTTTTTTACCGGAAGGGCTCCAGAATGGATTTTCTGCGGCGGCATCTCTGCTTGGAACGGAACCGGGGATGTTTGCGGTATATCTGGGGATCGGTCTGACCAGCTGGATCTCCCTGTGCAGAGTAGTCCGCGCAGAAACCATGCGGCTGCGGGGAACAGGTTATGTTCTTGCGGCAAAAGCCCTCGGAGAGCCCTCTTTCACGATTTTGCGGAGACATATTCTGCCCAACGTAATGCACGTTGTGATCGTTTACTTTACCATGATCTTCGCCCAGGCGGTGATGTCGGAAGTGATTGTCAGCTATCTTGGTTTGGGTGTTCAGTTTGAACCCAGCTGGGGGATCATGATCGCCCAGGGACAGGAGCGGTTATGGCGGGGAATCTGGTGGGAAGCCGGAGCAGCGACACTGTTTTTGTTTGTTCTTGTGCTTGCGTTGAATTTTCTTGGAGATGCGCTACGGGACGCGTTGGATCCCAGAATTGTCAGATAAGGAGTTTTATGATGAACCATTGGAACAGAGAAAATGTTGTTGAACTGCTGGAACAGAGCGGCAGGATCGCCATGGAATATAAAACAAAAATGGCTCCTGAGATGAAGTCTGATAACTCTATCGTCACGCAGGCGGATAAAGCCATTGAACGCTTTCTGGATGAGGCATTTACCGATGAAGCAAACAACGTTTATGTGATCGGCGAAGAGAGTTTGGACAGCTGCAGTCTGAACAAAGCTCTTGACAATACAGCGTTCATTATTGACCCTATTGACGGAACAGCGGTTTATGCCGCAGGCTTGCCCATGTGGGGAATCTCCATCGGTTATGCTGTCAAAGGAAAGTTTACCGAAAGCGCGATTTACCTTCCGGAGACGGAAGAGTTAATGATCACGGAATCCGGGAAGACCTATCTCCGCTGTGGCAGCGGCAATGCTTTTGTTGAACTGAAACCGTTCCGGAAAGAGTATATGGAAGCGGGAGCTGTTTATGTGACTCAAACGCTGGCAAAGCAGGGATTTTTCAATGGAGCTGAACTGCTCCACAGTATTGGTTCCTGCGTTTATCCGGGAGTTTATCTTGCAAAACAAGCCTATCTTGCCGGAGTTTATTTTGCGAAGATCTGGGATGTTGCCGGGCTTCTGCCTGCGCTGAAAAATCTCGGATTTCACTCTTTTTCCGGAGATGGTTCTGCTTTGATGTCTTTAGAGATCTCTCCGGAGGTTTATGATATGGATGCGGACTCCAACTCTTTTCTGAGGATGCGCGGAATACATGTAATTTCCTCAACGGAAGAGAGCTGCAGGAAAATTGCTGAAAAAATCACCTTTCCGGATCATCCGTAAGGAGGCTGTATGTTAAAATTTATACAAAAGATCAGGAAGACCTTTTCCCCGGGGGAAAAGTGGATGATGTGCGCGCTTGTACTGCTTCTTTTCATCGGTTCTCTTCTGGAATTGGCGGGAATCGGTGCGGTTCTTCCTGTTATTACGGCATTTGTAACACCGGAATCTGTGAAAAAATTCAGTTTTGCCGCAGATCTGCTGAAAAAATACGGTATAGATGGCAATCTGAAGAATATAACCATCTTTCTCTGTTGCGCCACGATTGCATTTTTCCTGATCAAAAATTTGATATTATTCGTTATTAATCATACCCAGATCAAGTTTTCCTTTCGGGTGTCCGGCAGAATTGCGGCAGATTTGACTGCCCGGTATCTTCAGGCACCTTTAGATTATCATACATCCAAGAATGCGGGTGGGGTCCTGGAACTGGTCAGTCAGGCTAGAAATGTCTGCACGGAAGTTATGACCAGTATTACGATGCTGATCAGCGAAGGGATTCTGATCACCCTTTCCTTTCTGGCAGTTCTCTGGATCGCACCCGGAACGGCTCTTGAGCTGATCGGGATCGTTGGAGGGCTTGGATTTTTGCTGTTTTTCGGGATGAAAAGGTATCTTGCCCGTGCCTCTTCGAAAGTTCTTCCGCTGGCAACAGCGGCAAATCAGTTTGTTCTGGAAACGCTCTCCTGCATCCGTGAAGTTAAAATCTCCGGACGGCTTCCGGGTTTTCTGAAAAAAGGCAGACAGATGCAGCAGGCGGTGATCCGGAATGATTCCATTCTTTTTTCTTTTCAGCAGCTGCCGCGTTTTTTGATCGAAGCCGGAATCGTGACGGTCGGGATCGGAATGATTGCTGTTCTTCTGCTTGCCGGTGATAATCTTTCTGCAATCGCAGCTAAAGTTTCCGTGATCGGCTTGATCCTTGCCCGGCTGATGCCATCGTTCTCGCGCGTTCAATATTATATTACAAGAGTCCGCTCCAAGCTGGATCTGTTCTACCAGATTTGCGATGATTTGTCAGCGATGCCGCAGGAAGAACTTTCCGGAACAGAGGCAATTACTCTGGTGAAAGAGCTGAAACTGGAAAACCTGAATTTCTCCCGTGGAGATAAGAAGATCCTTGACAATATCAATCTGACGATCCCAGCGAAGAGCAGCCTTGCTCTTGTTGGTCCCACCGGATGCGGAAAGAGTACAATGCTTGATCTGATGGCGACCTTGCTGACACCGGAATCCGGAAAGATCACGGCAGATGGTGCTGATATTTTTAAAAACCGTACTTCATGGCGGAAAAAGATCGGTTATGTTCCGCAGATCACCCGTATCTTTGATGCCAGCGTACTGGAGAATGTGGCTCTCGGTGTTCCGGCGGAAGAGATTGACAGAGAACGGGTTGCAAAATGTCTGGAAGTTGCTCAGGCATTGACATTTGTCTCTGCTCTGCCTCATGGTCTTGACACGCGGCTTGGTGATGCCGGGACGAAACTTTCCGGGGGACAGCGGCAGCGGATCGGGATCGCCCGCGCCCTTTATCCGGATCCGGAGATCCTTCTTCTGGATGAGGCAACAAGCGCACTGGATCAGGAAACCGAGGCTTGTTTTGTAAAGGCTCTTGAGGCAATTTCCAATCAGTACACCCTGATTATTGCGGCGCACCGCCTTTCTACAATAGAAAATTGTTCTGCGGTCTACCGTTTCCCGGTTCCGTCCGGACAGGAGAAAGATGCAGGAAAAAAGGTATAATTGCTTAAGTTGCTTGACTTTTCCTGAAAGCATGCTAAATTATATATCTGAAAGGATTTACATCATGAAAAAAGTTTTTCAAACAGCGGTTTTATCTTTGATCGTTATGCTGTTGAGCGGCTGTGCCATCAGCAGAAATAATGACAGAACGTTCTGGGAGATGATCCAGCATTTTGAAAAGAGCGGAGTTCATGTGGAATCCGTGAATCCCTTGGATACCCGTCAGATCAAGGCGGCAAGGGCTTTTGCTTTTACAATAGGGGAACGCCAGGTCGGCGTTTATAAATATGACAGTAAAAACGAAAAACATAAGGAGAGACTGCTTCGCGTAGACAGAACCGGTTTTTTCTATGTGGTCGGGATCCGCTTCAAAGCAATTCGCAACGGTTCCTACATTCTCATAGATTTTGAGAAGCATCCACGAAAAAACGATATTGTCAACGCATTCAAAACTTTTTAAGGATCAGAAAGTTGTATATATTCTGACAAATTCCGGAAAAGGTCGTGAAGTCCGGAAAAAGGAAGAACGCGCATTGTTCAACGGCTGGAATATCAACATCTGAGATGATTCTGAAAAAAGGTGTTTTGGGGAGGATTCCTTTCCACTCGTTTTGTTCAAGCGGGAATTCCGGAACTCATTTCCGGTTTTGCGGTATTCACGCTTCGACAAAACAACCTTTTCAGAGCATCACGATGAGAGATTCCTTCCTTTTGAGACAATGCAAAAAAATGATTTGCAAACAAATCCGGGTTGCAAAAGGAACATCGTAAAGCTGCCTCTCTGTTATGACAGGCAGTGCCGTTTCTTTTTCGCATCCGGGAAAAGAAAGGATGTTGTAAATGACAACTGCCGCTCAGAAAAAGTATGTTTATCTCTTCGGAAAAGGTATCTCCGAAGGCCGCGCCGACATGAAGAACCTCCTCGGCGGAAAAGGTGCAAACCTCGCAGAAATGGCAATCCTCGGACTCCCTGTCCCCGCCGGTTTCACCATCACAACCGAATGCTGTGTTGATTACTTCAACAACGGAATGAAAATGCCCGAACAGCTCAAAAATGATGTCCCCGCTGCTCTCGCAGAAGTGGAAAAACTTATGGGCATGAAGTTCGGCGACCCCGAAAATCCGCTCCTCATCTCCTGCCGCTCCGGCGCACGTTCCAGTATGCCCGGTATGATGGAAACCGTCCTCAACGTCGGTCTCTCCTCCGTTACCATCCCCGGCCTCATCAAGAAAACCGGTAACGAACGCTTCGTTTACGATGCTTACCGCCGTCTCATCATGATGTATTCCGATGTCGTGATGGAAAAGGCTGAAGGTCTCGAACCCGCCGCCGGAAAAGGCATCCGCAAGATTCTCGACGAAAAACTAGAAGATCTGAAGAAGGCAAAAGGCTATGCTTCCGACACCGATCTTACTGTGGAAGATCTGAAAGCTCTTTGCGAAGAGTTCAAGACGATCATCAAGAATGAACTCGGAACGGAGTTCCCCGATGATGCAATGGCTCAGCTCAACGGCGGTATCGGTGCCGTTTTCAAAAGTTGGAACGGTAAAAAAGCTGTCGCTTACCGCAGAATCGAAGGCATTCCCGATGACTGGGGAACCGCTGTCAACGTGCAGTCCATGGTCTTCGGCAACATGGGCGACACTTCCGCAACCGGTGTTGCATTCACCCGCGACCCCGCAACCGGCGACAATAAATTCTACGGCGAATGGCTCATCAATGCTCAGGGCGAAGACGTTGTGGCTGGAACCCGTACCCCCAACCCGCTGAACGATGATACCAAGAACGAACAGAACAAGATGCTGCCCTCCATGCAGCAGCTCTACCCCGCTCTTTACAACCAGCTCGATACCATCCGCACCAATCTCGAACAGCACTATCACGATATGCTCGATATCGAGTTCACTATCCAGGAAGGCGTTCTTTACATGCTCCAGTGCCGCGTTGGAAAACGCACCGGCTGCGCAGCAGTCCACATGGCTCTGGATATGCTCTCCGAAGGTCTGATCGACGAAAAGACAGCCGTCAACCGCGTTGCTCCTGCTCAGCTCGACGAACTCCTTCATCCCATCCTTGATGCAAAAGCTGAAAAAGCCGCTGCTGACAAGCTCTTTGTGAAAGGTCTTCCCGCAGGTCCCGGCGGTGCTGTCGGTAAAATCGTCTTCACTTCCGAAGACTCCATGGCACTCTCCGCAAAAGGCATTGCAAACATCCTCGTCCGCGAAGAAACCAATCCCGAAGATGTGGAAGGTATGCGTTCCGCTGACGGTATTCTCACCTCCCGCGGCGGTATGACAAGCCACGCGGCTCTCGTTTGCCGCGGCTGGGGAAAATGCTGTATCGTCGGTGCCGGTGAACTGGTCATCAACGAAGAAGAAAAGACTGTTTCCGCTGGCGGTTACACCTTCAAGGAAGGCGATATCATCAGCTTGAACGGTTCCAAAGGTTATGCTTATGCTGGCGCGATCGACATGATGGATGCCAGCGACAATACCGATTTCCAGGCTTTCATGAAGCTGGTCGACAAGTTCCGTACCCTCGGGGTCCGCACCAATGCTGATACCGCTGAAGATGCTACTGTCGCCCGCAAGTTCGGCGCAGAAGGGATCGGTCTCTTCCGTATCGAACACATGTTCTACGGCAAGAACAGCGAAGCACCTCTCTTTGCGCTCCGCAAAATGATCCTCTGCAGCGAAAAAGAAGAACGAGTTGCGGCTCTCAATGAACTCTTCCCCATGATGAAGAAGAGCATCATCGAAACCTTCACCGCAATGAAGGGCTTGCCTGTGACCATCCGTCTGATGGATCCCCCTCTCCATGAATTCGTTCCCAAGGCTGCCGACAAGATCGCTCAGATCGCAGAAAGCCTGAAGATCTCCGTGGAAGAAGTGGAAAAACGCGCTGCGGCTCTCCATGAATCCAACCCCATGATGGGACATCGCGGCTGCCGTCTTGGAGTCACCTTCCCCGAAATCACTGCCATGCAGGCACGGGCGATCTTTGAAGCCGGTATCGAATGCTGTATCGAACCTGAAATCATGGTTCCTGTCACATGCGACGGCAACGAACTGAAAGATCAGAAAGCTGTCATCAGCAAGGTCGCTGAAGAAGTCAAACAGGCTCTGAACCTCGCTGAACTCAAATATATGGTCGGTACCATGATCGAAATCCCCCGCGCTGCCATCCTCGCAGGACATATGGCGGAAGAAGCTGAATTCTTCTCCTTCGGTACCAATGACTTGACTCAGATGACCTTCGGTTTCAGCCGTGACGATATCGGAGGTTTCCTCGGTGACTACCTTGACAAGAAGATCCTTGCTTCCGACCCGTTCCAGACCATTGACGTCGATGGCGTCGGTTTCCTGATCCGTCATGCTGTTACCGAAGGCCGCAAGGTCCGTTCCGGTCTGAAAGTCGGTATCTGCGGTGAGCAGGGCGGTGAATCTGCCTCTGTTGCATTCTGCTATGCAATGGGCTTGAACTACGTCTCCTGCAGTCCGTTCCGCGTACCCATCGCCAAACTGGCTGCTGCACAGGCTGCAATCGCTGCCGGCAAATAAGCCGCACTTTTCTGCCTGAAAAAAATACCGGGGTTGAAATGTTTGTTGAATGACATTTCAACCCCGTTTTCATTTCAGAGAACTGATGGTCTTTATAAAAGAGTTTCAGTTTGAGTGCCGGGCAGACACCAGTTGTAAGGTTTAACGTCTGTGACCGTGACGTCCTCCGCGACCGTGATGGCGCGGTGCAGGTTTGTAGTGACGCGGCGGCGGAAGGATCGGTCTGTAATATCTGACCGGGACTGCCGGTGCGACATAGACCGGTGCTGGCGGTGTTACATAAACCGGCGCGGTATAGGGTGTCGTGTAAGTTGTGGTGTAACAGTTGTCTCCGATATTCAGATAGAATCCCGGAATTCCGATAGTCAGGCCTCCTGCATTTGCTGCGAAAATGGTTCCTGCTGCGATGATTGCTGTGAGTAATACTTTTTTCATAATTCACCTCCATTGTTGAGTTGTTTAACCATTAAACGGTAAAGATAGTTAAATATTGTATATAATTCATAAAATAAATTATTTTTTTATTTTTTTGAGTTCAAAAAAAAATCAGGGACAGTTGCAAAAACAGAAAATTTTGAAAACTTGACAAAATTTTACGGGATGGCTGTGTAAAGAGGTAATTTCAAAAGTCTTCAAAAATGTCAGAAAATTCTTGTTGCGATCTGTAAAATGGGGCGTTTTCGGTTTATCCTCCATAGCTTCAGCGAAGGAGGATGGCAGCCATGCTCAACCTGCCATTTTCAGCTCATCAACAATTCTTTTTCAGCCAAATTTTGCCGGACTTTTGAAATTATCTCTAAAATATTAATTTTTTTTTGAAAAGCAAATTGACATTCTTCTACATGCGGTTATAGTACACTTTGTAAAAGAAAAAGAACTCTGATATATTCAAGAATCTGCTGCATCAGAGAAAACGACTGGAGAAGAGGCGAAAATGGATTTACTTTTTGAGATACAGTTTGACAACGGAGCGCGTTGGAAAGCCACAGGCGATGATTCCCTGAGTCTGCAAGTCAATGACTATTGCGTTGTCCGGAAAGATTTTTATATAGATTATGCCCGGATCATCAAAATTTACGGTGAGGCATCCAAATTTACGGATCTGATCAAGCCGACCCGTCCGCAGACGGTTGTGGATCACAAAGATGAGCCTGCAGTCATTCAGCGGAAAGCTACGGTTGTGGATCAGGCGAAGGCGACAGAAAACCTTGCCCGTGCGAAATCCGCTTTGCGGACCGCAGCCATGCACATCGAACAGTTGAATCTTCCCATGAAGCTGATCAATGCTCATTATTCTTACGATGGGAAATTGATCACGATCCAGTTCAGCGCGGAAGGGCGCGTGGACTTCCGGGAATTGGTCAAACAGCTTTCCGCTTCATTGAACACGAGAATCGAACTCCGTCAGATCGGGGTTCGCGATGAAACTGCGGCAATCGGCGGGATCTCTCCTTGCGGACGACCGCTCTGCTGCTGTTCATTCCTGCAGGATTTTGCCTCAATCAACGTGAAAATGGCGAAAGAGCAGGATCTTTCTCTGACTCCAAGCACGATCTCTGGAGTTTGCGGAAGACTGAAGTGCTGTTTGAAGTATGAACATGAAGGTTACCTGGAAATGGAAAAACACATGCCGCGCCGCGGCGATTGCTGCGAATGTGCAGAAGGCAGAGGACGAATTGCCGACCGTAACCTCCTGACTCAGACCGTTCTCGTTGAGCTGGATGATACCGGGCGCACCCTTACTCTTCCGCGGGAAGAGGTCCGCGTTGTTTATCCTGAAAAGCACAGAAGACCTGCCCCGGCGGAGGGAAAAGAGCCGCGCCATTGATCTGAACAGAACCGGAAAATTGATATAAACACTTGTAAATACAGAAAGCCAGGTGTATATTAATCCGGTTTGATACCTTGAACAACTTTGGAGTAAAAAAAATTTTATGTCGAGTGGACTGCTCACAAACATAGGAGGAATGGTTTTTCTCCTTGCTATGTCTGCCTATTTTTCTGCCTCAGAAACTGCTTTTTCATCTGCAAACAGAACCCGCCTGAAAACATTAATGGAAAAAGGAAGCCGCAGGGCGCGGCTTGTCCTGAAACTTACCGATCAGTATGACCGGCTGATCTCTACGATCCTGATCGGAAACAACATCGTTAATATCGCCCTTGCCTCTCTTGGAACGATGACGTTCGTCAGATACTATGGAGATGAGCTTGGCGCGACGATTTCCACTGTTGTTATTACGCTTGCGGTTCTTATTTTCGGTGAGATCTCTCCGAAGAGCATTGCAAAAGACTGTCCGGAACCGGTCGCTTTGTTCGCGTCTCCTCTGCTGCAGTTCCTTATCTGGATTTTTTCTCCTTTCTGTTTCTTCTTCACCCTGTGGAAGAAACTTCTTGCAAAGCTTCTGAAACTCAATCCGGATAATAAGATTTCCCAGGAAGAACTTCTGATGTTTGTGGAGGAAGTCCAGCAGGATGGAAGTATCAATAAAAGCGATGGGGAGCTGCTGCGGAACGCTATTGAGTTTTCCGATGTCGAGGCAAAAGACATTCTGACACCCCGCGTGAAGATCGAAGCTCTGCCCAGCAACTGCACCAAGGAAGAACTGGCAAGACTCTTCCAGGAAACCAAATTTTCCCGTCTGCTCATTTACGACGGAACCATCGACCATATTGTTGGTGTGATCCATCATAAAATGTTCTATGTTGGAACCGGTATTACAGAAAAGCCGCTGAAAGATATCATCCGTCCGGTGATTTTTGTCTTCCAGAACGAAAAAATCAGTTCTCTGATGAAAAAATTACAGCAGAAACAAGTTCAGGTGGCTGTTGTTCTGGATGAATATGCCGGAACCTGCGGGATTGTGACCATGGAAGATATTCTGGAAGAACTTGTGGGGGATATCTGGGATGAACATGACGATGTGGAAGAATTTTTCAAGAAGACCGGAGAAAATACATATCAGGTCAACGCAGCGGTTCATCTTTCTGATTTCTGCGACTTTTTCGGGGTCAAGATCGATTCCGACATGGTTTCTCTGAACGGCTGGGTCCTGGAACATTTTCATTCCATCCCCGGAGTCGGAGATTGTTTTGAATATGAAAATCTGAAGATAATGGTTCTTGCTTCAGAGCATCGCCGGCTTTCGCTGATCGAAGTAAAAAGAGAAGAACCTGCAACAACAGAAGACTCAGAAGGAAATTAAATCTTATGAAAAAAATCCTGTTTTCCGCGCTGGCTGCAATGTTTCTGCTCTGCGGCTGCAAATCCATTCCTCAGGAAACCTTTACACTGGCAACATTCAATATCCGCTGTCCAGTCGACAAAACACCGAATACATGGCAGGAGCGGAAACCGCGCTGTCTGGCAGTTATCAGAAAAAATCAGTTCGATATTTTCGGCGTTCAGGAAGCGGTCCGGTCACAGCTGGATGATTTGCTGGGGGATGAGTTCCTGTTTATCGGCGGCGGGCGTGATGATTTCAAAAATAAAGGGGAATTTTCCGCGATCCTTTACCGGAAGGACCGTTTTGAGTTGATCCGGGGCGGGACCTTTGGATTGTCAGAAAAACCCTCTGTTCCGGGGTATAAATCCTGGAAAACCGCTTATCCGAGAATTGCGACCTGGGGACTTTTCAGAGATAAAAGAACCGGAAAAGAGTTTATCTACTACAACACCCATCTGGATCATGTCAGTGAACTTGCGCGGATCAACGGGATCAAACTTCTGGTCAGACATGCAAGCGAGAATGCAAAGGGAAAACCCCTGATCATCTCCGGAGATTTCAATGCAAAGCCAACTTCTCCGACGTATCAGACAGCCTCATCCCTGCTGAACGATTCGGCAAAGGTCTCTTTGACACCTCACGTCGGTCCTGTGCAGACGTTCCACGGGTTCGGACGTTATGTCAGAACCTATCCCATCGACTTTATTTTTGTTTCAGATGAGATCCGTGTGCTTTCTCACAAAACGGATGGTACGAAATTTCCGGAAGGTTTTCCCTCGGACCATTATCCGGTCATAACAAGACTGCATCTGAAATAAGAGCGGGAACGGCGGTTCCGGGGAAAACTGATGCAAAATGTCAGATTTTTGCAAAAATGCAGCTGTCAATAGGGGAATAATAAAAAAAATCGAAAAAAAATTTCTCTGAATGCCCGGAATAAAGTTGAAAATACTGAAAATAATGGTATTGTAATATAAGATGATTTTCCGTCTGCAATGAGAATAAGATATGGAAAATCTCTGCGGCCGGGATGTTGCTCTTGAAAGAAAGAGAGTTGATGTCCCTGTTTTTTTCCTTGCCGAAAGGGAAGGGTATCTGTTAACAAGAAAACGGAGTCCTCGCGATTCCGGAATAGAAGGGTTCTGTTGTTATGATGGAACTTAAAGAAAATGTGCAGGGCATGTCCAATGCGGAATACATGCTTCGTCAGGAAGAAACGGAATCCAATGCCAGAAGCTATCCGAGAAAGTTTCCTTTCTCTCTCGTCAAGGCAAAAGGCGTTTGGCTGGAAGATGTGGAAGGCAACCGTTATCTGGATTTCCTTTGCGGTGCCGGAACTCTCGCTCTGGGACATAACGATCCTGAAGTCAATCAGACCATGGTCGACATGATCACCAGTGACCGTCCCCTTCATACCCTCGATTTGATGACACCTGTCAAAGACAAATTTGTTCAGACTCTCTTCTCTCTTCTGCCCGAAGAATTGAGAAAGAACGCAAAAGTTCAGTTCTGCAGTCCCTCCGGAACAGATGCTACTGATGCCGCCATCAAGCTCTGTAAGACCGCAACCGGCCGCAGTTCAGTGATCGCGTTCCACGGCGGTTACCACGGAATGGGACACGGCGCAATGGCTCTGACCGGAAACCTTGCGGCAAAGTCCAAGGTCCCCGCTCTTATGCCGGACGTTCATTTCATGCCTTATCCCTACGACTACCGCTGTCCCTTCGGACTCGGCGGCGAAGCCGGAACAAAGGCTTGCTGCGAATATTTTGAACGCATGCTGAAAGATCCCGAAAGCGGAGTCACCAAGCCCGCAGCTGTCATTCTGGAACCCATTCAGGGCGAAGGCGGTGTGATCCCCGCGCCTGTGGAGTTCCTCCAGACTGTCCGCCGCGTTACCAAAGAACTGGACATTCCCATGATCGTGGACGAAATCCAGTGCGGTGTCGGAAGATCCGGTAAATTCTTCGCGTTTGAATATGCAAATATCGTTCCTGACGTGATCCTGGTTTCCAAGGCAATCGGCGGAACCCAGCCCATGTCTGTTGTCGTTTACAACAAGGAACTGGATAAGTGGCAGCCCGGAGCTCACGCGGGAACCTTCCGCGGAAATCAGCTCGCTATGGCAGCCGGTACCGTCGTGATGAACCGCGTTTCCCAGCCCGAATTTCTGGCAGATGTCGCCGCAAAAGGCGATATGATGCGGGAACGGATCCTGGAACTCAAGAAGAAAGTCTCCATCATCGGAGATGTCCGCGGTAAAGGTTTGATGCTCGGATGTGAATTTGTGGATCCCAAGGGACCCAAAGATTCTCTGGGCGCATATCCCGGAAGCGGTGAAATCGCAGCACGCATTCAGAACGAATGTTTCAAGAACAAACTCGTAATGGAAAAAGGCGGCAGACACGGTGCTGTCATGCGCTGTCTCTGCGCTCTGAATGTGACCCGCGAAGAGATCAATACCATGCTCGACATCTTTGAAAAGGTCGTGTGTGAGGTCAACAGCGATGTCACAAAGTAATCTTTTCCTTACTTCCTCTGCAGCCGACAAGGCTGAATATATCCGTATGATGGATGCCACGGTCCGTGCGGTCGCGGCATCCATGGATCATGGCAAGGCTTATGCCGGAATGACTCCGGAAAATCTCCGTGCGCTGGTGCGTACTGAGGCTCTTCTTCCGGAAAAATCCATGGGCTTTGACGAACTTCTCAAGGAAGTTTCCGAAAAGATCCTGCCCAACTTCCTGCGCCCCTCCTCCACCAATTATATGGCTCATCTTCACAGCTCCGTGCTGATGGAGTCTGTAGCGGCGGAACTGATCCTTTCCACTTTCAACCAGTCCATGGACTCCTGGGATCAGGCTCCTGTGGCAACTGAGATCGAAGTGGATGTCATCAACAAACTCTGCGCCCTTTACGGCTATGATGAAAAGGCTGACGGCGTTTTCACTTCCGGCGGTTCTCAGTCGAACCTCTCCGGTCTGCTCCTTGCCCGTGACCGTTTCTGCAACGAAAAACTGGGATGGGATGTGAAAAAATGCGGTCTGCCCGCTGATTTCAAAAAATTCCGCATGTACACCTCGGAAGTTTCCCACTTCTCCATGGAAAAGAGTGCTCACCTCATGGGGCTCGGCTATGAAGCTGTGGTGAAGGTTCCTGTCGATAATGCCATGAAAATGGATCTTGCGGCACTGAAAGAGCTGATCCGCAAGGATGTGGAAGCCGGAAACCTGCCGTTCTGTATCGGCGCAACCGTTGGAACCACCGATTTCGGCAGCATCGACCCCCTGAAAGAACTCCGGGCGATCTGCGATGAATACGGCATGTGGCTTCATGCAGATGCCGCGTACGGCAGCGGTGTGATCCTCTCTGAAAAATATGCCAGCCGCGTTGCCGGTCTGGCTGATTGCGACTCTATTACCGTCGACTTCCACAAGATGTTCATGCTCCCCATCAGCTGCAGTGCATCTCTGGTGAAAGACGGAAAATATTTCGATGCCCTCACCATTCATGCCGATTACCTGAACCGGGAAGAGGATGAAGAAGACGGCTACATCAACCTTGTGAACAAGTCCATGCAGACTACCCGCCGTTTCGATGCGTTGAAAGTCTGGATGTCCTTCCGGATGCGCGGAAAAGAAGGCTGGTCCGCACTGATCACCCGCAGCATTGACAATGCAGCGTTCCTTTACGGGGAACTGGTAAACAATCCTGATTTTGACGTGGTTGTGAAACCTGAGATCAGTTCTGTTGTCTTCCGTGTACTGCCTCAGGCTGGCTGCACAGAATCTGCTGACGATATGAACAAACGGATCCGCCGTGCCCTGCTTCATGAGCATGGAGTTGTGATCGGTCAGACCGTCTGCCATGGTGATGTCTATCTGAAGTTCACCTTGCTCAATCCGCTGTTGACTCATGAAACGTTGACCGGGTTGATGGATTTGATCGCATCTTTGCGGTAAAGATCAACTGGATGTCGGGGAGAAAAGGAAAAGCGCTGTTCCCCATACAGGTTGGTAAATCCTTCTGCTATTTTTACTTTAAGATGGGGCTGTTGCAAAACCTGAAAATTCTGCAATAGACGATTGTTTTATTATTTGAGTAATAAAATCATTTGTATCCCCCCTGTCTGAGAGTAATTTAGAAGATTTTATCAGTTTGCTCAAATATC
>JAFTJI010000004.1 GCA_017456495.1 Lentisphaeria bacterium | reverse complement strand
TGCGATCTGCAAATGGAGCGTTTTCGGCTTGTCCTCCATAGCTTCAGCGAAGGAGGATGGTAGCCACGCTCAAACTACCATTTCCAACTCATCAACAATCTTTTTTCAGCCAAATTTTGCCGGACTTTTGAAATTACCTCTTGAAAATATATTTTTGTGTGCTAGATTTTTATTGAACGGGATCGCACCAAGCGATTCTGTCAGGACCCAGAACAAGATCAGGTGAGAAAATGCTTTGCAGTATATGTGGAAAAAATCCGGCAACGATCCATATTCAGGAGATCACCGGTTCGGAAAAAAAGATTCTTCATCTCTGTCAGGAGTGCGCAGAAAAACGCGCCAGCGAAGATGCCGGCTTTCAGGAATTTAATCTGGCTGAAGTTCTGTTTCAGCTCTCAAGCAAACTTGGCGATCATCTTCAGAGGAAGAGCTCAGAGGAAGAACCGGCGGAAGCTGTCAGAAAAATCGAATGCAAAACCTGCGGCTGGACAAGTGAAGCCTTCCAGAAAAATGGCAAACTCGGCTGTCCGGATTGTTACAAAGCATTCAGGGAAATTCTGGATCAATCACTGGATTCTCTTCACAGGGGAACAACTCACACGGGAAAACATCCGCTTCCTGCGGGGACTGCCGCCGAAGCAAGACCCAAGCCCTCGGTTTCCCTGCTGCACATGAATTTGAAACATCTGCAGGTGGAACTGGAAGATGCCATCAGTGCAGAACGTTATGAAGATGCTGCGGTTCTGAGAGATAAGATCAGTGCTCTGAAACAGGAGTTGGAGGAGCTGCAGAATGAGAAATAATCTCTCTTATCTTATCCGGAAACCAGTAAGCTGGCTTGCCCCGGCTGCTCCGGAAGAAGATATCGTTATCAGTTCCCGTCTCAGACTGGCAAGAAATATTGCAAACATGCCGTTTCCCTCTTCTGAAGATAAATTAAGTCTGCAAGGTGTTTGCGGTCTGTGTCTGGAAGCATTGAACCGGACAGAAGCGATCGCAGACCCCATGGATCTTGATTACAGGACACTGGACAGTCTCGAAAAACAGCTTCTTCTGGAACGCCGTCTTATCAGCCGGGAATTTGTAAAGGATTCAGTGGAATCTGCGCTGATTGCAGAAAAAGACGAGTCTGTTTCCATCATGATCAATGAAGAAGATCACCTCCGGATCCAGGCGTTTGCCCCGGGGCTGCACCTGCCGGAACTCTGGGACAAGGTCAATCAGATCGACGACTCTCTTTCCGCTGAGCTCAATTTTGCTTTCGATAAAAAATTCGGTTATCTCACCTCGAATCCATCCAATGTTGGAACCGGTATGTGTGCCTCGGTCATGATGCACCTGCCAGCGATGACTCTTACCGGAAAAATGAACTCTGTGATCCAGGGGATCTCAAAACTCGGCATGAGTGTCCGCGGCTTTTATGGAAAATCCACTCTTTATACAGGAAATCTTTATCAGATCTCCAATCAGAGTTCTCTCGGGGAAAGTGAAGAACAGATCATCTTCCGTCTGAACGCCCTTGTCCGGCAAATCATCCGTCACGAAAAGGATGCCCGGGCGCACCTTCTTTCCCAGCGGAAAGATTACATTCTGGATCATGTCGGCAGAGCTTACGGGATGCTGAGATACTGTTACCAGATCACCAGCAAAGAAGCATTGGATTCTCTTTCCGCGCTCCGGCTGGGAGTTGATCTTGATATGTTCTCATCAGTGGATATCAATGCTGTCAATCAGCTGTTTCTTCTGGTTCAGCCGGCACATCTGATCTACCATGCGGGCAGAGAACTGGAAAAAGACGGCAGAAATTCGGAACGGGCTGTAATCATCCGTGAAACTCTGAAAGAATTGCGGGAAAAATTATGACAGAACTGTTCAGCAGCGGGATTGTTTTCAGTTATGCTTTGATCTGGCTCGAATCAACATTTATTCTTGCATCGCTTCTGATTCTTCACTCTCTCCGGAAACATATCGGTTCCCCGCCGCTTTTCTTTACGTTCGGGGTGATCATCATGTTTGCCCATTTTATGGCGGCATCGGGGGTGCGTTTCCTCTCAACGAATCAGGCGGTTGATCTTGGAGTTTCCAGTACCGCTATCATGATCCCGAGTCTGGCGATCCTGCTGGTAATTTATATTGTCGACGGTACTCTTTCGGCACAGCGGATCATTATTGCCGAAATGGCTGGGTTCGGGATGCTCTTCTATTTGAGATACATTGGTGCGCTGGAATGTTCTGCGCCCGATTTTGCCTACTCCAACAGTCTGATGGCAAACTTATTCCGTCAGCTGCTGAACGGCACAACAAAACACATGGCATCCTCGACGATCGCACTGACTTTTGACTTGTTTCTGATCCCGATGATCTTTCAGCAGATGCGGAACCGCAAGTTCAATATGTTTGTGTCCGTTATGCTGGCAATTCTGGTCGGACAACTCTTTGACAGCATCATTTTTCTCTGTGTTTTTTACTGGGGCACCCCAAAAGCGATTCTGGAATTCTGGCCCAGACTCCTGCCGCAGGTTTTCCTGGCGATCTGGCTTTCCATCATCACAACGATTTATCTGCACAGGATCAGACATGAAGTGCCGAAAGATAAACGCAGTCCGCTGGATATCATCGTGGCGTTTTTCGGAGCGTACAGTCAATCAAAACTTCTGGAACAGACACTTCAGGAATCGGAACAGCGCTGCAGAACCATTATCCAGAACGCGGCTGACCTTATTTTTGTCTCAGACTCCAATGGAACGGTCATAGATGCCAACCATGCCGCGCTGAAGGCTTGCGGGCTGAGCACGATCTCCGATGCCATAGGTGAGAATCTGCAGAAACTCGCCGGACTTTCGATTCCGGATCCGGAAAAAGAACAGTTGAAAGACGGCTCCATCCTCCGCGCAAAACTCCCCGGGAAAGAGACGGAACTGGAATTTCTCATCAACAGAATTTATTTTTCAGGAATGCCTGCGTATGTCTTCATCGGACGCGATATCACGGAACGGGTCCGCATTGCCAGAGAACGTGAGGCATGGAGAACAGAACATGCTCACAGACAGCGTTTGGAGGCGATCGGACGGCTTGCAGGGGGCATTGCTCATGACTTCAACAATCATCTTCATGCCATTCAGGGGCATCTTGATCTCATTTATATGGAAGGAGCCTCCGAAGAAAATATGCCCCATCTGGAAAAGATCGACAATATCTCCCAGCAGGCGGCGAAACTCACCGGACAACTCCTCGGTTACGCGCGGAAAGGACGCCGTCAGAACCAAATCCTTGACTTGAACAAAGTTCTCAGCAATGCGAAGGAGCTCTTTCTTCCCGATTCCAGAGCCGGGATCAATATCAAATCTTTTTATGCAGATAAAACCATTCAGGTGCTTGGGGATGAAACGCAGCTGAATCAGGCTGTTCTGAACCTGATCATCAACGCCAGAGATGCAATGGAAAATCTGCCCGAAGATCAACGGAAACTTTCCATCTCCGCAGACACGCTGGAAAATTTGCAGGTCACTCCCGTTCCGCCTGCAGAACTCAAAAATATTGAGGAGACCCGCTGGTGCGGGATCCGGGTGAAAGATTCCGGTCCCGGCGTTCCGAAAGATTTGTCTGAAAAGATTTTCGAACCATTCTTTACAACAAAACCCACCGGGAAAGGAACCGGCATGGGACTTTCCATGTCATACGGTGTGGCTCTGGAACATAACGGCTGGATCCAGTACGATTATGACGGAACCGGAGCGGCGTTTACGCTCATCCTCCCGATCGTGGAAAACAACGATTTCAAAAATTAAGTTTGTAATTCCTGCAAAATGATGATATATTAGCCGTATATTCATTTAAGGAAAGGATTTTGAACAATGGATACGAAAAAACTTGAAGCATACGCAAATTTGATTGTAAA
Organism: Lentisphaeria bacterium; assembly: GCA_017456495.1. Lineage (GTDB taxonomy): Bacteria > Verrucomicrobiota > Lentisphaeria > Victivallales > UBA1829 > SIG79. The sequence continues at coordinate 13,540 of JAFTJI010000004.1, read as the reverse complement.
AACCGGGATCAACCCTGTTCCCGGGCAGGAAATATTGGTGTTAGCCGGACTCGATCAGCCCGATTTCGTCCGCATGGTCGTGGAAAAATGTTATCAGGCAGGTGCCGGAAGAGTCGTCGTCACCTGGGACGATATGCCCCTGGCAAAGCTGGATCAGATCTACCGTTCCGAAGAATCCCTCTCTGAACTGGCAGACTGGGAACTGGCAAAATGGAAGTGGCGCGCCGATTCTCTCCCTGCTCTCCTCTGGCTGGATTCCGATGATCCCGATGGTATGAACGGAATCGATCAGGGGAAACGTGCCCGCGCGCAGGCTGCCCGTTATCCTAAAATCAAACCATTCCGCGATGCAATGGAAAATAAACATCAGTGGTGCATCGCAGGGGTCCCGGGAGTCAACTGGGCAAGAAAAGTCTTCCCCGGTCTGCCCGATGCAGAAGCTGTGGAAAAACTCTGGGATGCCATCCTGAAAGCAGCCCGCGCAGTGGGAGACCCCATTGCAAACTGGGAAGAACATAACAAAACGGTCCATGCAAGAGCCGATAAACTCAACTCTTTCCACTTCAAGGCATTGGAATACAAGGCTTCCAACGGAACCGATTTCCGTGTCGGACTGATCCCGGAAGGGATCTTTGCAGGTGGCAGTGAAACCGATTTGAGCGGAAGAGTCTTCAATCCGAACATCCCCTCCGAAGAGATTTTCACCTCTCCGAAAAAAGGCGAAGCAGAAGGCTTGCTCGTCTCCTCAAAGCCGCTCTCATGGCAGGGTTCGCTGATTGAAAACTTCTCCATCCGTTTCGAAAATGGAAAAGCCGTGGAAGTTCATGCAGAAAAAGGACAGGATGCCCTTGAAAAGATGATCTCCATGGATGAAACCGCCGGTTATCTTGGCGAGTGCGCGCTTATTGACTACAAATCCCCCATCAGCGATATGGGGATCCTCTTCTACAATACTCTTTACGATGAAAATGCCAGCTGCCATGTCGCGCTGGGAAGAGGCTTTGAAAACTGCATTGCAAACTATGAGAAATACACCCGGGAAGAACTTCAGAAAATGGGAATCAACGACAGTATGATCCACGTTGATTTCATGATCGGAACGGAAGATCTTGATATTACCGGGATCACTGAAAACGGAGAAAGAGTTCCTGTCTTCCGCAACGGAAGCTGGTGCTTCTGAACCTGAACCAAAAGGACTTACTCATGAATACTGAATTTTATGTAAAACTCGCAATTTTCGCCATTGGAGCTTTTCTGATCGGCGGGATCCCCTTCGGATTCATCATCGGAAAACTGAACGGAAAAGATATCCGGAAAGAAGGAAGCTGCAATATCGGTGCAACAAACGTTACCCGTGTTGTAGGGAAATGGTGGGGAAAACTCTGCTTTCTGCTTGACTTTCTGAAAGGAGCACTTCCTGTGACCGCAGCGGTTCTTCTGAACAATAACGAAAGTCTGGGGATCCTTCCGGCTGTTACGGCTTTTATGGTTGTTGCCGGACACATCTGGCCCGTGTATCTGAAATTCAAAGGCGGAAAAGGTGTTGCAACAGCAGCGGGAGCATTTCTTCCTCTCAGCTGGGCTGCCCTTGTAACGGCTCTGATCGTCTGGGTGCTGGTGTTCCTTACCTCCCGCTATGTCTCTCTGGCAAGTATTTCTGCCGCAGTTGTTTTTGCTGTCGCGGCAATCGTCTTTTACATTCTTTTCCCGAATATGGGATTGATCCCGGGTGTTAAACTCGGACAGGCTTGTCTGGTTCCCATCGTTCTGCTCTCAGTTCTGACGATCATCAAGCATAAATCCAACATTGTCAGACTTCTGAACGGAACAGAAAACCGCTTCGAAAAAGGCAAAAAGGCATGAAAAAAGTAACGGTTCTCGGAGATGGAGGCTGGGGAACCGCTCTTGCCCTTGTCCTGCTTTCCAATGGGCATGATGTGACGCTGTGGGGAAGACAACCGGAAAAGATAGAATCTTTGCGGAAAAGCAGGGAGAACAAGTATCTGAAAGGGATCGTTCTTCCGGAAAATCTGAAACTGGAATCGGATCCTGCGGCTGCTGTCGGAGAGGCTGAGTTTGCTGTACTTGCCGCACCGTCTCAATACATGAGAGAAACGCTTGAAAAGTTTTCCGGCTTTCTTGATCCTGAAAAATGTGCGGTCATTGATGTGGCGAAAGGGATCGAAAACGGCTCTCTGAAACGGATGAGCGAAGTTTTTGAAGATATTTTCGGAAGTTCCCGGAACTACACTGTTTTATCCGGTCCGAGCCATGCTGAAGAAGTTGCAGTCAATGTCCCGACGGCAGTTGTTGCTGCCTCCCGGGATCTCTGCGCAGCAGAAACAATCCAGCAGCTTTTTATGACGCCATCGTTCCGTGTCTATACCTCCGATGATATCACCGGAGTGGAGCTGGGCGGTTCCCTGAAAAATGTTCTTGCCATCGCTGCCGGGATTTGTGACGGTATGGAGATGGGAGATAATACAAAAGCCGCATTGATGACCCGGGGGATCGCAGAAATGGCAAGACTCGGCTGTGCTTTGGGCGGAAGAAAAGAAACTTTTGCCGGGCTTTCCGGTGTGGGTGACTTGATCGTAACCTGTATGAGCCGACACAGCCGTAACCGGTTTGTGGGGGAATCTCTCGGAAAAGGGAAGCCGCTGGAAGAGATCCGCCGGGAAATGAACGGTTCTGTGGCAGAGGGAGTCCGGACAGCATTATCTGCATATCAGCTCGCAGAAAAAGCCGGAATCGAAACTCCGCTGATCAATGCTGTTTATGAAGTTCTGTACTGCAGCCGGTCCCCCAAAGATGCTGTCTATGAGCTTATGACACGTTCCGCAAAACAGGAAAATTTATAAAAACAAGGATTTTTTTATGTTTAACAATCGAAATTTTCAGGATTTCAATCCGGAAGAGGAAGCCCGTGGCGGTATTCACGCCATGTTCGGCTTGATCGTTGCAAATCTTGTTGTTTTTGTTATCCAGCACTTGATGAGTGGTGCTGATATCGCAGAAAAATTTGCGTTGAACATCTATTTTGTAAAACAATTGGAACTCTGGAGATTCTTTACTGCGATGTTCCTGCATGGAGGTTTCATGCACCTCTTTTTCAATATGTTCGGACTTTACATTTTCGGCAGTCTGGCGGCTCCGGTGCTCGGAGCAAAACGTTTTCTGCTGCTTTATCTTCTTTCCGGAACGCTGGGAAATGTCCTCTGGTTCTTTGTCAACTGGAGCAATCCGAATGCGTGGCTGATCGGAGCCAGCGGTGCTGTCATGGGGGTGATCCTTGTCGCTGCGATGCTCATGCCGGATATTCCCATGATGCTGCTGTTCATTCCGTTCCCGATCAAATTGAAAACGCTGGCGGTTGTTTATATCGTTATTGAAGTCATCAGTCAAATAGGAAATCCGGGCAGTCAGACGGCATATCTTGCCCATATTTTCGGTTTTGTCTGCGGTTATCTTTACATGAAGATTTTCTGCAAAGAGTGTATTTTATGGGATCCGCTGACAGCTCTGTTCGGCAAAAAGGATAATCAGAACGGTTTGCCTCCCGGCTGGACTGACGCCTCTGAACCGTCTCTGAAAACCGTTTCCCGGGACGAAGTGGAGCGGCTGCTCATCAAACTTTCCCGGGAAGGGATCAATGCCTTGACAGAGGAAGAACAGGAGACCCTGCGGAAAGCCCGGGAAGAGATGATGAATCAGCGTTGACGGTGAAAAATATGGAGGAATTAAAAGCGAAAGCAGAGAAAAAAGATGGCGGAGGCTATATCGCGGTTTACGATCGGGACACCGGGGAAGCATATATTCGGCACAATCCCCGTTAAAAATTCAATTTTTCTATAAAAAAATCTTTTTTTCGCTTGCATTTTTCAAAAACGGGGTTATATTACGTTAAATCATTAAGAAATACGACTGCGGAGTTGTAGCTCAATTGGTTAGAGTGCCACCCTGTCACGGTGGATGTTGCGGGTTCGAGTCCCGTCAATTCCGCCATTTTTTATTTCTTATGATACCTCAAGCGGAGTTGTAGCTCAATTGGTTAGAGTGCCACCCTGTCACGGTGGATGTTGCGGGTTCGAGTCCCGTCAATTCCGCCATTTTTTATTTTAAAAACAAAAATTTCCCTTACCCGATTCCCGACAGAAGCTCTTATTTTTTTACGCCTGATATTTTCAGTTTCAAAGATCTGCCGTACGTCGAAATGCTCAGTTCATTGACCCGAAAGATGTCAAATGTCACACTTTCCGGGACATTTTGACACAGTTGAGAAAGAAGTTTCTGCCTGAATCATTCTTGGCACGATTTTTGCTAATAGATTTTATGGAAAAACAAAATCATAAGGAGTTACATTTATGGAAAACAGAGTATTTCAGACAGAAGTCAAGCAGCTTTTGCACATGATGATCCATTCGATCTATTCCAATAAGGAGATTTTTCTCCGTGAACTGATCGCCAATGCAGCCGATGCAATCGACAAAGCACGCTTTGAATCCCTTACCAATCCCGATTTTTCTCAGGAATGGGAAATCCGGATCAGCCCTGATAAAACCGCAGGAACGCTGACCATCTCCGACAACGGAATCGGTATGACCAAAGATGAAGTCATTGAAAACCTGGGAACCATTGCCCATTCCGGAACCAAGGCGTTCATGGAAGCTATGCAGAATGCAAAAGAAGGTCAGGCATCTCCTGAACTCATCGGTCAGTTCGGTGTCGGTTTTTATTCCGCATTTATGGTCGCTGACAAAGTTACCGTTGAAACCTGCAAAGCCGGCAGCAAAGAATCTGTCCGCTGGGAATCCAACGGCGAAGAATCCTTTTCCGTGACAGAAGGCAGCCGCACCGCACAGGGTACTGCGATCACACTGCACCTCAAAGATGATGCAAAAGAGTTCCTCGAAAACTGGCAGATCTCAACCATCGTCAAAAAATATTCCGACTTCATCGAGCATCCTGTCAAAATGATGGAAACCGTCAAGGATAAAGATGGGAAAGAGACCATTGAAGATAAGGTTCTGAACTCACAGACCGCGATCTGGCTCCGTCCGCAAGCCGATGTCAAAGATGAAGAATATACCACGTTTTACAATCATCTGACCGGGCATTATGATGAACCGATCTCCCGGATCAACTACAGTGCAGAAGGTGCTTCTGAGTTCAAAGCCCTGCTTTATATCCCGTCCCAGTGTCCGTTCGATTTCAATTTCCCCGGCAGAAAACGCACAGATCTTCAGCTTTATATCCGCCGTGTGTTCATCTCCGATGACTGCAAAGGACTGGTTCCCAACTATCTGAGATTTATCGCAGGGGTAGTTGATTCCTCCGATCTTCCGCTGAATATCTCACGCGAAACCTTGCAGGATAATCCCATGATCGGAAAGATCAACAAGGCGATCACAAAACGAGTTCTCACTGAGCTTGACAATCTTCTCAGAAACAAGCGGGAAGAATATACCGCATTTTTCAAGAATTTCGGACCGCAACTCAAAGAGGGAACTCACGAGGATTATGCAAACGCAGAAAAACTGCGGAATCTTCTGCTTTTCGAAACCTTGAACAAGCCCGCTTCGGAATATTCCACCTTGAAAGAATATGTTGAAGCAATGCCCGCAGACCAGAAAGAGATTTATTATATGACCGGTGACAGCCGCGAATATATGGAAGCCTCTCCCCATATCGAAAGTTTCAAGAAAGCCGGTTATGATGTTCTGATGATGCATGAACCGATTGATGAATGGGTCGTTCAGGCGATTCCGGAATATGACGGTAAGAAGCTTGTTTCTGTGGCGAAGGCAAAGATCTCAGCAGATTCCGCAGCGATGAAGGAATTGAACGAAAAAGCTGAAAAGGCTGCACAGGAACAGGGCGGTAAGGATCTGATCTCCAAAGTCAAAGAAGTTCTGGCAGACAAAGTCAAAGATGTCCGTTTCTCCGGTGCAATGACCGAAAGCGTAAGCCGTCTTTCCGGAGAAGAAAACGATCCCAGCCCCCACATGCAGCGGATCGTGAAAGCTCTGAATCAGCCGGTCATGGAAGTGAAACGGATCCTGGAACTGAACCCGTCCCATCCGTTGATCGAAGGTTTGACCAAGCTGGTGGAAAAAGATTCTTCCAATCCAAAGGTTGCAGAGTATGCGGAACTGCTCTTTGATCAGGCTCTTCTTGCTGAAGGCAGCCCGTTGCCGGATCCCGCAAAATTTGCAAAACGCGCAGCGGTTCTTATGGCTGAAAGCATCGAAAAAGAGATTTGACAACCATGGATTATTACGAACTGTTAGGCATTGACCGTTCCGCAGATACCGCGGAGATCAAGAAAGCGTACCGGAAACTTGCCATCAAGTATCATCCGGACAGGAATCCGGACAATCCGGAAGCAGCAGAAAAATTCAAAGAGATCTCCAAGGCGTATGAAGTTCTCTCTGACGAAGAAAAGCGTCCTCTCTACGATCAGTATGGAGAAGATGCGTTCAAAGCCGGAGGTATGGGCGGCGGAGGCGGGGGCGACCCGTTTGATCTTTTCAACAGCTTCTTCGGCGGGGGGAGTCCCTTCGAAAGTTTCTTCGGCGGAGGCGGACAGCGCAGACCGTCCCCCAATGCACCCGTTGATGGCGATGATCTCAGATACAGACTGGAAATCAACTTTGAAGATGCCGTCAACGGAATGGAAAAAACCATTGAGTTTGACCGCATGGCAGCCTGTCTGGAATGTCACGGTTCCGGCTGCGCCGAAGGTTCTAAAAACGTCACCTGCCGCAGATGCGGCGGCCGTGGACAGATCGGAGTCTCTCAAGGGTTCTTCACCGTCATGCACACCTGTCCGGAATGTGACGGACGAGGCGTTGTGCCGGAAAAGAAGTGCCCGGAATGCGGCGGCAAAGGACAGATCAAGACGTCCCGCAAAGTCTCTATCAAAATTCCTGCCGGGGTTGACTCCGGAAACCGGCTCCGTGTTTCCGGCGAAGGAGAGCCCGGTCTCAGAGGCGGGCAGGATGGCGACCTCTATGTAGAAATTTTTGTCCGCGAACATGAACTGTTCCAGCGAGACGGCACAAATATTTACGGTGAAGTTCCCATCGACTTTCCGACCGCAGCTCTTGGCGGAAAGATCCAGGTTCCGACAGTCTGCGGGATGACAGATTTGGAGATCCCGCCCGGAACGCAGACAGGCGACCGGTTCACCCTGAGAGATAAAGGGATGCCTTCGCTGCGCGGCGGACGGCGCGGAAATCATTACGTCTCCGTTTTCGTTGAAGTTCCCAAGGGGTTGAAATCGGAACAGAAAGACCTCCTGCGGAAGTATGCGGAAACGTTTGCCTCCTCCGCGACCAGAACAGAAGAGCATCCGAAATATGCGTCATTCTGGGACAAAGCCAAAGAGTTTTTCGGGCTTGATTGATCCGGATGGAACAAAATACCGCTCAGTTCCCGATAAAATTTAATTTTTATTGAGAACTGAGCGTTTTTCTTTATTTGAAATATGCCGTTCCTGTGCTATATTCAGAAAAACTCTGAATCCCCTTTACAGACAGGATTTTTTTATGGATAAAATCAAAGATCTCGGATTTGCAAAACTTGATCTCAGCCGTTCCGAACGAACCGGACAGAGTGAAACCGTCTTCTGTCCGGGAAAAACCTCAGAACAGCTCGCGGCAATCCTCCTTGCATTTCAGGAAGAAAATATTCCTGTACTCGGAACAAAATGCTCTGCAGAACAAGCAGAATTTCTTGCAGAAAAACAGATACCTGTAACATATGATCCGACCTCAAAGATTTTATCTTCCAACTGGGGTGCCCGACCGCTTCTGAAAGGGAAAATTGCGGTTTGCACCGGAGGAACAGCCGATATCCCGGCGGCAGAAGAAGCTGCGAAGACCATTGAGTTTTTCGGTGCTGAAGTTGACCGTCATTATGATGTTGGAGTTGCCGGACTGCATCGGCTGCTTGCCCGCGTTGACCAGATCCGGGAGGCTGATATTGTGATTGCCGCCGCCGGAATGGAAGGCGCACTGGGCAGCGTAATCGCCGGGTTGACCGATGCGCCCGTGATTGCGATTCCCACCAGTGTGGGGTACGGGGCAAGTTTTGAAGGGATCGCTCCCCTGCTCGCCATGCTGAACTCCTGTGCAGAGGGCATGTCTGTCGTGAATATTGATAACGGATTCGGTGCCGGAGTTCTCGCCTGCCGGATCCTCCGGATGAAAGGACGGAACCGATGAGTAAAATTTTATATCTGGAAGGTGCTTCCGGAATTTCAGGAGATATGACGGTTGCCGCACTGCTGGATCTCGGCGGTAACAGAGAACATCTGGCAGAATGTTTGAAGAGTCTGCAGCTGGATGAGTTCGATTATGAGATCACGAGGAAGAAAAGTTATGGTCTGGCAGGCTGTGATTTCAATGTGATCCTGCATCATGAACATCATCATGAACATCATCACCATTGCCACAGACACCTTTCTGATATCCGGGAAATTCTTGAGAAAGCATCTCTTCCGGAACGGGCGAAAAAACTTGCAGAAAAGATTTTCAACATTGTAGCTGAAGCCGAAGCAAAAGCTCATGGCTGTTCCATTGAAGAAGTGCATTTTCATGAAGTCGGCGCAGTGGATTCCATCGTCGATATCGTTTCCGTCGCGGTTCTGATCGACGATCTCGGAATTGAAGAGTGTATTGTCACCGGACTTTCCGAAGGAACCGGAACCGTGCATTGTCAGCACGGAGAACTTCCGGTTCCAGTTCCTGCCGTCGTGAATATTGCACAAAGTTCCGGAATCCCGCTCCGCATCACAGATGTGAAAGGGGAGATGATCACCCCCACCGGAATCGCCATTGCTGCGGCACTCCGGACAAGTTCCAAACTGCCGCCGGAATATGTCATCGAAAAAATCGGGATCGGGCTTGGGAAACGGGATTTCGGACGCCCCAATATCCTGCGTGCCATGCTTCTTTCAGCGGAGGCTTCACCGGAAAAAATTTATGTTCTGGAAAGCAATATAGATGATTCCACCGGAGAAGTTCTCGGGCTTGCCATGGAGGAGCTTTTCGCTGCCGGTGCGAAAGATGTGATCTATCAGCCATGCTTTATGAAAAAAAACCGTCCGGCAGTTCTGCTGAAAGTCATTGCGGCAGAAAAAGATCTCTCCAAAATCGAAAAAACTATCTTCCGCTGTACCACGACCATCGGCTTGCGGAAATATCCCGTTGACCGGGTCTGCATGGATCGGCAGCTTATGAAAGTCAAAACATCTGCCGGAGAGATTGAAGTCAAACGCTGTTCTTATGAAGGGATCGTCCGTTATTATCCGGAATTTGAAAGTGTCAAACGGGCTGTAAAAGCAAGCGGTTCTCCGATTCAGGAAGTGTTCGAAGAGGCGATCCGGTCAGCAAAGGAACAGGATGTCTGAACAGCTGAACAGATTGCTTCAGAAGATCTCTGAATATTGCCATAGAGGGATCGTGCTTGGGTTTTCCGGGGGGACAGACAGCGCGCTTCTGCTTGCTGTGATTGCAAAGCTCCGGGAACAGAAACCGTTTCCATTTGCCGCTGTCATGATGCATTCTGCATTTCAAAGTGAACAGGAGTGCGCCGAAGCGGAAGAATTGGCAAAACAGTTCAGCGTTCCTTTTTTCCGGTTGGAATATGATCCGCTTTCGATTTCGGAAGTCAGGAACAACAGCCGGGAACGGTGCTACTTCTGCAAAAAATATTTCTTCACAAAAATCCGGGAGTTCGCAGCAGAAAAAAATCTTTTCTATGTGATCGACGGAACCAATGCCGATGACCTGACAAAATACCGTCCGGGACAAAAAGCGATTCAGGAGCTGGGAGTACGCTCGCCGTTGGCAGAATGTAATTTTTCCAAAGCAGAGGTTCGGCAGCTCTCCCGTGAACTTGGGCTTTCCACCGCAGAAAAACCGGCTTCTCCATGTTTTGCAACCCGTTTTGATTACGGAATGGAACTGACTGCAGAAAAGATCCGCAATGTTGCAGCCGGAGAAGCAGTCATCCGGAAATTTGTTCCGCAAGCGGCAGAGATCCGGCTCAGGATCGACGGCAATACAGCAAGGATCGAAGTGTCTTCTGACCAGCTCCCTGCTCTGCAAAATTGTCAGGCGGAGTTGTTCAACGAATTGCGCTCCATCGGCTTCAAAGATATTACGATCGACCCACGGGGCTACCGCAGCGGAAGTTTTGATCATTTTCAGACAAAAAAAGCTGATAAGGTCTGAACGGCTGCAAAAAAAGGCATTCATGTCTTAGAATACCCCAAAACATGAATGCCAATATTCTGTTTACCGGATTTGGAATGACAGTTTTTACTGGATTTCCTCAAGGATATCGGAATCCAGATCCGCGCTTGCGAACAGATATTTTCCGTTTCCAAGACTCTTGGTCAGTCCATATTTTGAACGGAATTTGAGTCCTGCGGGAAGCGTTATGATCCCTTTGGAAGCCCCGCCGCCGCAACCGACGATCACAAGAGCATGTTTTCCGGCAGCATTCCTGTAAAGTCTGGTACGGATTTTCGTTTTCCCCTGATTCTGCACCTGCACAGCAGGGAGATTGTTCCCGGGAGTCACGAGGAACGGGGAGAGCATCTTTACTGCGGATGCGGCTTCTTTGATTTTCCCCCAGAATTTTTCCGGATAGTCTGCCATTCCTTTTGCCTTGAAACGATCCCAAACGAACTTTTGCCACGGGAAAGGATAGCACCACGGAACGATACCTCTGGCATCATCCAGCAAACAAAGAAGCATCATTGAACGCATATCGCTCACCGTCGGTTCAAGATAATTTTCCAACTTTTCCTGTCCGGGATTTTGGGCATGGATGGTACGGTGGATCCCCCAGTTGAACGTCTGCGGAACGCCCCAGCAGGGCGCGCCGCTCCTGTGCATATTTTCCCGGAAAGAGCTGATATTTTTTTCCACGCCGCGTCTGCCGCCTTTTACAGATGCGATCGGGTACGGGTCATACATGAAGATATCCCCGGAAACAATGTAGTTCGGCATTGCGGAAGGAAGATTGGAAAGCGTAAAGGTGGGATGATACGGGTCAAGATGGTTGATGAGCTGACGCATCTGAACGGGGACAGAAAGCTGTTCTTCTGAAAGTTCATCTGTCAGATAATATCCCAGCAGAGCCGGATGATCCTTGATGGCATTGACCAGCTTCCGGGTCATATTGAGGGTCCCTTTTTCTCCGGACCAGCCGCGCTTCACATAATTGGAGTGTTTGACATAAAATGCAGTAAGGCACACAATGATCTTGATATTATAGTGCTGCATCCGGTCAAGCCCCTTGCGGATGGCTGTGATTTTTTCCTGATCGTCAGGTGCGGCAATACTCAATGCGGAGTAATCCATAATGAGATTGAACGGAGAGTCCTTCAGCCGTTTCAGATGTTCCTCCCGCTGATGGGGAAGACTGCTGTAAAAAATCCCCAGCGGAAAGAACGGTTTTCCATCCACATACATCCGGTTTTCCCGGTCAAACGTCACCGCTCCGGCAGGAGGAGCATACTTTGCCCGAACCGTTACCGGATGCGTGATCGTTCTGTATTTTCTTTTTTTGACAGGATCGACCAGTGTCATGTGCATAACGGCCTGACCCACGGGCAGAACCTTCGGAAACTTTCCTTCCGCCCAGAAATCTTTTACGGGAACGACCTGCTGGAAAAGAACCTTATTATCTTTCACAAATTCTACTACACAGAGCAGATTTTTGAGTTCATCCGGAACGCTGATCCTGATCCGGAATGAGCTGTTTTTTTCAAAAAATGTTGCGGAACGCGGCTCTATCAGGAACGCATTGACATCAACCCCTTCCTGATAAACACGAAGGTCATCGAACCAGATCGTTCCCAGGAAATCGTACCACTGAGCCAATCGCAGAAATGCGCTGGCGCCTTTCACTCCCGGGAAGATATAGCTGAACTCATGAAAAGCATCTTCTTTCGGAGGGACAGCAAAAGGGACAACTCTGTTTTTCCAGAAAGTGCTCATGCTCCCTTTAGAGTCTTTGTAGTAGGTTTCCATGAACCGGTAACTGGTTGGGGGTCTTTTACGGACAGCATGCCGGACACCTTTTCCCTTTACATTGACAACGACCCGGTATTTATATCCGGGCTTGATCTTTTCCGGGGGCAATGCGATCGAACTGTCGAGAACCCGGCTGACTTTACCAACGCGGTCGATCCGCAATGCGGTATTTCCGTTATTACCTTCCCCTTTTGCGAAACGGCTTCCTTCGCCGAGGATGATGCTTTTGTCATTCGGATCTTCAAATCCGGTTCCATAAACGAGCATTTTCTCCTGAACCGGTTCATAGGAGAGCAATTCATTTGCAGAAGGAACAGCACTTTGCAAAACGGCTCCTGCGAAAAGAGCGCAGGAACAGAAAAAAAGTTTTTGCATTGTAAATTATCCTTTGAATTTTTTGGAAAATGTCTTGAGTCAATTTCAAAAGTCCTCAGAAATTCTTAAAATTCATCGCTGCGATCTTAAAGCGGGGCGTTTTCGGTGGTTATTTATTCAATAGCCACGCTCAAACTACCGCTTTAATCTCATCAACGCTGATTTTTTAATCTCTTTTTGAATTACTTTTGAAATTGGCTCGTCTTGATTGATATTATTCGTACAGCGGAGTTCCGGAAGCTCTGTTATATCCGCAATCCCTGGGATCGGAACTGCTGAAGAACGCAGTATTGCTGGTTCCGTTCTTCAACAGAGACTGAACAGATCTGCTCTCCGCATGGTCATCAATAAACAGGACATTGGTTTTTCCTGTAAGCCCCGGGAGCAGACCGGCATCATCACTCGTTCGGGCATCCGTTCCACCATGCCGGAAACTGGCATGGATCGCCGTTGCAACAGAAACAAAGTTATATGCAGAAGCAGCGCGGCTGTCATAAGAAAAAATCGCTGAGGACGGAGAGGTCACACAAGTCATTTTTCTTGCGTAGTTGATATTTGCATTGGCAGATGCACCTTTGGCGACTGCAGAGCCGCCGATCACATTTGTTACATACTTTGCCTGTTTATACTGTTTCTTCGCTGTATCTGACCCAAACGGAGTTCTTTCTGCCGGACAATCAAATGTTCCACCGCTTTTGATTACACCGTTTTCCACTGTCAGAGAGACTCCGTAATTGGTTTTTCCTTTCAAACCCCCGAGCGTTCCCCACCAGGTATGTTCAAAGGCCTGACTTGCCCAGGAACTGGCACTTTGGGCACCCGGCAGGATCCACCCGGCATGATCTTCCGTATAAAGACTCTGAGCAAGTCCGATCGTCTTATGATTATTCAGACAGCTTGAAGTGTAAGCATTGCTTCTGGATCTGTTCAATGCCGGAAGAAGCATTCCCGCAAGAATTGCGATAATCGCAATCACAACCAAAAGTTCAATCAGCGTGAACGCTGATTGAGTGAAGATGTGAAGGTGTGAAGAGTTTGCCTGCGGCAAACGTGAAGTGCGCCCTGACGGGCGTAAGGATGTGCAGTTTTTATGAATTTTTTTGAGGCAATAC
>JAFTJI010000037.1 GCA_017456495.1 Lentisphaeria bacterium | reverse complement strand
GAAATCTGCTGGACCGCAATATCCGGCATGGGATCGACGGAATTTTCATTTTAGGCACAATGGGTGAGTGGTACAGTTTCGATGAACAATTCAAAGAAGAAACAGTCGCTTTTGCGGCAGAACATGTCAAAAACAGAACAGAATTGATCGTCGGGATCACAAGCACAAGCCGGAACCTGTCGCTGAAACTGATGGAGTCATATAAGAAATATGATTTCGGAGCATTCGTCTATATGCTCCCGCAAAAGCCGTCTGCACAGGATCCGCTGAAATCAGTCCTTGAGATCCTCGACAATTCTGACCGCCCGGTTTATTTCTATTACAGTCCGCAGTTGAGTTCCGCTTCTCTCACACTGAAACAGTTTGAAGAGATCCTGAAACATCCGAATCTGAAAGGGATCAAAAATTCAGCCTGCAACATGTGGCTCAGAAAAGAACTCCTGCTTCTCCGGGAGGAAAACGGTTATAATGTCCGTTTTCTGGAAGGTCAGGAATGGTCCGTTGATGAAGCGGCTCTGCTTGATCTGGATGGGGCAGTTTGCGGAATCGGGGCTTTGGCATCAAAAATGCTCGTCAAAGTCATATCTTCGTTCAATAATGGAGATATCGTGACAGCAAAAGAAACCCAGAAAAAACTGATCAAGCTCTATCACGGAATCTACGGAGAAAATTTTGACACTGTCTGGACCGGACAGAAATATGCTCTGTACAAAATGGGGGTGATCTCCAGTCCGTTCTCCTATGCACAGGAGATGTCGACCCTCAGCGATGAAGTAAAGCGCAGAATTGAAACTTGTATTGAAACGTTCAAAGAGGATCTGGATTGAGTATGCTGCGTTATCAGGAAAATAACGAATTGCATCTGGATTTTCACGGAACGACCAACACCACGCTGAACTATATTGCTGAAAAGTTCGGCGTGGATGCTCTGAAAATGCTTCTTCGGAAAACCGGACGGGACGTTTACCGTTCCATCAGAGAAAAGCTGGCTGCCGGAGATGCATCAGAACTCGTCGAACATCTGAACTGGTTTTTCTATCGGGAAAAGGGAAAATATCAGTTGACGGTTTCCGGAAACGAAATCACGCTGGAAGTCTTCGAATGTCCAGCGATCCGGCACTTGAAGACACTCGGATTGGAAGTTTCGGAATTTGCATGTCTGCAAACCTCGGAAGTCAATGCCGGGATGTGTGAAGGAACGCCATGGAAATCTGAAGTCAGAGTTTTGGAACCCGGACACTGTATCCAAACATTCCGGAAGGAGGATTAATATGATTCCCAGCGATCATTTTGTGCGTTTTTACAATGAAGTTTTCAAATTTCTGGACGAAAAGGGCAAACTGCAGGAATACTATGATGAGATCAGCCGCCATCAGGAATTTCACTGTCTGGAAGCATTCCGGGAACAAAAACTCCAGGGTGTTTATGATTATTATCAGAAAATTCGGAAAGAGGAAAATTGCGAAATAGAAATCGTTCTCAGCGATGGAGAGCTGTATCTCGGCATGACAAAATGCCCCAGTCTTTCCAAAGCGATCGACAACGATGCAGGAGTCTGCCGGAAATATTGTCTGCACTGTCCGGGATGGACCCTGCCGCTCTACCGGAAAGCCGGGTTGTATCAAATCTTTGATGTCATGGAGTTGGAAACTCCGCAATGCCGTGAGTGGATCTTTGAAGACAAAGCCAGAGCTGAGGCAAAATATCAGGAACTGCTCAAAACCTGTCCGGCAGAACAATTAAAGATCAATTTCCCGCTTGATTCAACAGATCCGGCATGAACAAAAAAATCTCTCTTTTTTGACAATTTTCAAGCCTGACACTATTGACATTCTGATATTTTTGTGATATATTGCTGAACTATTTCAGAGCTTTCCAAGTCTGAATGATCAACGCCTGAATCATGTAAAAATTACAAAAAGAAAGATGTTATACCATGTTAAAAAACAGAAATATCATTAAAACGATATCCTTTCTCCTTGTTCTTGCGGCAATTCTTTTCTATTATCAGATTGGATCAGCCCAGGGATTCCAATTGCAGAATGAACAAAAGAAACCTGCCAATGCATCTGTGCCGAAAATCGACAAAGAAGCAGTCGCGGTTACGCAGGTCGCTTCTTCCATTCTGACAAAACTGCACTATCAGAAGAAACCGATCTCCAAAGAAACATCCATCCAGTTTTTTAATGCTTATCTGAAAAAAATCGACCCGCTGCACATGTTCTTTACAAAAGAGAAGATCAGAGAGTGGGAACCTTATGCTCCGGTGATCCTTTCTCAGATTCTTGATGGTAATCCCAGGTTTGCATATGTCGTTTATGCTCATTATCTGGCTCAGCTCGCAAAATATAAAGATTATGTCAAGAATTTTACGGTCACGGACAGTCAGCTTCAGAGAGATGAAACGATCGAAATCGACCGGACGAAAGCCGACTGGCCCGAAAATGATGCTGCGATCAGAGAAGTCTGGCGGAAGAAACTCACAAATGACGTCGTTCTTTTGAAAATCCTTGAACGGATCGAAAAGGAAAAAGCAGCCAAAGCTCCGAAAAAACCGGCAACAAAATGGAAAAAAGTTCCGCCTCTGGAACAGGTCAAAAAAAGAGTTCTGCTCTTTATTGCTCAGGAAGAAAGTGCAACATCTTTGACCATCGTTGAAAATTACCTGAACGCATTGGCTGCCCTGTATGACCCCCACACAGAATATATGGCTCCGGAAACAGAGGAAGATTTCAATATCAATATGAGTCTTTCACTGTGCGGGATCGGCGCGGTTCTTTCTCCTGCAGATGACGGTTCCACCAAAATCGTAAAGATCATTCCCGGCGGACCTGCCATGAAGAATGGACAGCTCCATGCAGAAGACAGAATTATTGCAGTCGCTCAGGGGAATCAGGAACCTGTCGATGTGATTGATATGCCTTTGAATAAGGTTGTGAAACTGATCCGCGGACCTGTTGGAACAGAAGTCGTTATTACGGCTTTAGATGCCAAGGACGGAGCAGGAGGAACACCGAAAACAGTAAGACTGATCCGTGAAGAGATCGAATTGAAAGATTCTGAAGCAAAAGCAGAAGTCAGAGAAGTCACGGGGACAAACGGTAAAAAACTCCGGATCGCAATCATTACTCTCCCCTCTTTCTATTGCGATTTTGAAGCTGCCAGAGCCGGAAAGAAAGACTACAAGAGTTCCACCCGTGACGTTCAGAAACTTCTGAGGGAAATCCGGGCAAAAGGAAAAATCGACTCTCTGATCATTGACCTCCGTTTCAACGGCGGCGGGAGTCTTGCTGAATCCATTCAGCTGACCGGGCTGTTTATCCCCAGTGGTCCTGTGGTTCAGGTGCTGGATGCCAACGGTTCCGTTGACGTGGAACGGGATTTTGACGGCG
>JAFTJI010000036.1 GCA_017456495.1 Lentisphaeria bacterium | reverse complement strand
GGAATCCACACATAACTATCCCGCAGACATAACAATACAGCAATAAGGCTTTCCTGATCCCGCTTTTGCATAAACTCACTCATCAAAAGCCGTAAAATATAATCCTGCTGGAGATTAAAAACTGGCAAAGTTTCTTTCATAATGTTTTATTCCTTTTCCTTGTAATTTGTTTATTACAGGTACCCTTAGATCTTTTATTACTTAATGGCTTGTTATTTTATAAATATTTGTGTAGCTCCAACGATAGCTCCCAGAAAATATCCCAGAACCTGAATTGCCCCCAGATGCTGAGCTGCAATAGAATTTATCATGGAATGAAATTCTTCAACATCCTGCTTGTCAACGGCCTCTGTTACCCTACCGGAAATATTCAGTTTTTTAATAATAATATCTTTCCCTGTACTCTTTATAAATGTTTCGATTTGAGGTTTGGCATTCGGCAAAAGTTCGTTTTCGATCCATTGCCACAAAGATTCTGAATCAAGTACACTGGCGGCGAGAGCAGGGATTTTTTCGTTAAGAAAATCTCTGATCATGACGACAATTTTTTCTTTCAGGTTATTGAGCATAAGATCTACTTTGGCAGAACCTTCTTCCGTCTTTGTCCATTCTTCGATCTTGTTGATCAAGTTTAAAAGTTCTTCTTTTATTAAATCTGTAGTGGACTCATTCTCAAGTTTTGCACACATACGATTTTCTATATCATCCCAATTGATAAACTCAATGACTCCATCAGCAATGGAATCAGCAAACATTTTCAAGATCGCTTTGCCTGATATGTATTCAAAAATCATTTCCCGTAATTCTGCTTTAAGGGTAACGATCAAATCGGGTGAACGACGTTTTAAACCATCTATGATCTGCCTGGCAGCCAACTTTCTGTTTTCTTCATTTTTCAACTGAGGAACGATGGTGTTATCCCAAATTTCAGTCAACTTATCTTTTGTCAAGAACTTTTGGATTGTATCACATAAAGATGCCTCAATACGCGGAACTAAAAAATCGACAATTTTACTTTCATGATTACGCAACAGATTTTGTACGACAAGTTTAATTTTCAGGACAATATCTTTGTTTTGCAGCAAATCCATTACCATTTTGCAAAGATCATTTGCCAATTGTTCCGGATTCAAGAGTTTTGTTTCAATCTGCCGACCTAATTCTGCGCCAATTTTGTTTTTATTTTTTGGCACAAGTCCTTGCTTCCAGTAACCGCAGGTAACAATACTCAAAGGATGAGATTTGCTTTCATGATATGGTTTAAACAACATTTCAATTGCGATATAGTTCGTAATATATCCGACTGCAGCTGAAAGTAACACGTCAAAAACAGAAGTCCAAGGTTCTGCAAGAATAAACCAACCTACTTGTGCGGCGACAATACGCAGAGGCAACAAGATGAAAAGCGTCAACATACTTATTGGAAAACAAAACAGTTCCAACCCCGCAAAAATTCTGCGCTCTTTGTCAATGTTAGAGTTCAGCATCAAATTCCAACGAGCATTGACATCCTGCAAATAATTCTTAAAAAAACTGCCCATTACAGAACCTCTCTTAAAATCTTAAAACCAACTTGCTATGTTGACTGCTCTGCCAACCCACGCTAAAGCTGCAATGACCTTATCTTTTTCAGATTGAGACAAAGTTCTCCACGAATAATTCAGAGCTTTGCACCCCGCCGCCAATGTCCCAATCGTAATGGGGACTCCGTGTCCGGCTAAAAACGGAACGCCACCATGTCGCTACTTGCGACAGCCCCACCATTATAACCATCAGAAAGGAATTATTGGTAAAGAAGCAGCTCCTCGGTCCGGATTTCATACTCCTGACCCACATTTACAGCCAATTCCTGATGTTCTATAATCACTTTTTCTCCTGTTTGTTTTGAGTCAGCTTTTATATTAAACGTCGTGCGGATTTTACCTTTAATATGATCTGAACCAAGGACAATAAATTTCACCACTTTATGTTCTCGACCTTGCCTTAATTCTTCGCGAAGCCAGTTGCGGAGTTTATTTGCCAAATCTTTTTGGAATTTGACGATGTGCTCCCATATACTTTTTCCAGACAAACTTTTGCAAATTTCATTTGCCACAAATATTGCCGCAATGGCACCAACAACAGCTATACCTACTTTAATAGCAACATCAACCATAAGTATATGTCTTCCTTTGTTCAATCCATAATCCCCTGCAAAATATTCACACATAAATTACAGGGGACACTTTTTTACAGTTCACCTTTTTTTTTCAGATCTTCAATGCTTTCTTCAGAATATTCAACCTTTTTGGCGCCTTTACCCCAGAAACCGATATTCTCTTTAGCGTGACGCCACTCGTTGATTGTGCGCAACACATGGTCATTGGTCACCACTGGGTTTTCATCTCTTGCTGCATCAAAAAGTGCATTTTTTACGCAAACAACGATGTCTCCTCCGGAAAAACCGTCCGACTCAGTGGCAAAAAGAGAAAAATCCAGTGAGGCAACCCCCGGAGCTCTCGGTGGAAATTTCTGACTCCACAACTTTTGACGACATTCAAAATCAGGCAAAGGGATATGGACATGTTTAAGAATCCGGCGTACAAACGCAGTATCATAATTATGTGCAAAATTGGTGGCAAAGCCAACAATTCCGCAATGAGCTTCAAGCTGCTTCAACATAACTGCTCTTGCTGTGTTGACACTGGAGTCCGCAGACTGTTTTACTTCTGACAAACGGCGTCCCAGTACTGCATCCGCTTCATCAAAAAGCAGCAATGCATCATGCTGACGTGCTGCTGCGAAGGCTGCTTCAATATTTTTACCAGTTTCCCCGACATATTTGGACTCAAGTTGAGCCATGTTTACATCAATTATATTTTTGTTGAATTTGGCAGCAATTGTTTCAACAATCATTGTTTTGCCGGTCCCGGAAGGACCATAGAGATTGAATGCTATAGAGCCGCCGTATGGTTCAATATCTTTCATTCCCCAAGTGTCATATACAAGGGAGTGTTTTTTTATCATACATTCGAGTATATCAAGTTGACGGAGCACATCACACGGCAAAATCAGGTGCTCAAACTTATATCTGGGTTCCCTTGGAATAAATAAAATCTCTTTTTTCGCTGCGCCCTGTACAGGATCCGATTTGGAAGAATTACTTTTTTCCGCAGAAATAGCAGATTGATCATTGGGAATCCGACGAAATTTTCCCATAAAACTGTCATTTTCACTCATTGTATAAATTCCTTAACAATTGTTGTTTTTATCCGAGTAAAGCTGTATGGATACACCGTTCGTATCACTCTTCAAAATTTGATCTGCAAGTGAAGGAGGAATCTCATCCCATAAAACGATGCTTTTTATTGTTGTTTCTTTTTCTTTTTCTTCTGACTGGTATTGAACAGATAATTTCAACTCAATATCTTCATCAGATGAAAGAAAAGAACATGTTATTTGTGATATTTCTGGCGCAAGAGAGATACCCTCCACTGTTTCTGGAGCAAGCAATTCATCAAGACCGGAAGTTGGCAATTTGCAGTCTTGAAACAAAACAATCAAGTTATTTTTAATTTT
This sequence comes from Lentisphaeria bacterium, assembly GCA_017456495.1. Taxonomy (GTDB): domain Bacteria; phylum Verrucomicrobiota; class Lentisphaeria; order Victivallales; family UBA1829; genus SIG79. Next base: position 21,322 of record JAFTJI010000036.1, on the reverse strand, counting down.
TTGCAACAATTTTGCAGATTTTTCTTTTTCAGAGCCTGCAGAAGCAATTGCAGATATAAGAGTGGCACCGATCAGGGCGCCTCCAACCAAAACACCTTTTGCTATCGGATGCATATCAATTCATACCCATAAGAGTTTCGAGTTCAGTAGTTTCTGTTGCTTCCTCTTCCGTTTGCGGGAGTTTTTTATCTTCCTTCAACCGTTCTGCCGCCATTGTCTGAATAACCTCCCTGTTATCCAGTTTTCCATGCCGATATCCGTCTGTTGCAAAATTCTGTTTTATAATTTCCCGCTGAATTTCTTCTGGCAATTCATCAAAAACAACATTGTGTGTTTCTACTATTCTGCCGACTTTTCCATTCCCCATATCAATTAAAGTTGTATCTTTCGAAACACAATCCATGTTTCCGTCAACCATTACTTCTGTATCCATGCGAAGAATACGTTTTTTTACAAAAAGCCATGCCTCTTTGAAACCGCGGCGTATTCCACGAATTTTTTTATCAAGCCACGCTACAACATCTGTAAAATAGTCTGCAAACGTCTCTCCGAGTCTTTCACGGAGGAATTTACTCAAACTGGTAGAAATGAAATTGCGGATTCTGGGCCAGAAAAAAAGAACTACGAAAGCTGTAACGATGATAGTTAACATTTTTAACTCCTGTTGTTAGTTTGTTTTTTTATAAAGAATAACTGTTATTTTATGTTCTTGAGACTTTATTAATTGCTTCGCAATATCATCGGGAATGCAATCAAAGTCATACTTACGTTTGGCAGAAGTCAATTGGGGATTTTGTTCTTTTACATGCGTAACACCCAAAATTCGCTGACATGTGTTGCAATCGTTACCTTGAATATCCATTTGCAACTCTATTCTCAAAATATTGGCAGTCAATTCAACACCTGGTTTATTGTTAAGAATGTCGGTGACCTTTCTGCTCAAGTCCTCTCTGTCAATATCACACAATGAAGAAAGCATTTCAATCATATCGGTTCTGCAATGCTCCTTGAAACGCAAAGTATTATTTTTTACTACTTTAGCCCCGAACTTGTACAGAATAAATATAACAGCAACAAACAGAATGAAAAAAATCATACCGGTGACTGTTACTTTTGATACGCCTGTATTTCCAGCCTCCGCTGCCGCTAGAAACACTGAATTAAAAAGGGTAAATACTTGCATGTGATTTTCTCCTTACTTCAAATCTCAATTTGCCAAGGTTTGCATTTCGTCACTATATTTTTGACGCAATGCAACCAAATTATCTGTTTGTAACACTCCATCAGGATTGTCGTATAATTTAAGTTTGTCCTCAAAAGGAAGATCATCCCAATTCAAGGTTTCTACTTCAGTTATTACATCTACCTTCCCATCGTCCAGATCGTTTTGCACTTTAACCTGCGTTTCAACTTCAACTTTGCCGTTTGTGCGCTCGCGCCATCTCTGACGATAAAAGAGAACTTTTTTTACAAACAAGTTCCATGCTTCAACGGCAACCTGTCTAGTAAATGAAAACTGCTTGTTCAAAAAACAAAAAACATTGTCGATAATTTCTTTTGTTCTGGGTGAAAACTTTCTTGTCAACCATGGTTGCACTGACATCATGTAAAATTTTCTTATTTTAGGCCACAGGTATGATACTATTGCCCACGTTATGGCAACTACGATAACGAAACCCGCAGCAATCGCAAAAAGTGACATTTTTTTCCCTTTAGACAGAATAAATCAGATAACTGATTTTTTGATTATGGTTTTTAATAAATTCTTTTGCCAGATTGTCGCTTAAATAGTCCCTGGAAGCAGGCATTGGCAGTACGATAGTATCCTGTGCAGCAGAACCATTATTGTTGTAAAGAACTGTCAGTTCGTAAATGACATCATCTGCACCTTTAGGAGTTATTGATACTTCTACCCTCAAAATGAGTTCTGCCAAAGTGTTCTTGAAAGTTTCCTGCTGCAAAACGCCCTTTCTGATAACTGGAGCAAGTTTTTCACGTTCAATTCTGAATTTCTGTTCTGCCCAGTTTACAATAGTTTTAATAATCAGGAAAGTAAACTCAACTTCCTTGGGATCTCTTCTCAACATATCTGCCAGTTTTTGGCGATTAGCAGGCGACCCATTGACAATTTCATCATAAAATCCCTCGTCATACCACTCTTTCAGCTCAGCAGCACGCTCAATCGGACGTGGATGAGTTGCGTATATCTGATTTTTAGCACCATAAATTTTATCCAAAAAATTTAGATTCATAGTGCGCTGAAATTCTTTTGCCTGTTCGAGTATAACAGAAGGATTTACTTTATCATCATATCCATACGGTAAGCCGCAAAATTTTATAAAAGTGGAGTAAGTAGCATTTATATTTTTTGCAGCCAGAAGTCCAGCTCTGTCTGCGGAATATTCTGAGCGTCTACCCCAGAGCAGCAGTAACGGCAATACCGACATATCCAAACCGACTTTCAAAAGTCCACTGCCGGGAATTTGTGAGTCTCCAAGCGAAAGGATCCACTGAATTATCGTATTATACTTACTATGCCCACAGATAATGTGTCCCAGTTCGTGACCGAGTACATATTTGATTTCATCCGGTTTGAGACGGAACAACAGTCCTGAAGTGATGTTAATAAAAGCTTTATCAGCACCGCAGGCAAATGCATTGGAAATAGGTTGCTCGCTGAGATAGAGCTGTGGCATGTTCTTTACTTGAAGTGCATCACAACATTCTTTATACAATGCATAGAGATCAGGCATGGATTTTTCTGTTACATGCAAGCCGTTTCCCATAATCAGAACCTCGTTCTGACGCATGAGAAAATCTATAAATTCGCTTGATATTTTTGCCAACAGTTTTCTATTCTCAAGCTTCGCAAGAACAGCACGATCTCCAGGATGCTGTATAAGCACCGGATCCAACGATTCAAAACCATTTACAAATGTCATTTACCATCTCCTTATGTTTAGGTTTTATTATTTATTTGCAAAGTAACTGATTGCATCAATGAAAACTTGATCCAATAATTTCTTTTGTTTCCATGCGCCCCAAGCACCAACTGCAATAAGCGGCCACAGTACAAACCAAGCGACAGTCATTGAAAATATCTTGTCAAGCCAACTCCCCGCACGTACATCTATGAGTAAGTCATCGCCGCGTGTCTTAAGAATCAACATAGCGCAACTTTTCAAACCGATACCAGTTTTTACTTTACCACCTAAATCATCAGCTGTATTTCGAATTTGTACCATAAGACCAGGAATCCCATTTTCTTCAAATGGCGTCTTTTGGGTCTGAAAACCTTTGGAATAATATTTCCGCTGAATATAGTTTGCCAGAGAATCAACTTCACCTGCTGCGTATTTTATTGTTCTACTTCTGTCCATAATGACACCTCAAAAACAATATTTCCACGGAGCTAAATCTCCGGATACCACTGTTCCGTCCGGGTAGCGCACATTCACTGTCGTATTTCTTAAATTATCTCTGAAATCCTTAAAGCTGATCTCAGCAATTCCGTAATCTAATTCAAGTTCCATTCCCAATAGAGTGAATGTTCCGTTTTTTATTTCTCTTCCTTTGTTATCCGTCAGAAGGACAATCAATACTCCATCTTCTGTTATCCCAGGAGGAATGACCATTTCGGCTTTCCAATAATACGGAGATGAAATGTCGCAATTTGCGATGAAACCAATGTTTACCGCTTCTGCATCATATTCACTCCCTGTATTGTTTATTCCCATTGGGGAGGTCATAGCGGCAACGCCAGTTAACAACTGGGAAAAAGCAGCAACTCCCCCCACAGGTAATATATTGTCAAATGAGAAAGGCGTGTCTTCCTCCGATTTGGATAAATTATTCCAAATTTCATCCACTGTTTCTCTCAACTGCTGCCACAGAGAAAGTTTGCTGTCATTTTTTGTTTCACGAATGAAATCTTTGACTGATTTGATGTCATCTTCAGTTACTTCATCCGGTAACAATATGATTTTATTGATATCAGCCAAGGCATTTTGGCAGGATTTACATGTACAGATATGTCCAGCAAGATCAGCATACTTTTCATGCAGTGGATCAAGGGCAAACGTAATCAAATCCTCTCGGTGTGGACAATTCATAACGCTTCTCCCTTTTCCAACTTATCTCGAAACATTCGCATATCTTCACAAGCACGTTCAAAATATTTGTTTACATTTTGGTCACTGGAGATATTCAGAAGCTTTTTAATATCCTTAGACGACATCTTTTCCTGAATCCGTAACAAGTGAACATAAGCTCTCATAGGATTGGTCCTCCATAATTTTACAAAACACTTTTCCGCATCTGAAAATTCTTCTTTGTAATTTTCAGGTGCTTTCGTGTTATTTAAGGTGTGTAAATATGGCTCATCGGACACCGGCCACGGATTTTTTTTGCAAAAATGTTGGACTTCTCCAAAAACATAATCCCGCATCCAGTACACTACAGGACAGCGGTAATCATAAAGGGACAATTTTTTTTCTGCAAGCATCTTATTAAAGACCATCGCCCAAACATCTTTGCTTGATATAGAATTTCGACGATCCATCATTATGGAAAAAATTTCCGGTGATTTCAAAACCGGAATAACTGCCCGCAAATAAACATATTCCCAAGCATCATCATCTCCATTCCAAAGCATGGTAACAATGGCTTCGTTTGTGTATTCTTTGAAACGAGAAATCAATTCATCGTTTTTTATTCGCCAAAAATCATCGGTTTTCATAGTTATTCCTGTCGCAAGTTAAAAAAAACAGCCGCGATAATCCATTGCTGGACTTCGCGGCTGTAAAATTGGATTGATACAGTTTTTCAAGGCACAAAAAGTCTACGCCTTGAAAATCAGAAAAAGAGTGGAGTTGGCGACCGGCAAGATTTCGGTCGGGTAGAAGCAAGCCTTTATTTATAATAAAGGCTTGCTTTTAACCCATTCTTTTGTATTTATATTTTTTCGTAGTGTTTTTTCTGCCATCAATGGCACATTCAGAATTCTTTCGCCGTCTTTCCCGGGACATCTCTGCTCTTTGCTGCTCTGTGAATTTTTGAAGACAGAACGGGAGCTTTTACATCTTTTTGTAAGCCTGCATAAAAGCGGGATCTGTTTCCACAATTATTTTCCGCCGTTCATAAATCGGTGGCTTCCTGTTGATTTTTATTCAAGACCGACAAAGATTGGGGCATATGTACATGAGTACATATCTTAACATAAAACAGATATATCAGAAAGGAAAAAAAAGATGTCTAATGAAACCTACGTTTTGGCTCCCGGTGAAGAGGTGATCCTGGAGCTGAACATTGAAGCACCTTTTCGTGGTACAAACAATGTTGTAAAATTTGGAGCTGTATTAGCAAAATTGTTTTTCTCCTCTTGTGCAAAAAGCAAAGCTCCCGCTGTTCTGGTTGTTACCAATATGCGAGTTCTGGTCACCAACCGTCCGGAATGCTGCGGTTCCAGAAACAGATTCTTCTGGTCTTATCCCCGTACTGCATTGAACGGTGATAATTCTTTTGCAATGATTGCCGGCTGCTGCAGCTGCTGTGACAGCTACACCTTTACAATCGGTTTGAAGTTGCGCACAACTGAAAGCATCAGTTTTGACACTCCTGATGTCCGCAGCGTTGAGCAGGCTCAGGCTTTGATCGCCAAGTTGTTCCAGCTTTCTCAGAACGACTGATGACAGAATCCATAACATATTCTCCGTGCTGCCCCGACACGGAGAATGGTTCTGACTATGTACTGGCTGAAGTTTAATATCTATTCATTATTGCTGACATTCATAGGCCTTATGATATTGTCAACATCGTTGATCCTGTGGCAATACTTCGGATGGTGGAGTATTCTGCTTGCTTTCATTGTGAGCCTTCCTTTTTTCAATAAGGCTGCAACGATTTTCCAACGGTATCGTTACAAGGTGGAAACTTTTCACATTCTTGTAACGAAGCTGAAGAACAAATATGATTTACGTTATTGTCAGCCATATATGAGTACAGCGTGTATGCGTTGTGTTGTTTATTTCGCTCTGAGCGAAATCGGAAAACAGAAGGATTATCCCCTGCTGAAACACCGTAAAATCAATGAGCCAAAACGCGGTCAATTCCGGGTCGTTACCGTTAAGACCTTGAATGGCCGATTGGTTTTCACTTCTCAAGATATCATGACAGGAGAAATTGAAGAGATATGAATTGCGAATATTGTGACAGCCCTCTTGCTTACGAGATTACAGAGTGCCCTCATTGTGGAGCTCCATGTAAATTCGTTCATCGCCCCACTGAAGCAGAGCTGGTAAATAAACAGAAAGCTGATATGCGGGATGCATATCAGAAAAAGAAAGCGCAAGACGCGAAGAATAACAATAAAGAACTGATCAATATGAGTGATATTGATATCGGATTTCTTGAAGAAAATAGAAAATCTGATGAAAGAACTGCCAAAATAAGCAGTATCATTCTTGGGGGTATTGTTGCTCTGGTTTTTATTCTTATATTATGCAGTTGCTGACCCCAAGCTGCTTAAAACAAAGAAATCTTAATTTGCAAAGAATTTTTTTTGGATAGAAAATTGAAGATCCAAAAATCAAAAACACTGGAGGAATTGACATGGCCATTATTGAAGTTGTGAAATGGGATGGAGCACCGCACATACTTGCTTACAAACATCCCAATAGCGAATTGTCAACGAAAACGCAGCTTATTGTTGCTGAATCTCAGGAAGCTGTATTGGTAAAAGAAGGGCAGTTCTACGGTCCCTTTGGTCCGGGACGTCATGTCCTGGATACGAAAAACTATCCGATCCTGACACCATTGATGAAAAAATTTATTACTGGAGGGGCCTCTCCTTTCACAGCTGAAGTATGGTTTATTCAAAAAGCGATTCCGATGGATAATAAATGGGGAACCCCGGATCCGCTTCTTGTGGAAGACCCGCAATATCGGATTGCTGTTCCTCTGCGGGCATTTGGGCAGTTCGGTTTGCAGATCAGAAATTCAATGACATTTTTAGGTCGTCTGGTTGGCAGACTGACAGAATTTGATACAGGAAATCTTGCCCGGTATTTCAAAGGAATCATTATTACCCGGGTCAAAAGCTGCATTGGAAATTATTTGTCTGAACGTAATATTTCACTGCTGCAAATCAATACACATTTGAATGAGATATCTGAATATCTTCAGAATCAGTTGGTTGAAGACGGGGCTGCTTATGGTGTTGAGTTCTTCTCCTTTATGGTCAGTTCAATTTCTCCGGTTCCTGATGATCCTGCACTCACCAAATTGAAAGAAGCATTGGCAAAGAGAGCCGAGATGAACATTATCGGTTTCAACTACCAGCAGGAACGTACCTTCGATACATTGGAATCCGCAGCTGGAAATCCTGGAAATGGTAACATTATGAATGCCGGGATTGGATTGGGAGTCGGACTTGGTATGATGAATCCAATGAATCAAGCCATCAGCAATATGACCCAGAACATGAATACGGTACCGCAACCCTCTGCGGAACAGAATCCTACTGTTTGTCCCAAATGCGGGAAACATGATTCTGCCGATGCGAAATTCTGCAGCGGTTGCGGCAGCGCGTTCTTCCGCTGTCCCTCTTGCAATGCTGCTAATCAAGACGGGGCTGCTGTTTGTTCTTCCTGTGGGAAAGCAATGCCGGTAAAATGTGAAAAGTGCGGAACGATGATCAGTTCTGACATGAAGTTCTGCAGTAATTGCGGAAATACCATGAAAAAAACTTGTCCTAATTGTGGGAAAGATGTTTCCAATGAGAGATTCTGTTCCGGCTGTGGGACAAAGATAGATTAATTGATGGAGGTGTAATATGACTTTTTATCAAAGGATCATTTTTACCATAACCACTCTTGTTACAGGTGTAACAGTTACTGGAATTTTCTTGTTCTTTGCTAATCCTCTGGGAGAAGATACTTTGTACCGGATGCTGCCGGTTCTGTTTGCTGAAATTCAGTGCGGGCTGTTTATGGGGGCGGCTCTGAGAGAAAAGACCGATTTCGTATTTCCTTTCTATTTGACACATTCCGTGTTGGATTTCTGTTATCTGATTTTTACTGTTGTGATGGCCTTTATGTCTCCCGCAGAGATTGGAATTCCTCTTTATATTTTCATTCATCTTATTGTTTTGCTGTTGCTGTTCGGTGTGATCAAACTCCTTATGGTTGCAGGGGTGAAAAATATAAGAGAACAGACCGTGAATGGTAATAAATCGATCAAAAACAAACGAACTCTTTTTGCGAATATGTCGCATGTTCTGGCGATAGTTCAGCAGAATTTTGCCACAAACAGAGATTTGATTAAAAAGTGTCAGAAACTGTGTGCTGATTTTCGTTTCACGGGAGACGTATTCTGTAATTGTGAAGAAGAATTAAATCTCATGATTTCCCAACTTCAATCCGCAGCAGAACTTGCTGATGAAGCTGGTGTAAGTGATTTGATTTCGAAAATCTCTATCAAAGTGAACGATTGTCTGAATCATTCTGTGATATGATCTGGTGAAAAAAGAGATTTGAGAACGGAGGCAGTATCAAAAATATTTAAAATATGCCGGAAAGTTCTTATCCCGGTCTGTAAATAGAGCGTAGTCTGCTTGTCTTTCACAGCCTTCGCGAAGAAGGATGGCAGCTGCGCTCAAATTGTTGTTTCCAGCCATCAGTAATCTTTTTAACTGAAGTTTTGCCGGCTCGGCAAAATTTGGCTGAAAAAGGATTGTTGATGAGCTGAAAATGGTAGGTTGAGCGTGGCTGCCATCCTCCTTCGCTGAAGCTATGGAGTATAAGCCGAAAACGCCCCATTTTACAGATCGCAACAAGAATTTTCTGACATTTTTGAAGACTTTTGAAATTACCTCTATCTCTGTAAAATATTGGAAAAATGCATTTTTTTTATACTTTTGCAGTTTCCGGTGTTGAATTTTTCAAGATTTGTGATATCTTTCAAGATGATATTATAGTAAAGAAAAAAACGCATTCAGAGTCTTCGAGGACCTGGCTTGCAGTCATGATAAGGAGTTTATACAATGGCAGGCACACCGAAATTAATTGTTCTTTCATCTCAGTTCAGAGGAAAGCAGTTTGAACTCACCAACGATATGTACACCGTTGGAAGATCTGAAGAAAGAGATATTTGTATCAAAGATTCTTCTCTCTCCTCTTACCACTGCGATATCATCCGCAACGGAGATACATACGTCGTTCGCGATAACAATTCCACAAACGGAACAAAAATCAACAATGTTCAGATCTCTGAGCAGGTTCTGATGAACAGCGATATCATCCAGTTCGGAGGTATCGAAGTCCTTTTCGATGCTGACAATAAGGAAGGTTCCCGTTCTACCACAACCCAGAAAACGTCTACCGGAATCACGATCTCTGACATTGATCCGGATTCTGTCAATCTGGGAACTGCACCGGAACAGGCTTCCGCATCAGATAAAAAAGAACGTATCATTCTGATCGGGGTCATCTCCGTTCTTTTAATTGCGGTGCTCGCTCTTGCAGCTTTCCTGGTTCACAGAGGTAACTGATCCCCCCGCATTAAGCAGAAAGTTAGAATATTATGAGCGATAATAGAAATAATATGCCCAACGGGAATGTTCCTTCCAAGAGACCGCCCGCAGCTGTTTTCATCTGGCTGCTCGTCATTGTAATGATCGTTACTCTTTTCATCTACAAGTTCACGCCGTCTCTCGGTGAAACGAAAGATCTTTCCCAGTCAGAGTTTGAATGGTTCCTCAGAAACGGCTGGATCAAGACAGCTGTCATTCTGCCGGAAACAGAGGATGTTCTTCAGATCGAAGGAACCTATGAAAGAACTGCTCTGGTTGCTCCTGTGACACCGGTTGCCAAAAAGCCTCTCACCAAAGAAGAAGCAGCTGCCATTGATAAAGCTGTGAAAAATGTTGTTGAAAAACCGCAAGTCGGAGTGACAGATCTTTCCGGTGCATCCAGGGATGGTGCGGCATCTGAAAATCCGAAGAAAAAGAAGAATTACTACCGCACGCGCATTATCAAAACTCCTGCCATCATGGAAGGGCTGAATTCTGTCGATGTCAATGTTCTCGAACGTGATTCCTGGTGGAAATCTCTGATCGGAAATGTTCTGATCGGAATCGTGATCATCTTCCTGATCTATTTCCTGTTTGCGCGTCAGATGCGGATGTCCGGCAAGAACGCAACTGATTTTGGAAAATCCAGAGCAAGAATGATTCTTCCGAACGAAAACAGCAAGACGTTTAACGATGTTGCCGGGTGTGAAGAAGCAAAGGAAGAGATCAAAGAGATCGTGGATTATCTGAGAGATCCGCTGAAGTTCAAGCTTCTCGGAGGAAAGATTCCCCGCGGTGCACTTCTCACCGGACCCCCGGGAACAGGTAAAACATTGATGGCAAAAGCCGTTGCAGGAGAAGCAGGCGTGGCATTCTTCGCCATCAGTGGTTCCGACTTTGTGGAAATGTTCGTCGGCGTCGGTGCCAGCCGTGTCCGGGATATGTTTGAACAGGCTAGAAAACACGCTCCCTGCGTGATCTTTATTGACGAAATTGATGCTGTCGGCCGCTCCCGTTTTTCAGGAATCGGCGGCGGTCATGACGAACGGGAACAGACCCTCAACGCAATGCTTGTTGAAATGGATGGTCTGGAAACTCAGGATGGCGTGATTGTGCTTGCTGCAACAAACCGCGCGGATGTTCTTGATCCCGCTCTGCTCCGTCCGGGCCGCTTCGACCGGCAGATCGTCATTGATCTTCCCGATATCGCCGGACGCCGCAAGATCCTTGATGTTCATGCAAAGAACGTCAAACTTGCTCCGGATGTCGACTTGGATTCTGTTGCCCGTTCCACCTCCGGTTTCTCCGGGGCTGATCTGGCAAACCTGATCAACGAAGCAGCTCTTCTTGCCGCCCGTTACAATAAAACGGCAGCAGATCAGCATGACCTGGAAGAAGCCCGCGACAAAGTCTGTTTCGGCAGAGAACGCAAGAGCCGCCGGATCCCAGAACGGGAACGTCGCCTTACCGCGTGGCACGAAGCCGGTCATACCATCGTCAATATCTTCTGTGAACATGCAGTTCCGCTGCACAAAGTCACCATCATTCCCCGCGGTCAGGCTCTCGGCCTTACCATGATGGTTCCGGAAGAGGATCGCTATTCCCAGAGTATGCTGGAAATGAAGGATCTCATGAAGGTCGATATGGGCGGACGTGCTGCGGAAGAGATCGTCTTTACAGACGTTACAAGCGGAGCCTCCGCAGATATTTCCCACGCTACAAAAGTTGCCCGTGCCATGGTTTGCTCCTTCGGTATGAGTGACATGCTTGGACCGATCCAGTACGGGGAACGTTCTGATCATATTTATCTCGGCAGAGACATCACCCGCAGCGAGGCTTACAGTGAAGAAACTGCCCGGATCATTGACCTTGAGATCAAGAAGCTGGTGGATGATGCCATGGATTCTGCAAGACAGATTCTGACGGAACACCGGGACATGCTTGATAAACTGGCAGAAGCTCTTCTGGAAAAAGAAACTCTTGATGCTGCAGAAGTCTATACACTTCTTGATTTGCCCCAGCCGAAACAGGATCTTATCAAGGAGATCCCTGCTGATGAACCCGCTCCGGCGGATCAAAACTCTCCGGAAGATAAATAATGGCAGAGTCAGTTGAGCCTGCTGTTACACAAGTTGGACCCGGTATTGTGCGGATCGCATGCCGGGTTCAGCCGCGAGCCTCAAAGCAGGGAATCCGCGGCATGCACGGGAACTCTGTCAAAATTTCATTGAACACACCGCCCGTCGATGGGAAAGCAAATGCCGCTCTCTGTGCTTTCTTAGCCGATTTACTTGACTTGTCAAAGTCTTCTGTCTCTCTCCATTCCGGTCAGACTTCCCGGGATAAAGTCGTTGAGGTCTGCGGGATCAACCAGGCGCAGGTTATTACAATTCTTCAACAGGAAGTTGACCAGAATTCCTGAATCATTAAAGGAGACTCTTCCATGACTTCCAATTTCAAAAAGATGTTTTTCGCAATCCTTGCGCTCTTTTTTCTTTCCGCGTGTACTACAACGGATAAAATAGCCCAAACTTCAATATCAGACAAAAAAAAGGACAACTCAATGAAAAAAGCGTATTATCTTGATTTGATGGAGATCACTCTTTCCGCATACACCACGGAGCACATCGACCGCTACTTCAATCAGGTCAAAACAGAAGGGTTGACAGAACATGGTTTTCCCCGTCTGACAGCAAACATCGGGATTCTGATCGCTCACAACAAACGTCTGGATCTGAAGCCGCGTTTTATTGAAATGATGGATTTCTGCTGTCAACAGATCCCGAAAGTCAAGGCTGCAAACGATTTCTCTGTGAAAGAGATCATTTTCTGTATAGAGGAACTGGAAAACAGCAATCAGATTCCAGCAGCAAAAATTCAGGAGTGGAAAGATCTTCTGAAGACCATTGATCCTTATACCTGTTACAACATTTATGCAAAGGATATGGATCATGTTGTCTACAACTGGGCGGCGTTCACTATGCTCAGTGAATTTATGCGTCAGAAAGCCGGACTTTCAGATAAATATTCCGACTTTATTGATTTACAGGCATATTCCCAGCTGCGGCATCTGGATGAAAACAAAATGTACCGGGATCCTCACGAACCCATGGTTTACGATTTCGTGACCCGGGGTCTGTTTGCAGTTCTTCTTCATGAGGGCTACAAGGGAAAATATCAGAAAGTTTGGCAGGATGCGCTGGATCAGGGGGCAGAATATACATGGAAGATGATCTCTGTCACCGGAGAAATGCCCTACGGCGGACGGAGCAACCAGTTCCTCCACAACGAAGCGCATGTGGCAATCATGATGGAATATTATGCAAATTATTATGCGAAAAAAGGCGATTTGAAAACAGCCGGACAGCACAGAATGTTAGCTGTCAGAGCATTGAAAAATATTGCTTTCTGGCTCAATAAAAAGCCCATTTCCCACATCAAAAACCGTTTTCCCATCGACTCAAAATACGGTTGTGAAAATTATGCCTACTTTGACAAATACATGATCACAACGGCATCATTCCTCTATGCTGCATACCGTCTTTGTAACGAATCCATTGAACCGGTTGAGCTTGATGACAAGGCTGGTATGAGCTGGAAGACCTCTGATTACTTCCACAAACTGTTCCTTCGCGCCGGAGATTATTTTGCAGAATATGATTACCGTGCCGACTATGATTACGACTGCAGCGGGCTGGGTCGTCTTCACAAAAAAGGTGCGCCCTCCGAATTGTGTCTTACCGTTCCCTGTCCGGAAATGTACGCCTACATTCTTGATATGAAAGATTCCGCCCGTCTTGCCATTGCACCCGGGGTGGAGGTCAACGGGAAGTGGCACTATGCAGTGGAAAAGGATGTTGTTCACACAATCAAAAATCACTTTGCAAAAGGTGAAACTGCAGGTGCTGAAGTGGAATACAACTTTCCTGCCGGACAAAAACTCAGAGCCTGGTATTCACTTGACCGGGACGGTCTGAGTATCAAAGTTTCCGGAAGTGAAACCGTCCGGCTCCTGCTCCCTGCATTCAAATTCAACGGAAAAGATTACAGCAAAATCACACTGAAAGAGGGTGTTCTGGAAGTGGAATTTGAGGGGTATGTCTGCCGTTACACTGTGCTTGACGGAACCATTATCGCACTGGATCGACCCGCCCGGAACCGGAATGGTCATTATGAATCCTATGCAGCAGAAGGCAGCAGCGGTTTGAGAGTTCAGGTTTCGATCGAAAAACTCTGATTTTTCTGCTGGAACACGCTTGATTTTTCTTCAGACTGCCTTGCATTTTTTCAAAAAGTGATTATATTTTCAAAGTAGGTCCCGGCTTGAAGTTCGGCTGAGAACATTCAGATCACGGAAGTTGTCAAAGTGACTGAATACCCGTAACAGAGAGGAGGGGATTTATGAAAGAGACAATTTTGAAGTGCAGGATCTGCGGAGCGGTAACAGAAGTCATTGTAGAATGTCAGTGCTACGAAGGTTTTGTGTGCTGCGGTCAGTCGATGCAGGAAGAGATCCCGCAAACAGCTGATCAGACAAAGGAAAAGCATGTGCCGGTCGGAGAAGTGGTTTCCAAGTGGGAGACGAAAGTGACAGTTGGTTCGACGCTTCACCCCATGACGGAAGAGCATCGGATTCTCTGGATAGAGATGATCGACGGGAGCATGAGAGTAAGAAAATACCTGGAAGCCGGAGAACGCCCCGAGGCAGTTTTCCCGATCGCTTTCAAACCCGGTGTGATCCTGCGGGAATACTGCAATGTCCACGGGTTGTGGGTGTACGAACATAAAGAGTAAGAGGTTTGAAAAATGGGATTCAGAGCAGTACGGATTTCTGAAAAAGTGTGGTGGGTCGGTGCTATCGACTGGAGCTTGAAAGAGTTTCACGGTTATACCACTCACAGCGGAACAACTTATAACGCATACCTGATCGAAGGGGAAAATCCTGTCCTGATCGACACGGTGAAAGCTCCTTTCAAAGATGAAATGTATGCCAGAATCAGTTCCGTGATCGGATCCCCTGAAAAAATCCGGACGATCATTTCCAATCATGCCGAACCTGACCACTCCGGAGCTTTGCCGGATGTCATCCGCGAAATCCAGCCGGAAAAGGTTTACGCATCCGTCGCCGGAGTCCGTATCCTCAACGATCAGTTCGGGATCGGAGACAAACTTACAGCAGTCAAGACCGGTGATTCTATTGAGATTGGAAACGGCATGACTCTTTCCTTTGTGGAAACGAAAATGCTTCACTGGCCCGACAGCATGATCTGCTATCTCTCCGGAGAAAAGATCCTGTTCACTCAGGATGGTTTCGGAATGCACCTGGCAACAGAAAAACTCTTTGCAGACGAAAATCCGATGGATCAGATGCTTCAGGAAATGAAGACCTATTATGCAAATATTCTTCTGCTCTACTCCAATCAGGTTTCCAAACTGCTGGATTCCATTCCGTCTTTGAACCTTGATATTGCCATGATCGCTCCCGACCATGGTCCGATCTGGCGCGGCGATCTTCTGACCTTTCCGCTGGAAAAATATCGTGAATGGTCCAATCAGAAGCCGGAACGCCGCGCAGTCATCTGCTATGACACCATGTGGGGCGCAACGGATAAGATGGCAAGATCCATTGCCGACGGGATCCGTTCCACCGGAGCTGCTGTTGAAGTCTTTAACATGCACAACCGTTCCCGCAGCGATGTTGCGACAGCGATGCTGAAAGCAGGTGCGCTGGTGATCGGTTCACCGACCCTGAACAACATGGCGTTCCCGTCTCTCATGGATACGCTCTGCTATCTGCGCGGATTGCGCCCGAAAAATTTGAAGGGGGCTGCTTTCGGATCTTTCGGATGGAGTGGAGAAGCTGTTGCTCAGATCACAGAACAGTTGAACGCAATGAACTGTGAAACCATTGAGCCGCTGAAGCTGAAATTTGCCTCTTCCAAAGAAGACTTTGAAGCATGTTTTGAGTATGGAGTCAAGATCGGGGAATCCATTAAGGATCTCTGATAAAACCAATAACAACAAACAATAAGGAGAATAGAAAATGGACAAGTATGTGTGCGATGTCTGCGGATTTGTTTATGATCCTGCAAACGGCGATCCTGCTAACGGAATCGCAGCCGGAACCGCTTTCGAAGATCTGCCCGAAGATTGGGTTTGCCCCGAATGCGGCGTTGGAAAAGACAGCTTTTCCAAAGAATAAGAGTTGACTCTTATCGGAATGAGGCTGCTGCAGCATTTCAAAAAGTGCGCGGCAGCCTCTTTTTTTTATATTTTTTCAGTTGAAAAATACCGGAAACGGGTATATATTTCCAAAACAATTTTCCGGGAGGGAAAACCATGGAAACGATAGTAGAAGAGATCAAACGACTGAAAGCAGAACGCAAAGCTGTGATTCTGGCGCATAATTATGTCAATCCGGAAATTCAGGATATCGCCGATTTTCTCGGGGATTCTCTGGAACTCAGTTTCCGTGCAAAAAAATCCGGTGCGGAAGTCATTGTTTTCTGCGGAGTCCGGTTTATGGCTGAAACTGCAAAACTGCTCTCTCCGAACTCCACGGTTCTGATCCCTGTCCCGGATGCCGGCTGCGCCATGGCGGATATGGTCAATGCAAAAATGATCGAAGCCTATAAAAAAGATCATCCGGACGCCTTTTTCGTGGCATATGTCAATACAACAGCGGAAACAAAGTCAAAAGTCGACCTTTGCTGCACCAGCGGAAATGTGGAAAAGGTTCTGAAATCCATCCCTGCCGATCAGGAAGTCATGTTTCTGCCCGATCGCAATCTCGGCGGAAATATGAATCAGAAAATGGGACGTTCCATGGATCTCTGGAAAGGATATTGCCCGGTACATGATGCGGTTACGCCTGAGATGATCCGTCGGGCGCGTGCGGAACATCCGGAAGCATTGGTGCTTGTCCACCCGGAATGCAAACCGGAAGTCGTTGCAGAGTGTGACTATGCCCTCAGCACCGCCGGAATCCTGAAAAAAGTCAAAGAACTCGATGCAAAAGAGTTTATCATCGGTACGGAAAAAGGGATTTTTCACCGGATCCAAAAAGAAAATCCGGACAAGAAATTCTACTCTCTCAATCCGGAACTCGTCTGTCCGGATATGAAAAAGATCACTCTGGAAACAGTCCGCGATGCCTTGAAAAATATGATGCCGGCGATTGAATTGCCCGCAGACATGATGGAATCAGCCGTCAAGCCGATTTTGCGGATGATGGAACTCTGATTGGGAACAGAGCCAAAAATAAAAGCGCTGTTCCCCATACAGGTTGGTAAATCCTTCTGCTATTTTAACTTTAAGGAGGCAATTTCAAAAGTCTTCAAAAATGTCAGAAAATTCTTGTTGCGATCTGCAAATGGAGCGTTTTCGATGGTTACCCTGTGGGTAGCCACGCTCAAACTACCATTTCCAACTCATCAACAATCTTTTTTCAGCCAAATTTTGCCGGACTTTTGAAATTACCTCTAAGATGGCATTTCGATTTTTACATCGTAAAAATCGGAATGCCGCAAAAAGGTTTGGAAAAAAGGGGTGGAGTTTGAGGAGGGGAAAAAGGACCTTTCCTAAAAAGGGCTTTTTCCCCTCCTCAAGTAACAACCTTTATTGGGAACAGAGCCAAAAATAAAAAAGCAGGGAAATCGTTCTCCCTGCTTTTTTTGCCGGTCAATCACCCAGCGGCTCAAAGCCCTGTGGGGAGTTCCCGGAAGACACATTCGATTCCGAACTCTTCGGCAACGACGTTCATAACATTGAGAACTCCGGGGATCTCGGAACGGTAATGTCCGGCGGCAATGACAGCCACATCTGCTTCTTTGGCGTAGTGCCATGCCTGATGAGTGAACTCTCCGGTCAGCAGACAGTCGATTTTTCCGGCAATCATCTCCTGGAAGAAGGGGACACAAGCTCCGCCGCCGGAGACAACTGCAACTGTTTTAACAGTCTTGTCATCGTTGAAACAAGTGTAAGAGTAGCCGGGGTAGGGCAGGTTCGTACAGAAATCCATGCCGAGTTTTTTTGCTTTGACGGCGCGGGGCAGCTCTCCGGCGTAACCGATCATTGTTCCGTCATAGAACCCGAACGGACGGAGATTTTTCAGCTTCATCATCTTTGCGATTGAGGCATTGTGTCCCAGTTCCGGGTGGGCATCCAGCGGAAGATGGGCGGCGTACAGCGACATATTATTGTTTGCAAGCTGCATGATTCTTGCCGCATCCAGAGAGTTGATCCGCTTGAGACTTCCGCCCCAGCTCATGCCGTGGTGGACAAAAACAAAATCCGCGCCTTCCTCAGCCGCAAAGTCAAAAAGATCTTTGCAGGCATCCACACCGAAAACCGCTTTTTTAACTTCATTTCCGGCATCGAACTGCAATCCGTTGTTGGAGGAATCTCCGCTGAATGCTTTCACGTTGAGAAGATCATTCAGGAACATTGAAATTTCGTAAGCTGTTGCCATAATTATTTCTCCTTTGATTATCGGATCTGTCCGTTTCCGCGGACTTTGTACTTGTAAACGGTCAATTCATCCAGCCCCATGGGACCGCGTGCGTGGATCTTGTCGGTGCTGATCCCGATTTCTGCGCCCATGCCGAACTCTCCGCCGTCGGTGAACCGGGTGGAGGAGTTTGCATAAACGGCTGCGGAATCCACTTCATTGAGGAACTGTTCCGCTGCAGCGGCGTTGTTGGTCAGGATCGAATCGCTGTGACCGGAGCCGTTGGCGTTGATGTGATCAATGGCTTCCCGCAGGTCTTTCACGGTCTTGACTGCCAGTTCCAGACAGAGATACTCTTTCTGCCAGTCGGCTTCAACTGCTGCAACGGAACGGGGGACAAGTGCCTTGAACGCATCATCGGCATGGAACGTGACATCATGCAGAGCCGCATCTATCATTGGTGCAAACTGCGGAAGAACCGCTTCGTTGATAAGCAGGGTTTCCAAAGCGTTGCAGACTCCCGGACGCTGACATTTTGCGTTGCGGATGATCTCACAGGCTCGCGCCAGATCACAGTCGGAGTCAACGTAAATGTGGCAAACCCCTTTATAGTGTTTGATGACGGGCATGGTCGCTTGTTCCACAACTGCGCGGATCAAGCCTTCACCGCCACGGGGGATCACCAGACTGATATACTGATCCATCTTGACCATCATGGAAACCGCCGCACGGTCGGTGCAGGGGATCACGCAAACGGCTCCGGCAGGCATTCCGGCTTTTTCTCCGGCTTTACTGATACATTCCGCGAGCGCAATATTGGAACGGATCGCTTCGGAACCTCCCCGGAGGATCACCGGATTTCCGGCTTTCAGACAGAGAACGGTGGAGTCTACTGTCACGTTGGGGCGGGATTCGTAGATGATCCCGATCACGCCGATAGGAACGGAAACTTTCTGGATCAGAAGTCCGTTGGGGCGTGTGGTTTCGGAGAGGATTTTTCCAACCGGATCAGGGAGGGAGATCACATGTCTGACACCGTCTGACATGGATTTGATTCTTGCGTGATCCAGTTTCAAGCGGTCGAGCATTGCGGAGGAAAGACCTGCTTTTGCGGCTTCTTCCATATCGATTTTATTGGCTGCGATGATTTCAGCTTCGGAGGCATCAATAGCATCTGCCATTGCCTGAAGCCATCTGTTTTTTTCTTCGGTGGAAGCGGTTGCCAGTTTCCGGGCTGCATTTTTTGCGTTTGCGCCCAGTGTTTCCAGCATTTGTTTCATTTCTGTCTGATCCATAAATCGTATCTCCATTGGATTTTAATTCAATACTCAAGGAATATAGCATATATTTTCCAAGTGTCAATCTTTGAACCGGACAGAGGGGTGTTTTTTCAGAAAAAAAACGCCCGGAGCCAGGCTGCGGGCGTTGTGAAATCGGAAAATCAATTATTCCTTGAAATCGATATACCATTTCCCATTGATTTTGGAAATGGGGACATCCTTGAGGCAATCTTTAACCATCTGATCAAAATTTCCTTTGTATTTTCCTGAAAGTTCTTTTCTCAAAGATTTGTGCATTTCATGACAGAAGAATTTTTTTATTTCTTGGAGGCTTATATTTTGCTTTTTTAATAATTGTTCAAACTGTTTTTGTGTGGAAGGAGCAAAACATTCCCACCAGATTTCAGCTTTGTTGTGATAGGCCGCAAGCATACAAGTTCTGACAGTCGCCTCTTTGCTGGAAAGATCAGCTTTATAGATTGCCGGAACTTTGGTTCCCTGAGCTATGACGGGGACAGTACTTGCGAATCCGAGAATCAGCATTGCAGCGATGAGTTTTTTGAACATTTTTTCTTCCTTTCTGTTTTTTGATAACATCATCCTATATCACAATCTATGCAGTGATAAACGAAACTTCCTGAAGTTAGCATATATTTTCTTGATATTCAAGCGAAAAAAGAGAATGTTTTGTAAAAAAATCAGAAAAAAACGCCCGGAGCATTGTTTTGCTTCGGGCGTTATGGTAAACTGTGTATGGTAAAGTTTACGGAAGATTGATATACCATTTACCGTTGATGTTGATGAGCGGAGCTCCCTTGGTGATGTCTGCAATCAACTTGTTAATGTCCCCTTTATACTTTGTATCAAGCTCACTTTTGAGACCTTTTTGCATTTCCTGGCAGAAAAATTTCTTAATCTCTGCCAAACTTTTGTTTTGCTGCTTGGCTACCTGTTCAATCTGCTTTTTGAATGCGGGTGCGAAACACTCCCACATAATATCGACTTTACCGTGAAAGACTGAAAGTACAAACGTTTTTACAGTAGCATCTTTGCTGGAGAGATCAGCTTTGTTGATAGCCGGAACTTTGGCTCCCTGAGCCATGACGGGGACAGCACTTGCAAATCCGAGGATCAGCATAGCGACGATGAGTTTTTTGAACATTTTTTCTTCCTTTCTGTTTTTTTGATAACATCATTCTATACCACAATCTATGCAGTGATAAACGAAACTTCCTGAATATAGCATACATTTTCTTGATATTCAAGCGAAAAAGAGAATGTTTTGTAAAAAAATCAGAAAAAAAGCACCGGAGTATTGTTTTGCTTCGGGCGGTCGGAGGAAATGCTGTGCCGGAATTTATTTCAGATCCAGATACCACATGCCCTTGATATTCCTGACAGGAAACCTTTCTTTTGTGACAGCATCAAGCATTTGAGTAAAACTTCCGCTGTGTCTTACAAAAAGTTCTTTCAGAAGCCGTGTTCTGACTTTGCGGCAGATTTTTGTTTTGAACTCATTGATATCTTTCTTTTTTCCCCGTGCGGAATTGACCCATTTCATTCTGACTTCCGGATCGATACATTCCCAGAGTAAATCTTTTTTCCCGTTCAGCGCTGCAAGAATAAAAGACTTGATCAGTGCAGCTTGGCTTGAGTGATCAATTTTCTTTATCTCCGGAATACATGACTGAAGCTCCGGCATAATGCTGAAATACCATTTGTTTTCTATCTGGATCAGACTGGGCTTTACTTCCATGACAAGCTTATTGAGATCTTTCTGTTTTGCAAGGTCCTTCTGCAGCAGAAGTTTGAAAAAAGCACAGAATTTGTACTTTACTTCTTCCGGTTTTTCATTCCCGCTTTCCGCTTTTGCTTCAAAGAGGATTTTTGTGTCCGGACAGAAACACTCCCACATCAGAGCAGGTTTGTCATTCAAAACAGAGAGGATAAAAGATCTTGCAAGAGCCTCCCTGCTTGATTGATCGATTTTTTGAATCGCCGGGATCCTGATTCCAGCATCTGTTT
>JAFTJI010000035.1 GCA_017456495.1 Lentisphaeria bacterium | reverse complement strand
TTGCGATCTGCAAATGGAGCGTTTTCGGTTTATCCTCCATAGCTTCAGCGAAGGAGGATGGCAGCCACGCTCAAACTACCATTTCCAACTCATCAACAATCTTTTTTCAGCCAAATTTTGCCGGACTTTTGAAATTACCTCATAAAACCGGAAAATCAGGTTCAACAATGGATGACAAGGTGTTTGACAATGAAGAAAAAAATCTTAACAATGATTGCAGCAGGAGCTTTTCTTGTCCCTGCTCTGTTTGGAAAGTCTGTAATGAAAACCGGAACTGATAAAAAAGGGCGCACCTTTCAATATGCAACGGAAGATCCATTCAACGTCAGGATCTACCAGCTGAAAAACGGGATGAAGGTCTATCTCTCTGTGAATCCTGCAGAGCCGACCATCAATGTTATGACGATCGTCAATGCCGGAGCAATGGATGAACCGGTGAACTCAACCGGACTTGCCCACTATTTTGAACACATGATGTTCAAGGGGACTGACAGGATCGGCGCGCTCAACTGGAAAAAAGAAAAACCACTCCTGGATCGTCTGGAACAACTCTTTGAACAGCGCAGGAACACTGCAGATCCGGTAAAACAGGCTGAGATCTACAAGGAGATCGACAGAATTTCCGCTGAAGCTGCGCAGTATGCTTCTCCCGGCGAATTTTCCAAGATGATCGACTCCCTCGGCGGCAGCGGACTGAATGCGGCAACCAGTTATAATTATACCAACTATGTTGTAAAGATCCCCTCCATTGAATTGAGAAAATTCCTGAAATTGGAAGTGGAACGGTTCAGAAATCCCGTTCTCCGTCTGTTCCATACAGAACTGGAAACGGTTTATGAAGAGTTCAACCGCGGACAGGATAACGACTACCGGAAGTCTCAGGATGCTTCTTTGCAGCATCTTTTCCCCGGACACCCCATCGGGCGTTCTGTGATCGGGCTTCCGGAACATATCAAACTTCCGTCCATGAAAGATACTATGGCGTTTTACCGGAAGTTCTATGTACCTTCCAACATGGCGATCATCATGACCGGTGATCTGGATTATGAAACAACGATGGATATGCTGGAAGAGACCCTCGGAACCCTCCCGGCAAAACCTGCACCGGAGCATGTCGTTTACAAAGATACCCCGCTCAGAGAAACAAAAAAGATTTCCGTTACCGGAGCCGATGCGGAACATCTGCGGATCAGTGTCAAGATCCCTCTGACCCCGAAGAACAAAATGTATGCCAGTATCATTGCGGCATTGCTTTGCGATAACGGATACGGGATCATGGAACAGAATCTGCTCCGTTCCAGAAAAGTTTTGAGTGTCTTTGCGTTCTCTTTTGAATTGCGGGATCAGATTATTTTCATGCTTGCCGGTATCGGAAAAGAGGGGCAGACTCTGGAACAGGTCGGAGATCTGCTTCTGGGACAGCTGAAACTGGTCGAAGATGGAAAATTTGAAGATTGGCGGATCCGCGCTGTTGCAGAAAATACCCGTGTCCGCATTGCGGAACTGAGAAGCGGAAATTCCGGTGAACTCAATGATGAACTGGCGGATATCTTCCTTTCCGGCTCTGCTTATTCCGATCTGCTCAATATTCCGGGCGAAGTTGAAAAAGTGACCAAAGAAGAGCTGGCTGAGTTTATCCGGAAATACTTCAAACACTCCGTGATCATCTATAAGCGTTCCGGAAAACCGACGAATGTCGTGAAAGTGGATAAACCGCCCATTACGCCTATCAAGCTGAAAACAGGAGAACTTTCTGCTTTCGCACAGGAATTTTTCAGACTTCCGTCGCAGGAAGGTCAACCGGAAAATCTGGAAAAAGCAAAAGTCCTTTCCACAAAGA
Source organism: Lentisphaeria bacterium (assembly GCA_017456495.1). Classification (GTDB taxonomy): domain Bacteria; phylum Verrucomicrobiota; class Lentisphaeria; order Victivallales; family UBA1829; genus SIG79. Next base: position 14,463 of record JAFTJI010000035.1, on the reverse strand, counting down.
AACTGGCATCCGGCAGAGAAGTCATCCGGATCAAAAAAGATTACGGTGATGGACTGTTCCGTGTTCAGCTCATTTCACCGCGCGGAAAATATCATAACAAACGGATCGATATTGCGCTGGGATATCTGGAGTTTCTCGGAACAGACAAATATTCTGCCAGCAAACTCCGGCAGGAGTTCTACAAGCTTGGGATGAAGATGTCGACAGACACCACAGCGTATTACACAACTCTGGAAATCAGCGGTCCTGTCGGACGGTTTGCCGATGCAATGGCTCTGCTCAATCATTTTCTCCGGAACATGAAACCGGATCAGGCTGCTTTGAAAGGATATATTCCTCTGCTTCTGAAGGGGCGTGCCGATACAAAGAAAAATCCGACCCAGAACTTCCTGCAGACCGTTTACTATGCCTGGTACGGTCCCTCCAATCCATTTGCCAATGTTCTGTCTGAAAAGGAACTGCGCGCAGTGAAGGCAGAAGAATTGACAGCTCTCCTGCTGCAGCTCTTTACGGAAAGTTCCACTAAGCTGATCTATTCCGGAAATATACCTATGACGGTTGCGGCTGTTGAAGCAGAAAAACTCCCGGTCGCCGCAGGGGAAAAAGTTCCCAAACGCCCGTTCTACCCCGTCCGGAAAGTGGATAAACCTACGATCTGGGTCGTTAATTATGACAAAGTTCAGCTTTCTATCGGTCTGATCTCCTCCGGGGAGAACTTCAAGCCGGAAGATATGGCGTTTGACGAAATGATCAATGAATATTTCTTCCAGGGGCTGGATGCAATCGTTTTCCAGGAGATCCGGGAATCCCGCGCACTGGCATATTCCGCCAACGGATGTTATCTTCTGCAGAAAGAAAAAGGTTATGCGGCACGTTCCTACATCTTGGCAGAAACACAGCCGGATAAGGCATTAGAGGCGATCAAAGCTGCGCAGGAATTATTGAAAAACGTTCCGTTCTACGCTTCAAAATTCAATGCGGCAAAACTCTCTGTCCTGAAAAAACTTGCAGCAGAACGGAAACTCGGAGCTGCTGTCTATCATCACTTCTGTACTGCAAAACGCGCCGGTTTGAAGGGCGATTGGAGACGTTGGCTCTATGCAGCTGTTCAGAATATGAGTGAAGAAGAGTTCCGGGCTCTGGCTGCAAAGAAACTTTCTGCCTGCAATTACGATATTGTCATTGTCGGGAAGCCGGATGCAAAACTCCTGAAAGAGCTTTCCAAGCTCGGAACAGTGAAAAAGCTGAGCTCCAAAGAGATTTTCGGGTTCTGAGGCAATATCGCGGAAAAATCAAAGGGCCTGCCGTAAAAACCTGAAAATAGGTGCATTAAACAGCCCTGAAAGGGCAAAAGGGGCTGTAAGCCCCGTAAGAATATAGCCCGGGGTAAGCGGTCTGTAGGACCGCGCAGCCCCGGGGACAGAATAAAAACCTTATAAAGCCCTGACAGGGCGACAGAATTGGAGATGTTTCAGCCTTATTTCTGTCGCCCTGTCAGGGCTTTTAGATTAATTGGTTATCTATACTGAAATAACAGAACAGCTTCTCCGGCTCTTTTGTCCGGGGAAGCTGTCTGTATTTTTTTTGCCCGTTTTCTATTTTAGGAACCGGGCAATTTTTATAAATCGATTTCGTTCAGGAACTGATAAGGCAGCCCTTCATTCAGCAGATGGGAGCAATCGGAGAAACTGATACACTTGGGGGAGGTGATTCCGTTCGGATTGTTTCTGAACTCAAAAACACAGACACCGGTGTGGTTCACGTCGAAGGAACTCCAGAAGAGATGCGGCGGGATCCCGAGCAGATAGGGAACCAGCAGAAGCGTTACTCCCTGATGACAGAAGAGCGCGACGCGTTCTTCGCTGGGTCTGAGGATTTTGTACAGTCCGTATCCTTCCCGTTTATATCCGAGCCGTTCCAGAAAAGCATCAGATTCCCGTTCAAGCCGTTTGTAGCAGGCTCTGACATCCAGCTCCTGAACACTCTTGCCATCCTGCCAGTTTCCGTTGCCGAGGAGTTCATCGCCATTCTGCAGGAACTCTGTATTCTGCCGGAAGAAGAGCCAGTGGACAAAGTCGCCGTTGTATTTGACAGTGAACTCTTTCCAGACATAATCTTCACTTGCCCAGTCTTCGATCTGAATGGGAATATTCAGCATTTCGCTGGTAGGTCTGGCAGTTTCCTGTGCCCGGATCATGGGAGAAGCAAAAATCTTATCGAGTCCATGAACTGCGAAGCGTTTTGCCAATGCCTGAGCCTGAAGTTTTCCTTTCGGTGTGAGGGAATCCGGAGAATAAACGGGGTCTCCGTGCCGGATGAGAAATAATAACACGAGTTCGTTCCTTATTTTTCTTTCTTTGATTTTTGTGTTTAATATACCATCATTCCGCTAAAAAACAAGCCTTTTTCCAATAAAATGAACTGTCTTGTTTGTATTCCTTTTATTGTATGCTATTTTACAGGCAATTTCAAAAACAGAGGGACGATGATGGAAAAACTGTATGGTACGATTGCGATGCTGATCGCGACAGTGATCTGGGGAACAGGCTTTTCTGCCCAAAGCAGAGGGGCGCAGCTGGTCGATCCCATGTTTTTTATCATGCTGCGCTCTATCGTCGGGGCGGCTGCACTGGCAGTGATTATTCTTGTTATGGATCGGTTCCGGTTCAAGCGGATGACTTTTTGGGGGGATGCGAAGACCGGTCAGGAGCAGAAGACTCTGCTTTCCGGCGGGTTCTGGTGCGGTTTTGCGATCACGGCGGCAAGTTTTCTTCAGCAGTGCGGAGTGAAATATATTTCTGCCGGGAAGACTGGTTTTCTGACGGCGTTATACATCATTATCGTTCCTCTTCTGGGGTTGTGTTTCAAGCGGAAGACCTCACCGGTTTTGTGGCTGGCGGTTCTGTTGGCGATGGGTGGAACGTGGCTGCTTTGCGGCGGGATCGGCAGCCTCGGCATGGGAGAATGGCTCGTGATCGGCTGCGCGGTGGTCTACTCTCTGCATATCCTTGTGATCGACTTCTACGCTCCGAAATGTGATTGTGTCAGACTCTCCTGTCTTCAATTTCTGACAGCAGCGGTTCTTTCCGGGATTGCCTCGCTGCTTTTGCGGGAATCTGCCGCCGGGACTGTTGAAGCTCTTCCGTTCTGGCTGTTTTGCGGGATCGGTTCCAGTGCGGTTGCGTTTACTCTTCAGATCGTTGCACAGAAATATCTTCATCCTGTAACAGCGACTTTGCTGATGAGTCTGGAATCTGTGTTTGCGGTCATTGGCGGCTGGCTTTTCCTGAAGGAGCATCTTTCTGTCAGGGAACTGATCGGCTGCGGTGTGATTTTTCTGGCGATCCTTCTCGCCCAGATCCCGTTTCCGCAGAAGAAAAGCGAATAAGGAAAAAACTCTTACTTTTTCATGAGATAGCTTGGATAGGTTCCAGTTTCCTGCCGGAAAACCCGGGAAAAATGAAACGGATTTTTGAAACCGAAGATTTCACTCAATTCTTTGACTCTGACGTTTGGATTTCTTGTTATAAAATTCTGGATCTGGAGGATTTTGTAGTGTATAAACGCCTTCCTTGGTGGCATGTTGAACAGTTCCTGGCAAAGCCGGTGCAATGCGCTGCGGCTCATCCCGCATTCATAACAAAGTTCATCCAGATCCGGCATATCTGCCAGATGCCGTGAGAACACAGAATAGATTTTGGATGTATCCATTCCGATATTGATTTGCTGCGAAACGGTTTCATGTAATATATTTTTTGGATAAAGCAAAAGAATTTTCCGGAATATCACTCCGAAAATTGCGTTATGCAGATGAAAATATTCAAAACTGTCTTTGGTATCACGGTTTTGAGTGATCAGGTTCCGGATCAGAAAAAGGAAAAATGCTTTATCATCCAGATGTAATTTCTGTTGTTCCGGTTTTATTCCCGGCGAAAATATTGATGGCGGCAGTTTTCCGTCAGATGCTGGGAATAGATGAAAATGGAATGCAAACATGGAACAGCCTTTATACAAAAAATCCTTATGTTTCTGTCCAGCCTGCACGATCAGCATATCCCACGGTTTCAGCTCAATTTCGCAATCATCAAGGATACATTTATATTTTCCGCGATTCAGCAGAATGATTTCATAGCTGACCTGTGTATGAGATTCCCAGATCCCGTCAGATGTTACGACAGTATGATTACTGTCCACATAACGCACCCGGAAATCATCTTCCCTGTTCAGAAGACTCAAGTAATTTTTTGAAGATTTTACTTTGATAATGTCATGCGGTGTTCCCATCTCATCTCCTCAGTATCTTAATATACTATAGTCTGTCAGAAGAGATTTTTCAAGTTTTTTGTTTTGGGAAAATCAGATATGTTTTGGGATTTTTAAAATCTTTACAAAATCAAAAAATTACAGTATATTAGTAATAGAAATAAAGCATTTACAGCAGTTAATGAAAAAGACAAAAAACGAAAGGAAAATCGGACATGAATAAATCTGTAAGAAAATTCACGTTGATCGAACTTCTGGTAGTTATTGCAATCATCGCGATTCTGGCGGGTATGCTTTTGCCGGCACTGAATACAGCCAGAGAAAAAGGACGCGGTTCCAATTGTACCGGAAATATGAAACAGGTCATGCTGGGGTGTATTCTGTATTCAGAAGACTACGACAGTATGATGCCAGCCAGTAATGCATACAGCTGGAATCTCAGTAATTTTATAACCGGTTATCATTCCGGAAAGGGCGGTCAGATAGCGAAGGCGTATATTGCAGATGACAAAGTTTTTGACTGCCCGTCAGAAAGAACAAAAAATATGATTTGCGGTTCGTATCAAACCCGTGGAGATGCAGGACAGCCAACGATGCCTGCGGCAAAATGCAAACTGAATAAAATGAATCCGCGTTTTGTTTATATTTCTGAAATTTCTCCTGCCGGGCTTAAGACAAGAAATACGCGTTGGTTTTATAATACAGCCAGTATAACCGGGGCTGGATACTGGGATATTTGCTTACGCCATACTCAAAAAGCAAATGTCGGCTATGTCGATGGCTCTGCCTCTCAGGTCTCTGAAATTGAATTTACCAAAACTCCCACGAATTTCAAACTGTTGATGTCAGACCTCTGAAGAAAGGAAATTGTTTGACAATGAAGATTATGCGCCTTAATAATCCGATTCTGACCACAAACGATGATCTTGAATGGATGACGAGAACTGTTATGAACCCCGGAGTTGCCGTGTATGACGGAAAATACCGGATGGTTTTCACCGCCGGGAACAATGGCGGAAACTACTTCCTCGGTTATGCAGAAAGTACCGATGGAGTGAATTTTACCATCAACGAAACCCCGTTTTTCTCTCCCGATCCCGATGAAAATGCCTTTGATCACGGAACTGTGGAAGATCCCCGGGTGACGGAACTCGACGGAAAGTTTTATATTACTTATGCCGCCCGCTATATGAGTATGCGGAACTGGGCGCGCGGCGAACGCCGCTTCGGTCCCGGCGGGGATAATGCCCCCAGTTGGGAACGGAACAACCGCCGCGTGGGTCTGGCTGTCACGGAAGATTGGAAAACCGTCAAACGGATGGGCGCGCTGTCCAGTCCTTTCTTCAACGATGCCAATGTGGTGCTGTTTCCGGAAAAAATCAACGGGAAATATGCCTATTTGCACCGCCCCAGTTCCTCTCCTGCGTGGGCATTGCCCATGTTCTACGAGCCGGGCAGAACCTGGCTGCTCTATACTGATACCATCAATAAATGGTGCAGCGACAAGATCGAAATGCCGTGGAACATGGTCGATGGCGTGGATATCCCCGATGATTTCATGCTTTTCCAGCCGGAACAGGCCTGGGAAAAGATGAAAGTCGGTCCTTCCGGTGTGCCGATCCCCACCGATGACGGCTGGCTTATGTTCTATCATGGCGTCGACCGTCCCGGAACATACCGGATCGGGCTGATGCTTTTGGATCGGGAAAATCCCCGGAAAATTCTCTGCCGTACCCCTGAACCTGTGATGGAACCTGAAGGTGAACTGGAACAGACCGGACCTTATCCGAAATGTATTTTCCCCTGTGCCAATATCGTTGCCGGAGATGAAATCAGACTTTTCTATGGAATTTGCGACAAGAGCATCGGTTCCGCTGTGACAACTCTTTCCGGCGCGCTGGAACATGTCAAAAAATTCCCCTGCAAAAATTAAGGAGTTATTCATATGAAAAAAATCTTTCTTGCAATCCTTTTCGTTTGTACAGCCTTTCTGGTCAACGCCGGAATCAAGCTGGACCCGGCAAAAAGCTATACCGTCGTCTATCCGGTGAAACCAACTGTTCAGGAGCGGTACGCCGCCCGTCTGCTTGCCGAATATCTGAGCAAAATGACAAAGACGACCATTTCCGCCAAGCGGGAAGACCGCGCCGACGGAAACCTGATCAGTGTCGGAAACACCGATCTTGCCAAAGAAGCAGGCTTTACCAAAAAGCTCCGTCTTCAGGGATATTCTGTTGATGTGAAAGGAAAAAATGTTTTCATCCGCGGCGGACATCCCGGACCGTTGAACGGAGTTATCAGCTTCATGCAGGAAGATCTCGGGTTCCGTTATTATGCAGAACCGCAGGGTGAGATCCCCGCCGGAAAAGATCCCGGACTTGTGGTGATCCCCGACTTGAGCAATAAGGCTCTGGAAGTGACTGCCCGCAGTTATACGCCGCCTTTTGAAGCCCGTGAACTGCTTTATAATTATGCCCACAAAAGCAATCCGGAAGCTGTGATGTTCCTCCGTCTTGCCCCGCTTTCCTATCTCTCCTACCTCCCCGAAGAGTCCGGCGGCGTGGAAAACTCCAATCTCTTTGTACATACTTATTATGAACTGATCCCCGCAAAGAAATATTATGCCACCCACCCGGAATATTTCTCCCTGCTCAATGGAAAACGGGTCAAACAGACCGCACACATGGGTTCCGTCTGCTACACCCATCCGGAGATCCCGAAACTTATGGCGGAATATGTCCGGAATCTGATCAAAAAGACACCCAACGCCCGCTATTTCTCCATCTCCTGCAACGATGGTTCCACCACCGCTTGCGAGTGTGAAAACTGCAAACCGCTGATCAAAAAACACGGTCTTCCCGGCGTTCAGCTCATGATCGCAAACAAAGTCGCAGAACTTCTGGTGAAAGACTATCCGGATATCCGCCTGACAACCCTTGTTTACGGTCACGGCAAACTGCATACCGGCGGGATCACAGCCCACCCGAATGTGGTTCTCTTCCTTGCGCCCATCGGTTCCAGATATAACAATGTGATGATGCTTGTCCCGCTGCCGGACAATCCGCAGATCAACAAAAATATCGACGACTGCTTCAAGAGCTGCGACAATGTTTATTTCTGGGACTATCTGGAAACAGACGACATGCCGTATCCCTCTTTTGATCAGTTTGCAAAATCAGTCAAACTCCTTGCAGAAAAGGATATTACCGGATATTTTGCCGACTGCTCCAACGGCGGTAAATCTCTGACACCGCTGAAAAAATGGGTTTACAGTCAGCTTCTCTGGAACCCCGATCAGGATATTGAAAAACTGATTCCGGAATTTGTCAATGCGTTCTATGGCAAAGCCGCCCCGGAAATGCTGGAATATATCGCCCTGATCCGTAAGGCATGGAACCGGTTCGCTGCCGCCCGTAAGGCTGCCGGTGACGGTGTCTCCCTGATCTATTCCGCAGATGAAATCAGCAGGATGACTGCGATTTTTGAACGCGCTCTGAAGAAGACGGAAAAAGATCCTGTTCATTACGGCCGTATTGCCCGTGAATATATCCCGCTGCTCCGTCTCAAGCTCTCTGCCAATCCGACCGTGATCGGCGTTGAGAATTACAAAACGCTGCTTGCAAAAGCCAAATCTCTTGCGAAATATGTTCCTGCCAGAGCCACGATGAAGCGCAGCAAGTGGGTCGGAAAATGGGAAAAGAAACTTGCCTGGAGTTCCCGTGCAGCAGATCCGGCAGAATACTCCAGAAACACCGTAACGGTCTGGAAACCCCTTGCAGCCGGCAGACTTGCAGCTCATCTGGATGATAAAGCTGCAGCGAAAGGGAGAGCAGCCCGTCACATCGGGAAAAAACCGTGGGGGATCCAGTGGTATTACACGGAATTTATCGAGTATCTCACACCGGGAAAAGTCTATGTGATCCGTTTGAGAGCCCGCGCTGAACAGAAGACATTGCGTGAAAAAGGAAAAATGTTTGACATGCGTGCCCATCATCACGGCAATGAGAAATTGAACAGATCACAGCCGCTGCTTTTCGGTACCTTTGACAAAGCGAAAGATTCCACCGGAAAATACAGGATCTTTGTTCTGGGTAAACTGATTGTGAAGAATCCGCAATCCACCGGAATGTTCTGGATGAACTCACTGGTCAACAGAGATGAAGGTGTCTGGTATGAACGGCTGGAACTGATTCCTTTGGATGAGTACAAAGAGAAAGAACCGGTCCCGGACAAACTGATCGTTCTTTAAGCTGCAGTAACTGCCGCAAAGCTTTCAAAACTTTGCGGCAGTTTTTTTGCTGCAGATATTACGGTGTTTTTTATTTGTAGAGGTAATTTCAAAAGTCTTCAAAAATGTCAGAAAATTCTTGTTGCGATCTGTAAAATGGGGCGTTTTCGGTTTATCCTCCATAGCTTCAGCGAAGGAGGATGGTACCCACTCTCAACCTACCATTTTCAGCTCATCAACAATCCTTTTTCAGCTAAATTTTGCCGGACTTTTGAAATTACCTCTGTAACAGATGGAAAATAACTCAAAAAAAAGATTTTCTATTTGATTTTTGAAATATCAGGTGTACATTATTTCCATGATTTTTTAACCAAAGGAAAAAGTATGATATTGAAATGCTCTTCATGCAATAAAGAGATTGAAATAACAGATGCGGCAGAGGTGAAGCATTGTCCGGATTGCGGAGCTGAATTGGGCGGATCGGCAGGAAAGAATACCGCCGATGATCGCAGATCCGGTATTTTTTCCGGTATATGGAATTTCGGATGGGATCTGTACCGCAAAATATGTGAGCGTTTTTCCTGGTTTCACAACTTTGTGCTTTACGCGATCATCGGTGTCATGGCGGCTGTTCTGGATTATTCTATCTTTTGCGTGATGAACCGCTGGATCGGGCTTGCTCCGGAATTGTCCAGCCTGATCGGAAATATCTGCGGATTTCTCTTTACTTTTTCCGGGAATACTTTCTACAATTTCAAGAAATCCACGCATGTTTTGTTCCGTTTCATCTCCTATTTCTGCATTACCAGCTGCGGCATGACCTTGTCGACGCTGTTGATCCATTACGGCAAAAATGTGGTTAATCTGTACATTCTGAAAGCTGTTCTCGTTCTGTGTGTTATCCCGATGTTCCAGTTCATTCTGAACAAGAAAATAACATACCGGGATTTTCCGGAAGACAGCCCGGCGTTCGGACAGAAAAGTTTTTTGCAGAAGTTTTTCGTTTTGTTCCTGATCGCCTCAGCGGTGTTGTGGGTCCTGGTTCCGTCGACCTATCACTCGACCCTGCATTTTGACCCGGCAGAAACACTGATGTGGGGCAGCACTTTCAACTGGGGAAGCGCAAAGCATCCGCCGTTTTCCGGATATATGCTTTACCCGTTCTGCAGGCTGTTCGGATTCAGCAACTTTGCCATATATCTGCTGAGCCAGATCTGCGTGACCATCGGATTTATCTACATCTACAAGTTGAGCCGCTGCTTTTTCGAGCGGGATAACAGTGTCATTGCAACCTTGCTGATCACTTTTTACTTTTTTTACAATTATGAAACGCCGAAATTCAATGCGAATATCCCTCATTTGCTCTTTGTTCCGATGATGATTTATTACTTCTACCGCGGGTGTACCGCCAATAAGTGGCATCATTGGCTTCTGCTTGCGGTCAGCGGTGCTGCCGCCTGCATGAGCAAATATTCTGCCGGTGTGCTTTTCGCGGCATTTCTGCTCTATGTGATAATCAATAAGGATGCCCGCCGCATTCTGCTGAGTATCAAACCTTATGCCGCTGCGGTCCTCTTTTTTCTTTTGCTTCTGCCGCATATCAACTATCTGATCAAAACCGATTTTCTGGTATTCAACTATATCAGTCACGGGGAAGAAGCAAAATACGGTTATTTTATGCAAATACTGATCATTCTGGGTGCCGTTGTGATCCCGCTGCTGTGCATGAGTGCTGCCGCGGCAGTAACGTATCTGATCGGGAACCGGAAGCTGGAAAAACTGCGGGTTTCCAATCCGCAAGCCGCTTCTTACGCGCTCTGTCTCATCGGCGGTCAGACAGCATTCCTGCTGCTCATGGGACTCTGTGGACACCGGGTGCTGGCAATCTGGACTTTTCCTCTGTTTCTGCCTGCGGGAATCCTGATCATGTCATTCTGCCCTGCCGGGTTCAATGACAGGAGTAAAAAAGCTTTTGCTGTTCTGACCTCCCTGGTTGCCGCCTCTCTGCTGCTGTTCGCGCTCGTCTACTATAACACAAGCAGCAAATACCGTTATCATATCCGCAAGGCTGACTTCCGGGAAACTGCTCAGAACTTCTACCGCAGTCAAACCGGAAAAGAGATCCCTTTCATCATCGGGGATATCTGGGAGGCTTCCATGCTGCAGAATACCATGGGGTATAAGGTCAAAGCATGTCCCGCATCTGACCCGCTGCTGACAGCTCTTCACAGGGAGCATATCAATAAAAACGGAGCATTGATCATCTGCAAGGACCGGAGCGTAGTCACTCCGCATATAAAGAAGACGTTCGGAACAGAACCGGTATGGATCAAGCATACGATCCCCTACCGTGCCCGTTTCGGCAAAACAAAAAATTATACCTGTTATCTGGCGGTTCTTCCGCCTGAAAATGAGATTCCCCGGGAAAAGAAACCATGAAACTGGACGTGCTGCTTCCGCTTTATAAACCTCAGGGAAACTGGGAAAAACAGATCATTGATGCAATAACTTCTTTGCGCTCGGCATTTGAGGGTACTGCCGTCATTCATCTCTATATAACCAACGACGGAGCCCCGGATGAGTATTATCCGGTGGAATCCATCCAGCGTATTTCTGATGCCGTCGATGGGAATTTTTCCTTTTTGAAATATGAGAAAAATCGTGGAAAAGGCTACTCGCTCCGGCATCTTGTGCAGCATGCCGACGGTGATTATATGGTTTACACCGATGGCGATTTCCCCTTTGGATGGGAAGCTGTGGCAGAATGTTTCCGGGAGCTCATGAACGGTTCAGACGTTGTAATGGGGATCCGCAATGAAAGTTACGGGAAAGCTCTGACTCCTTTCCGGAAATGCTTGTCCGGCGGGTTGAAACTGCTGAATACTCTGCTCTGCGGTCTTCCGGCAAATCTGCAGGATACTCAGGCGGGAATCAAGGGATTCAACCGGACCGGAAGAGAAAGTTTTCTCCGCACAACAGTAGACACCTTTGTCTTTGATACTGAATTCATCCTGATTTCCTGGAACCGGAAACTTAAAATAACACCGGTAAAAGTAAACCTGCGATCAGGATTGAGACTTTCGTCAATGGGATTGAAAATCATGTTCCAGGAATTGAAATGTTTTGCCGGAGTTCTCTGGCAGGTCAGAATAAAGAAGAGTTACCGGAAATGAAACGTTCAGAATTGTTGCTCTCTTTTGATATCGAAGAATTTGATCTTCCGGAAGAATATGGCGCATCCATTGCAGATCAGGATAAATTTGAAATTTCCCGGCTCGGAACAGAAACGATTCTCGATGTTCTTGATGATACCCGGGCAAAAGCAACTTTTTTTGTCACCGGACGGTTCGCGGAACGTTATCCCGAATTGATCATCCGCATGGTCAATACCGGGCACGAAGTCGCATCTCACGGTATGGACCACTCACGTTTTGAAGTCTCTCATTTGAAAGAATCCAAAGAACTTCTGGAGAAACTCTCCGGAAAAGATGTGACCGGATTCCGGATGGCACGATTGGCTGAAGTCGAAAAACAGCAGATCAAAGATGCCGGATTCATTTACGAATCCAGCCTGAATCCTGTCTGGCTGCCCGGACGGTACTGTAATATCACTGCCCCCTGCAAACCGTTCAAGGAAAGTTGCGGCTTATGGCAGTTCCCGGTTTCAGCGATCCCGGTGATCCGCTTCCCGCTGTTCTGGCTCTCCTTCAAGAATCTGCCGCTGCCTGTCTATAAACTGGCAACCGTTATTACACTGGCAATGACACATTGCTACAACATGTACTCCCACCCATGGGAATATGCAAAAGAGTCTAAAGAGAAACGCTGGAACATCCCCGGATATGTTGTCCGTCATGCAGGAAAACAACAGGCTGAACGGCTGAAAGAGTTGATCCTCTTCCTGAAATCAAAAGGCGAATTTATAACGTTCCAACAGTACCTCGCTCAAAGAGAACACTGAAAAGCTGATTCAATCTGCAAATCGTGAAGTTCAAACGATCTGTGTATAAAAAAGAGAACTGCTGCCCCCATTTCAATAACCTGATATAACAAAAAATAAAACTCTGATACAACAAACTTATAAAAAACGGGAACAACAGTTCATATTGATCTCTACATTCCAATAAGAATCATTTTTCTTAAAAATCTGACAGCAATTGGAAGAAAAAACAAAAACTTCTTCTCAATTGCCGCCTTAACTTATACGACCTGATAAAACTGAATATAAAATTCTGATAAAAACAACCTTTACATCTAAGAAAGAGCAAGCCTTCCGGAAAATCTGACAGCAGTTGGAAAAAATATTGATTCCAACTGCTGCTGTTACTGAAAACAACCTGATAAAACAAAATAATTAAACATATAATCTTGACTTTTACATTTACAGCAGATTTGTTTTTGGCAAAAATCTGACAACAGTTGACAGAAAAAAGTCGAAAAAAGGAGATTTTTTTCATGATGGACGTATTTTTGTTGAAAAAAGGAGCTCTGAAAACAGAATTCCTGGTATGTAATTCACCGTGCAAACACGAATGCGATGACAATTGCAAAAACGAAAAAAAAGAGATCAGCCTGCTGGAGCACGTCGTTTTTTGCTTGCCGGACCAGCAAATTCTGACCATTCATCCGGGATTCGTATTTGATGGCGCAAGTATTCCTCAGATCTGTTGGACAAGCATTGGACATCCTCTGGAACATCGGTTTATTTATGCCGCATTGCTCCACGATGCGCTTTACTCTTCCCAGTATCTTCCTCGTAAAACTGCCGATCAGTATTTTCAGAAGTTTCTGACTGATTTCGCTGGTGTAGGAAGATATACTGCCTGGAAAATGTACACCGGAGTCAGGTTGTTTGGCAGTCACGCATGGAACAGCAAGACCGAAAAACAGATTGCTGCAGCAAAACAAATGATTACTCTGGAAAGGGGCACAGTATGACAGAACAGGAAAAACAGGAACTGGTACAGCTCTTTACGGAAACACTCGAACAGAAAGACAAAAACTGTCCGCTGGGAATATACCGTGACACAGCGCGTGACTTGATTGATTTCGCGTCAGCGTGGCGGCAAGCAAGAAAAACCGCATTAATCACCTTGATTGGTGTATTCGTAACATCTTTTCTTGCTGCGTTGATTGCCGGAATCAAAGCAGCATTATCATGAGAATAGATCAGACGAACCGGATTTTACACCGGATGAAGATTTCCGGAGAGTTGACTGCAATAAAGACAGATATGAGATTTAACCGTAACCTTATGAGAAACAAGCCTCGATTTTTCCCGAGGCTTGTTTTATTATCTAATCAAGCCTATACAACTGTTTCAACGTATAAAAACTATTAAAGCACCCATATCTGCACAATTTTCAAAAAAATAAAAAAAAGTTTAAAAGTGATTTGCTTTTTTCAAGAAGTGGTGTATATTAAGCTTCTGTCGCAAATAAATGCGGTGCTTGTTGAACTCAAACGGTTCAATAAAAATTGAAAAAAAATAAAAAACATCGCTTGACAAATGCAAAATATGGTGTATATTAAACGCTATGCGAAATCCGAAAGAACTTCTGCCGGATGATTTGAAATAAGTTTTCAAAAAAATGAAAAAAGTTTCAAATCGCATTTGACAAAACGAAAAAGTGTGCTATATTAAACTCCTGTCGCGCTTCAGTGGTGATCATAAGCAAAAATGATGATCCTGAAAAAAGTTTGAAAAAAAATTCAAACTTCGCTTGACAAAGTTAAAAAGTATGCTATATTAAGAACTCGTTGCCCGTTAAACGGTGACAGTTTGAAAATAAAAAAATACGAATGCGGAAACGAAAGTTTCTGATGTTCCTTGAAAAATTGAATAGTGCGAATGGCCCGGACCTGTCCGGAGAGAGAGGCAAAACTCTTGAAGGAATAAGGTTTGGAAGATTCTTTTAAGCAAAGATGAATTCTGAAGAAGTAGAAAAAAGCACAGATAAACTTATCTGACA
>JAFTJI010000034.1 GCA_017456495.1 Lentisphaeria bacterium | reverse complement strand
CTCATGAAATCAATGGTGTGACAATTCATTGCGGAGAATCTGATCATAACAACCGCTTGAGAAAATTCACAATGCCAATGGAAATCATCTGTCCGACAGGTAACCGGAATTTTGTATTTTTCACCAGTGGAGATACCTGTCATCACTCTTTCCTGCAGAATAAATCAGAGACAATCGACCTCTATGCAGTTCATCCCCGTAACGGTATATCTGCGATTGAAGCCGCAAAGAAAATTAATGCGAAACTCACCTTCATCGTTCATCTGCATGAAATGACTCATGAGTACAACAAATGGCGTTGGAAATTTCAAGATGGACGGAACGAGTTGGCAATTTTCGACGAACAGAAAAAAAACGCCTATCTTCCGGTCTGGGGGGAAAAGTTTATCTGGGATGGAATTCTGCATGTAAATCAGAAATGATTTTGGAGTTTCCGGTATTTTCCCGGAGAGATCCCCATATATTTTCTGAAAAAACGGATCAGATATTTTTCGTTCTGGAAAGCTGTTTGACGTGCCAGCTGAGCCAAAGGCAAATCACTGTTTTTCAACAGTTCACAAATACGTTTCAAACGCGCCTCCTGCAAGACTTCATGAGGAGATTTCCCGCAAACTTCTTTACAGACTGAAAACAGTTTTCCTCTGCTGATGTGAAGCATAGACGCTAATTCATTCACGTTCACACTGCTTGTATATGGATTCTTTATGATCTTATCTGCTTCGGCGGCAATTTCTTCAGATGAACGTCTTTGCGGAACAGAAAAATCCTCCGTCAGGGAATGATAAAGAAGCAGTACCTGTCCTGCCAGAAATTCTGTGTCATACTCCGGACTTTTCGTATAATTCAGCAATTCCTTAAAACGGGAAATCACCATTTCTTTCTGTGAAAGACGAATGACCGGACTTTCCGGAGAAAAACCGATTCTTCCGGTCATTTCTTTTGACAATGGACCTTCGATACGAAGATAATAAAACTCCCATCCTTCATCAGATTCTGTACCGTACTCTATCTCTGAATCTTCCATAACGCTGAAAAGATCGCCCCTGTTCAGACGGTATTTTTTCCCCTTGGAAATCACATAGCCCTCTCCATGAGTGACGATATGCCAGCAGTTATATCCCCGGAATTTCCAGACAGTTCCGGAGTCATTCCGGAGTCTTCCGGCATGAAAAAGAGAAACATTGCAAAACTCTGCCAGGCGTCCGATCCAATATGATTCATGCTGTTCCAACATAATCCCTCCTGAACAAAAAGTTACTTTTTATGAACATTTTTCAACAGTATTTTTCATTGAAATATACATCCGGGAACATTATATTTCAAAACAGTTTACGGAAAAATTTTCAACAAGATTCAAAAACGGGAGATGAAAATGAAGACACAAGCCGTCGTATTTGCTGCAAAAGAGAAAATTGAAATGAGAGAAGTGGATCTTCCTCCTCTCGGAGAAGATCAAATGCTGACAAAAACCATTTACACGTTTGTTTCACCGGGGACAGAATTGCGGGTACTTTCCGGTTGTTATGGCTCGGAAGATCACTTTCCGTTCGTTCCCGGTTATGCAGTCATAAGCAGAGTCATTAAAGTCGGAAGTGCTGTAAAAAATTTCCGGGTCGGCGATGCGATCTCCAGCTGCTGGGTCGGTAAATTTGAAAATGTACAATCCTATTGGGGTGGACAGAGTGCATATCATGTTTATACTGCAAATCCGGAGTTTCATGTTCTTTTGCCGGAATTGAATGATGAAGAGCTGCTGCCTTATGCAATTACGGAAGTTGCAGCTATCAGCTTCCGGGGGATGTGTCTGGCTGCACCGCAAAAAGAAGATCATGTCTTGGTGATCGGTCAGGGAATGATCGGCAGATTCTCTGCTGAGTTTTTCCGGATATCCGGCGCAAGCGTAACGGTCGGAGATATTGACAAAAACAGATTGCGGGATGCAGAATCCTACGGCTTTACTGCAGTTGACCTGAGCGATGAAAATGCAGCAGAACGCCTATCCTGCTGTTCACGCAACAAGTATGATATTGTTGTCGAATGCAGCGGAACCTCTGCCGGATTGAAACTGGCATATTCTCAGTTGAGAGTTCCGCCGCGGGAAGTGCCGAACCGTTACATAAAAAATGTTCCGAAACTTGTGTTACAGGCAAGCTATATCGAAAATATTTCTATCGAACCGGCAAACTTTTTCAAAGCGGAAGGCGTTATGCTGATTACACCTTATGACCGGGAGTTTGAAGACAGAAAACTGGTGTCTGAACTGATCCGGACCAAGAAAATCGACACCTCCGGTTATGTCCGCAACATTTTTACAGTTGATGGATTTATTGAAGCTTACCGCAAACTGCAGTCTCATGAAATCAGTTCTGCAGTTTTCAAATGGAACTGATTTATCTGACAAGAAAAAACGGGTTTGCAGATCATTTCTCCGCAAACCCGTTTTTTTTGAGCATCCGCCGATTATTTTTTACGGTCGCCGAACTCAAGACATTTCTTCGGACATGCTTCCACACATGCACCGCAAAGAATACAGCGGAACCGTTCATATTTCCACTCTTTCTCCGGTGTTCTTGTGACAGTCAATGCGTTGGACGGACATTTTCTGGCACAGATCCCGCAGTAAATGCACTTGGATTCATCGGGCATCAGGATCACACCGCGTTCTCCCGGGAACGGGGGCCGTTCTTCATACGGATATTTCCGGGTGACAGGACCTTTCAAAAGGTTGAACAGCAGAGTTTTCAGCATAACTACAATTTTCATAATTATCTCTCCGTACAGGAAATGCAGGGGTCAACAGAAAGGACGATCACACCGACGTTGGCAAGGCTGCAGCCGTTCAGCATGTGAAGCATCGGCGCAACGTTTGCAAAAGTTGGGGTACGGACACGGCAACGTGCCAGCTTATCTGTACCATTGCCTTTCAGGTAATAGATCACTTCTCCGCGGGGCTGTTCTGCACGGACCGCAGCTTCACCGTTGGGGTTGCCTTTGAATGCAGTCTTCAGCGGGGTGTCGGGCAGAGCAGACAATGCCTGACGGATCAGGTCGATGGACTGGAAGACTTCGCGGATCCTTACTTTGGTTCTTGCATAAGCATCGCAGTCATTTTCCACGACAGGTTCAAAGTCAAGTTTGTCATAGGCGAAATATCCGGTCATACGATGATCCATCTTGAGTCCGCTGGCACGGGCAGTCGGTCCCACAGCTCCGCGTTCATAAGCAGTCTTGGCATCAAGCACACCGACGCCGACAGTTCTTGCTTTCACGGTGTAATCATCCAGAAGAACATGTGCTTCTTCCTTGAATTCCGCTTCGATCAGAGCCAGTTTTTCAAGGACGAATTGCTTCTGTTCTTCGTTGATATCCTTTCTCACACCGCCAACGCATGCGGCACTGAGCATCACGCGTCCGCCGGTGGTGTATTCCATAGCATCCATGATATGTTCACGGGTACGCCAGATCTGATAGAACAAGCTTTCAAAACCGAACGCATCGGCAAGCAATCCCAGAGCCAGCAGATGACTGTGGATACGGTGCATTTCACTCCATGCTACACGGAGATATTTTGCCCGTTCCGGGATCTCAATGTTCATAATCTCTTCAATACCGGTACAGTAAGTTGTACTGTGCATGAAAGAGCAGATACCGCAGATATGTTCGATCAGATAAGTATCCTGCTGGAAATCTTTCTGTTCGGCAAGGCGTTCCAGACCGCGGTGGACATAACCGATTACAGGCAGAGCGGAAACAACAGTTTCATCCACGATTTCCAGACGGAGCTGCAGGGGTTCCGGGAGAACAGGATGCTGAGGACCAAAAGGAACGATCATACTCATTTCGCCACCTCATCTTTCTTTGCTGCGGGAGAATCCACGGTTGTGATTTTGACACCGGGGACATGGCAGAACGGTTTTTCAGGAGCATCCGGAGCAAGGAGGAAATGTTTTTCATAATCCACAACAAGCCCGGTGAAGGTGATCCCGAAAAGATCCTGGATTTCGTTTTCAATGATCAATGCGGCAAAACAAGCCTTGGAAATGCTGGGAACAACACCCGGTTTTTCCACTTTGAGCCGCAGCGTGTAAAGCTCATAATTTTTGTCGAAATGATAGTAAATATCAAAATACTCATCGCAATCGACAGTTGTCATTGTGACAAAGCGGTATTCGGAAAACAGCAGGGAGGCGGCTTTTCCGACAACTGTCTCCAGTGAGACTTCTTCGTTGATCTTCATCATTTTTCAGATTCCTTTGCGGTTGCAGGGGCTGCCGTTTCTGCCGGCAGTTCCTTCGGTTTCACTATCACAACAGGAAGTTCTTCCGTAACAGTTTCCGTTTCCTTGGTTTTCTTCTTCAGGATCTCCACAGCTTTTACGATCCCGTCAAGCATGGCTTCCGGTTTCGGAGGACAGCCGGGGACATGCACATCCACGGGGATGACTTTGTCGATTCCGCCGACAACGTTGTAACAATCCGCGAAAAGTCCGCCGGTTGCAGCGCAGACGCCCATTGCCACAACAGCTTTCGGTGCGGGGATCTGATCATAAACGTTTTTCAGAACGTGCATATTTTTCTTATTGACAGAACCTGTCACCACGAGGATATCCGCGTGTTTCGGGTTGCCAACGTGCAGAACGCCGAAACGTTCCGCATCATAAAGCGGTGTCAGACATGCAAGAAATTCAATATCGCATCCATTGCAGCTGTTGCAGTTGAAATGGACGACCCAGGGAGATTTGCCAGTAAATTTGGACATTTCAGTTTACCTCCAAAGCCAGATAAGATTTGCCAGTGACAGAGTCAGTGGAATCGTCCACATGAAACGCACCATCCACCAGGAGGTGAGACGCGCACAGATGTTGTCCATGATCAGCACCAGAATAAAACCGATGAGAGCAAGCACGATCCCCATGATAATGGAGGTGTGCCAGAACGCAACCATCAAACCGAAGAACATTGCCATTTCATACGCATGAGCAACTTCGATCAATCCAAGGAACGGTCCGGAAAATTCCAGGGTCGTTCCTTTGACGATCTCCTGATGCGCATGGTGGGAAGATGCAACGTCAAAGGGGGATTTCTCGAACTCGATCGCAATCACGAAGAGCAGAGAAATAAACATCAGCGGCATGGAATAGATCAGCGGTGTATCACGTTCCAAAACCTTGAATCCGAGGAAGCTGTTGTTCTGAAGATAAACCGCAAGGATCAGAAGGATCAGCGTGGGTTCATAAGCAAGCATCTGAAGAATCTTTCTCTGACTTCCGATCCAGCTGTAAGGAGAACGCACACTCATGGAGGCGATCACCAGACAGAGAGCGGAGAATGCCTGACAGAACAGGATCATCAGCAAGTCCTGTCCCAACACAAGAAGCACAAGGGTCAGCATCATGAAGAACAGATGCAGGATCGCATATGCAAGCTGGGTGCGGTGAACAAGGATCTGCTGTTTTCCGAATAACTTCAGAATGTCATAGACCGGCTGCCAGAAAGAAGGTCCAACACGTCCCTGAAGACGTGCAGTAAACTTCCGGTCGAAACCGCTGAGCAGGGTTCCGATAGTCGGAGCAAGGATCAGCACTGCAATACAACGCAGCAGCGGTGATTCAATAATCATGTTGATGTATGTCATTTTTCTTACCCCTTCTTACTTGATTGTAATTGCAGCAACCACGCAGCCGAGCAAGACGATCATCGACAGCCAGGAGATCCAATTCAGATATTTGGAGACGCGGTTTTCGTTGATATAGTTCTGGAAGTAATAGCTGGAGAACACAGCGTGCTCCACTTTTCCTCCGGCGGAATAGAAGTCGTAACTGCGGAGACCGAGCTTGTTCTTCTCGGGGTTCAGCTCTTCTTCTATCGTGATCGCGTTCTCACCGCAGAGATAGGGAGGACGGATATTTTTGTTCTTCACAAGGATCGCAATGAAGATCGCAGAGAAGAGCAGACCGAGAGCAAGGCAGCCCAGCACGAGATAAGAGGGAAACTCCGCCTGTTCATGATAAAGTGAATTGATCTTTGCAACCATATCAATTCCGGGGAATGTTTCTGCCGCCATCGTGGTGAATACATTCCGGAAAATCATCATGGTAAGAAGACCTGTCACAATCACAAGGATCGCAAGATAGCCCAGAGAGAACTTCATGGATTTGGAGATCTCTTCCACAGGCTTATCTGCATGATATCCCTGAATCTGCATGTGCCCCATCCACTTTGCCCAGAAATATACTGTAAAAGCACTTCCGGTCGCAAGGAACACCAGCAGGAACGGAGAATGGATCGTTGCTTCGATCGCCAGCCACTTACTGAGCAGCATCCCGAACGGCGGCAGAAGCATGGACATCATACCGATCATGGCAACCATTGTCGTGAACGGCATCTTGTACGGCATACCGTCCATCTTCTCAATATCGCGGCTGCCCAGTTTCTGTTCGATCCGTCCGACACACAGGAAGAGCAACCCCTTGGAAACTGCATGGAACGTAATGATGGATAGACCTGCCGCATAAGCCAACGGAGATTCAATTCCGGCACAAGCGACAACCAGACCAAGATTGGAAATCGTGGAGTATGCCAGAACTTTCTTCGCATTGGACTGCGTACAAGCAAGAAATGCCGCCCCCGCAAACGAGAGCGCACCGGTAAATGCGATCATCATCATAAACAGTTTGTAATCACTGTAATGAGGACTGATACGCATCACAAGGTAGACCCCGGCTTTCACCATCGTTGCAGCATGAAGCAGTGCGGAGACCGGTGTGGGAGCAACCATTGCTCCAAGCAGCCAGCTCTGGAATGGGAACAGTGCAGATTTTGTAAATGCAGCCATACAGAGAAGCATCGCAGGCAGAACGGTAACAGAAGCACCGGTCAGGCTCTGGAAATCTTCGCCGCAATTATTCACTTTCAACAGGAAAATACCGGCAAGCATCAGGACTCCGCCAAAGCTGTTGATCAGCAGCGCACGGGTGGCATTGATCCGTCTTGCTTCACCGCCATCCTGACCGATCAGCGCGTAGGAACAAAGTGTGGTTGCTTCCCAGAAAGTGGAAAACAATGAGAAGTTATTGGATGTGACCAGCCCGAGCATGAACCCGAGGAACCCGATAAAGAAGAAGTAAAATCTTCCCAAAGAACCGGCACCCTCCGGAGCATGTTTTTCATGTTCTTTCATGTAGTTGATGGAGAAGATCAGAATTGCACTTCCCACAACAGCTGTCACAAGAATCAAAATTCTTGTCAGGTTGTCGATCCGGAACAGAACCAGACTGTCCTCATGTTCTCCGACAAAGTGAGCCGCAACCGCCAGCCCCGTTTGGATCAAACCGAGAAAAACGACCCAGCCGTTTTCGATTTTGAACCCGACGTACAAAAGAGCCAGCAAGACAAAAGATTCCAGCCCGAAAGAAAGCAGATCCAATCTGAATCCATACTTTCCAATGGACGCCGGAACATTCCACTGCCAGGTTTGCACGATCCCTTCTTCATTGCCCGTAGACAGCCAGACCAGAAGGATTCCCCCGGCGAGCACGATGGCTGCGGAAATCCAGATCAGCAATGTACGGAGTTTTTCCCGTTTCTGAACCAGAAAGGTCAAACCTCCCAGCAGAATCGG
Source organism: Lentisphaeria bacterium (assembly GCA_017456495.1). Classification (GTDB taxonomy): domain Bacteria; phylum Verrucomicrobiota; class Lentisphaeria; order Victivallales; family UBA1829; genus SIG79. Next base: position 2,694 of record JAFTJI010000034.1, on the reverse strand, counting down.
GGCGATGACCATGGCTAACAACACCCAATGAGTCATCCCGAACAAAGAGCTAATTACTTTCTCCATGTTTCTCTCTTCCCTTCTTGTTATGTTTTATTGTGTTATTGAATGCTTCAAATAATCGATCCACGCATCAAACCCGGAGCCGTCTTTCGATGAGATTTCCAGGATTTCTGCCTGCGGATTAGTCGTCTTGACATTGCGGATACAGAGCTCTTTATCCCAGCCGAGGGCGGAAGCAATATCCATTTTTGTCAGAAGAACCAGTTTCGCTGCCGTGAACAGACCAGGATATTTCAGCGGTTTTTCTTCGCCTTCCGGCGTGGAAAGCAATGCGATCTTTTCATCCTCTCCAAGATCAAATGCCACCGGACAAACCAGATTTCCGACATTCTCGATAAAAAGGATCTTCGTTCCGGCAGGCACGGAAGTCTCAAGCACGGCAGAAATCTGCTGAGCCGTCAGATGGCAGCTGTCATGAACCTGGATCTGCGTTACAGGAACACCTGTCGATCTCATGCGGTCAGCATCAATTTCGCCATACTGATCCCCAACGATCACGGCTGTGGGGATCCCGGCTGCTTTCAACGCCTCCAAAGTCTTTATCAGCAACGTTGTTTTTCCTGCGCCGGGCGATGAAATCAAATTGAAGGTGCGGGTTCCGCGCCCTTTCAAAAATGCCCGGTTCAGCTCGGCTGTATTATCATTTTTCGCAAGGATCGCCTGCTCCAGAGGAACCTCGCGCGTGGAGGTTTCGTGGGAGTGATAGTACACTTTCCCGTCTGCCCCTGTATGAGCATGCATTCCGTCACCATGATGATGGTGATGATGCCCATCGCATCCACAATCTTTACACATTATTCCACCTCTAAACTTTTCAAATTCAGCTCTCTGCCTCCCTTGCGGCGGGGATATTCCTTTCCGCAATGAACACAGGCTGAAACCAGTTTTTCAGATTCAAACTCCCGGCCGCAGCCGGGGCACTCATATTTTATCGGCAAATGGTCAATCAGAAGTTTGCAATCCTTCATCATGCCGCCGCATGCAAACTCACAAGCAGCCTCCCACGCATACTGCATGGCATCAGGATCGACACCGCTCAGGAGACCCATTTCGATCCGGACGGACAGAACCCGCGGAGAACCGTTCTGGTCCCGCCAGTCGTCGATCGTTCTCAACAGAGATTGTGCAATTTCCAATTCGTGCATCTTAACAAATCCTCGGTAAGGGATCTCCGTCGGGGAGAATCAGTTTCCGTTTCCCGCCCCAGGCACCGCCCAGAACAATCTCTTCCGCATTGGAATCCAATGTTCCGATCACAGCCGCCAATTCGCCGCCGGGAAGAGCCTTCCAGCGTTTCACGATTTCTTCGGCAAACTCCGGCGAAACGATTGTAACCATCCGTCCTTCGCACGGCACAAACAGCGGATCGATCCCTGTCATCTTGCAGAGTGTCCGGACTTTTTCCGAAACCGGGATTGCCTCTTCCTCCAGAAGCGCGCCGCAAGAGGAACCTTTCAGCAGTTCTGTCAAAACAGCTCCCATTCCTCCGCGGGTGGGATCTCTCATCAACTTGACACCCTGCCCCGCGATCCGGAACGCTTCATCGGCAAACTTCCGCAAGGAAGCGCAGTCACTTTCCGCTCCGCTGATACCGTGCCGTTCAGCAAGGATCGCCATGCCGTGCTCACCGATCCCGCCGCTCACAATGATCTTGTCCCCGGACTGAAGATATTCCCGTCCGAGCCGGATCCCCTGCCGGGCAAAACCGATTCCGGCAGTATTCAAAATCACACCATCCACAGCTCCGGACGGAACAACTTTTGTATCACCGGTCACGATCTGAACACCTTCAGAATCAGCCATTTTCTTAACAGAATCAAGGATCATGCCAAGTTCTTTCCGGGAAAACCCCTCTTCCAGAATCATGGCAAGAGAAAGATATTTCGGGATCCCGCCGCTGACAAGAATATCATTGATCGTTCCGCAGACTGCCAATTTTCCAATGTTTCCGCCGGGGAAAAACCGGGGAGTCACAACAAAACTGTCGGTGGAAAAAATCATTCCTTCCGGCAGAGCAGCCGCATCGGGCAACCCGGCGAGAATGCCATTCTGAGCAAATCTGGAAACGATTTCCGCTTCAATGAGAGCCGCAGAAGCCGCACCGCCCCCCCCCTGGGACAACATGATTTTTTCAGGAAGTTCCATCATACTGCCTCCCTGTTGTGCCAATATGCAGCACAGGCACCTTCTTCGCTCACCATACACGCTCCAACAGGATGCGAAGAAGTACAAACCTTGCCATACAGAGGACATTCCGGGGGCGTGATTCTGCCCTTCAGCACATCACCGCAGCGGCAGCCGCGATCCTGATGCGGCGGAAGGGGTTCCTGCAAGACAGAAAACCGTTTCATCGCATCAAAAACGCTGTAGCCATTGCGGATTTTCCAATTTCCGCCGGGAACATTCCCCAGCCCGCGCCACTCACCGTCGACAGACTCAAACACAGTTGAAATCATCTTCAGAGCTTCAACATTCCCTGCCGGGATCACTGATGACGGATAGTTATTGATAACAGTTTTTCTTCCTTCTGCAATCTCTTTCAACAGCAATGCAAGAGATGAGAGAATATTTTCCGGAGAAAAACCGGAGATCACACCGGGGATCGGCAAACCATTGAAAATATCAGAACCG